>JANNYZ010000110.1:0-53373 GCA_031410335.1 Polaromonas sp. | reverse complement strand
CGCGTCAAATTCCTGGAGGCTGCGGCCACCGCAGGCTTGACGGTCCAGTCCCACGCCCACCCCCTCAAGGGCCGTGACGGTGAAGATTTGGCGATGGACGTGGCGCGTGATGGCCCGCTTGATGCGCAAAACCTGCTGGTCATCAGCAGCGCCTGCCACGGGGTGGAGGGCTATTGCGGCAGCGGCGTACAGGTGCATGCGCTGCATGATGCCGACTGGCTTGAAAAGGCCCGCGCATCTGGTACCGCAGTGTTGTACATCCACGCGCTCAACCCCTACGGCTTTTCACACATCCGCCGCACCACCCATGAAAACGTGGACCTGAACCGCAATTTTCAGGATTTCAGCCAACCCCTGCCAGACAACGCCGCTTACCGCGGCCTTCACCCACTCATCTTGCCCGAAGCGTGGCCCCCGAACGCCGACAACCAGGCTGCGATTGCCGATTTCATTGCAACCCAGGGCCAGCTGGCCTACCAGTCGGCCATCACCCAGGGCCAGCACGAGTTTGCCGACGGCCTGTTCTACGGTGGCAACAGCCCGACCTGGAGCAACCAGACCGTACGCCAGGTGCTGCGCCAGCACGCAGCACAAGCCAAACGCATCGGCTGGATAGACCTGCACACCGGCTTGGGCGAAAACGGCGTGGGCGAGCGCATCTGGGCCGGGCGTGATGAGCCGGCAGCGGTCGCGCGCGCACGCGACTGGTGGGGCGGCGGCAAAGATGGACATGCGGCAACCCCCATCACGTCTATTTACGACGGTTCATCCACGTCAGCATTTTTGACCGGCCTGATGTGGCATTCAATTTACCAGGAAGCGCCACAGGCCGAGTACACAGGCATTGCGCTGGAATACGGCACCGTGCCAGTCTTTGACGTGGTGCAGGCCCTGCGCGCCGAGCACTGGCTCAATAACCACCCAGAAGCACCTGCAGCGCTGGCCCAGCAGATCAAAGCGCAAATGATGGCCGCGTTTTACACAGACACCGACCTCTGGCGCGGCCAGATCATCAGCCAGGCACGCCAGGCGATGTTTCAGGCGATTGATGGGTTGGTGAAGTCCTGATGATTCAAATGGCGATGTTGGAGTAATTGACAACAAGGCTGATCTGTTGTCATAATCTCCAACATGAAAGCAACGCTGATTGCACGACGGCGCATCGTTTACTCGCCCTCCTCGTTTGCGGAACTGGTGCTTTGGCAAGTCCCGAAGCCTGTCACAGGCTCTGACCACGATTTCAAGTACCGACTGGCCTACGTTGTTGACGCTGTTGGCGTAGTCCGCTACGACAACGAGATAGGCAAAGGCGATCATCGGCATTTCGGCGTACTTGAAAGCGACTACAAGTTCGCATCACCAGAAAAGCCGATCGTTGATTTTCAAAAAGACATAGCAAGGTGGAACCATGAAAACAGTTATTCTTGAAGTTACCTCGCCAGACGAGTCCATGGCCGGCTTTGTGCAGTCATGGAAGTCCGGCAAGCCTGAGCGCAACACCCGTATTGCCTTCGCCACGCCTGAACTTCTCTGGCAGGTACTGACGGCCAAACGCTGGGAACTGCTCAAAGCCTTATGCGGCGCAGGCCCCATGTCAATACGCGAAACTGCCCGCCGGGTCGAGCGTGATGTGAAGGCGGTTCATGCCGACATCACGGCGCTGCTCAACGCGGGGGTGATAGACCGCGACCAAGGCGGTGGCATTGTTTTTCCTTTTGAGGCTGTCAAGGTTGAGTTTTTGCTTGAAGCGGCCTGAGAGACTGGATGACCGATTGCAACAGCAATCCTGAAATTGACATCTCACGAAACACAATAAACATCGCCCAGCATTTCTTTAAACGCTATTAAATCAGGAGCTGCTTGCGCATGTATCTATTGGCTTGGAGGCCTAAAACATACCCTAAAACAGGCAAAAAGCAGCTTTAAAAGCCGCTTTTTGCCTCAATGCGCACGCCGAAATGTCACATTGATGCGCCTGCGCCCCAGCAGGTGATGTTCACCATCTGCCAGCGGCATCACCCCATGAAAAGCCAGCCGCGCCGGCCCACCCCACACCACCACGTCGCCGTGCTCAAGCCGCAGCCGCTGCGGCTTGTCACTGCGCTTTAATCCGCCGAATAAAAACACGACGGGCAGACCCAGCGATACCGACACGATGGGCTGCGCAACATCCTTCTCGTCGCGGTCCTGGTGCAAGCTCATTTGGGTGCCGGGCAGGTACTGGTTGATCAGGCAGGCGTCGGGCACAAAACCTGGGTAGCCTGCCGTGGCGGCTGCCTGCGCCGCCAGCTCTCGCCACACCGGGGGCATGGCTGGCCAGTTGTGGCCGGTCAGCGGGTCTTGCTGCACATAACGGTAGCCCTGGCGGTCAGACGTCCAGCCCCAGCCGCCGCAGTTACTCATGGCCACAGACATCGCGCGTCCGCCGGGTGTCTGCAAATGCCGCAGCGGTGCTTGAGCCGTGATCTGGTCAACGCACCCCATCAGCGCCTCTGCCTGCGCGCGAGCAAAGCCGCGCAACAGAACTGCACCTGGGCTTATAGGCAAACAACACGTGTCTGTTGCTGGAGTCGTTTCAAAAAGGTCGCGGGTCATGGGCCGGCCCATGTTAGCGCCCGGCCTCGTTATTGTTCAGGCGGCAACATCATGGCCAGCCGTTCGCTCAGGCCATCAGCCCGGTCCGGTCCGGCAATTTCTTCGACGTTCAAAATAATCTCGCGGGCAATGACCATCATCGACGCCCTGTCGCGTGCTTCGCGCAACTGGTCGCGCAAGTGGTTGGCCAGCTCGGGCATTTTGCGCACAAACATGCGCTCGACAATGTCAAACAAAAACATGCGGGTTGTGGCCAGCGAGCGTTTGCCTTCAAAGTTGTCGGCCGACTGCACTATCGCAGCAACGTTGCGCGAAATCGTGTCAGTGCCTGTAAAAGTGGGCGGGCTGGGTGCTGCAGCGGGCAGTGGCACTGCCTCAGGCTCACGCAAAAACGCCTTGACGGGTTCAACCTGCGACACCGCAAAGTCCGTCATGCGCGCAGACTTGGCGCCAAGGGTTTCAGACGGCACCAGGTACCCGTCCGTCATCATCTTTTGCAACAAGCCAATGTCGCCCTGCAAGAGATGAATCAACTCGTCCCGGCTGCGAATGCCGTCGGCCAGAAACAACGCCGAGCGCTCGCGCACAGTCAAAACGCGCTGCCTCGAGGCCAGCTCTTGTCGTGCTTTTTCAGACTTGACGAGCGGCATGGGTAACAAGCGTTTTCAAATGTTTCATGCCCTCACGTTACGCATGCCCTGTGACCTGCCCATGACATCAGTTAAACCCCGCCGCCCGCGGGGGAGATTGAGCGGTTTGAAAAAAACATCAAATATTTTGATTTTTAAGGGCATCACGATAGACAAGACCGCGACGGCCTACCCATAATTCCATCGGAAAAGTGTTGTCTGAGAAATACAGCGTAAGAAATTGCAACCCTGGCACTCACACATGAGACGTCCACATGGAGGAACGCACTGATGAACGAAATTAAAAAAGCGCGCAGGCTGATTGAAACCAACCCGGAGTCAAGCGCCGCCAAAACACTCGCCAACCTGGTTCGCGCGCTGGAATCGGACGAAAAGTTTGCACTGGCTGATTTGTACGACTTGAGCTATGACGACTTTGACATTGCCATCGGCATCCTGAAGGAGTGGCGACTGGACCGCTACTACTCTGGCAAGGCCAAGCTGCATGACCTGTCGGTGCAGGTGGCCGGCATGACCAGCAACTGAGTTCAAGGCAAGCCCCGCGGGGCCCACGCTGGGCTGGAGCTGGCGCTTAAACTAGCTCATGCCATTTACCCAACTGGGCCTTGCGCCCGCGCTGCTACCACTGCTGTTACGTGCCCTGCACGACAAAGGCTATACCGAACCCACCGCGATTCAGGTTGCGGCAATCCCGGCCCTCCTGTCAGGGCGCGATGTGCTCGCATCAGCACAGACAGGGTCAGGCAAAACAGCAGCCTTTGCCCTGCCGCTGTTGCAGCGAATCCATGATTTACCAACCCGTGCGGGCCGAACCACATCGGCACTGATTCTGGTGCCCACGCGTGAACTGGCCGCGCAGGTGG
The DNA here is from genome assembly GCA_031410335.1 of Polaromonas sp. Taxonomy (GTDB): domain Bacteria; phylum Pseudomonadota; class Gammaproteobacteria; order Burkholderiales; family Burkholderiaceae_C; genus Polaromonas. Next base: position 49,265 of record JANNYZ010000110.1, on the reverse strand, counting down.
GGGAGGCGCTGGTGAGCTTTGGCAAACACCTGCCGCAGCAAATCAAGGTGGCGGTGGTGTTTGGCGGTGTGTCGATCAACCCGCAAATGATGCACCTGCGCGGCGGTGCCGATGTGGTGGTGGCCACGCCAGGTCGTCTGATAGACCTGATTGACCACAACGCGCTGAGCCTGGCAAACGTCAAGATGCTGGTGCTGGACGAGGCCGACAAGCTGCTCGACATGGGCTTTGCTGACGAGCTGGCCCGCATTGTGGCGCTGCTGCCCGCCAAGCGGCAAAACGCATTATTTTCAGCCACCTTTGCGCCCGCCATTGAGGCACTGGCCGCAGGCATGATGGCCGACCCATTGCGCATAGAAATCAAGCCAGAGCCCGAAACCGTATTGCCCATCACCCAGCGCGCGATTGCGGTGGACGCGTCCAAACGTACCCAGCTGCTGCGCCACCTGGTGCAAACTGAAAAATGGCAACGTGTGTTGGTCTTCGTCGCCACCAAGCACGCGGCAGAAATAGTGGCCGATAAGCTGCGCAAGGCCGACATCAACGCCGAGCCTTTTCATGGCGAACTCAGTCAGGGCAAACGCAGCCAGGTGCTGATGGACTTCAAGGCCAAGGCGGTGCAGGTGGTGGTGGCTACTGATGTGGCTGCACGCGGACTGGACATCACCGCCCTGCCCGTTGTCGTCAACTACGACCTGCCCCGCTCAGCCACCGACTACACCCACCGCATTGGCCGCACCGGGCGCGCTGGCGTGGCCGGCATGGCTATCAGTTTTGTGAGTGCTGCCACTGCCGTGCATTTCAAATTGATTGAAAAGCGGCATGGCATCAAGCTGGAGCTGGAGCAAGTGGCAGGGTTTGAGCCTGTAGAAGTCGCGCCAGTGAATGCGGCTGATCCGCAGGGGACCGGGGGCGTGAAGGGGAAGCGACCTAGTAAGAAGGATAAGTTGCGGGCTGCTACAAAAGTTGTGGTCACTTAGACGATTACATGCTGACCCGCTGAACAACTGTTAAGGGACCAGGTAAATTTTTACCTCCGACCAACTAGGTTGCCGAGAATAAGATGATCTACCGCGGGTTATTGCTCAAGATTGGAAAGAAATGAACTCAACTAGAGGTCGGACGCTAAAACTTTTTCTTGTGGACGGGGCGCCTAACGGCTTATTGACAGCTGAAATATTGAATTGGATTGGTCATGCGATTACCGCCCCACGAAGCCGATTAGGGGATTTAATTCTTCGTCCGGAATGCAGACGCACTGGGGTATACCTTCTGGTTGGTCCGGATAGTGGGTCTGGAATCGGTACTCAGGTTTACATCGGTGAAACAGACGATTTAGCACAACGACTTAACGCTCACAATCGACCAGAGGACAAAGGCGGAAAGGATTTCTGGGAGAGGGTTTGTATTGTGAGTAGTAAGGACGCAAACTTAACCAAGGGACACGTCAAATATCTAGAAAGTAGGTTGATCCGGATTGCTCAACAAGCTGGGCGATGTGAATTGCTCAACGGAACAGCTCCGGGTTACGACAACCTGCCGGAGGCAGACCGATCGGACATGGAATTTTTTCTTGAACAGATTCAAATCCTATTGCCTGTACTTGGCATGGACTTTCTTCGAGAGCCGCCGAAACCTATTCGAATGCATACGGAGAAAATTTTCGATGCCGCTTCAACGTTGACGGGCGCATCTTCATTAGAGCAGCCATCGCCCATCTTTTCGGGTGATGTTAAGAAGCACGGAATCAGCGCCCGCGGTCAAGAAATCAATGGTGAATTTGTGGTGTTCAAAGGTTCTATGACACGCGCTTCTTGGGAGGGAGTCCAAGGAACTTACACAGCGCTGTTTGGTGAATTAGTGCGAAATGGCGTCCTCATACCTACTATGGATGGTCGTCATCGAGAATTTTCTCGAGACTATGCGTTCTCAAGTCCCAGCGCTGCAGCAGCAATAGTTGCTGGGCGCAGTGCTAACGGGAGAACCCACTGGACGATTGAAAGTAGTGGCCAAGATTACGCAAGCTGGCAAGAGGCAAAAATAAATAGGGCTTTGGCGAACACGGATTTATCCAGCACGAAGATTTCTTAGAAAGTTCCCCAAAAGCAAAAAGGCTCCAAAACCGAAGTCCTGAAGCCTTTTAAAGCATCTTCAGCGCGCAGCTGAAGATTGGGGGTTACGAAGGCTTAGTAGCCGCCGCGTCCACCGCCGCCGCCACCACCACCGTAGCCACCGCCACCGCCGGAACGGCCACCGCCGCCGCCGTAGCCGCCGCCACCTGAGCGGTCACCGCCGCCGCCGCCACCACCGTAGCCACCACCGCCGCCGAAGCCGCCGGTACGTGGAGGACGAGCTTCCATCGGACGGGCTTCGTTCACAGTGATTGAGCGGCCGCCGAGTGACTGGCCATTCATGCCAGCGATAGCAGCTTGCGCTTCAGCATCGCTGCCCATTTCGACGAAACCAAAGCCCTTTGAACGGCCGGTGTCGCGCTCCATCATCACCTTGGCGCTGGTGATGGAACCAAATTCGCCGAAAGACTGTTGCAAGTCTTCGTCGCGTACGGTGTACGGCAGATTGCCGACATAAAGTTTGTTGCCCATGAAGGACTCCTCAAAAACACATAAAACAAAAAGCGATGGGGTCCCGAAAGCACAACAAACTAGAAGTACCGCCGTAGCGCGCGAAACTGACCGATCACCAACATGTGCAATTAATTAATTGCACTCGTGGATTATTACCGCTAAGCGCGTCGTGTGGGCGTTAAAAAACGTGTATCTGAACGATTTGCAGCAGAAATCAGCAGGCTTCTGGCTTTTTGACGTCAAAACCTGTCAAAAATCTTGTCCGAATCGTCAGTTTGGTCAGCTTTGACCGGGCCATGCCGCACGCGAGGTGCGGCGTTTACAGCGCTTGAGGCTCGATTTCGCTGTCTGCTGCAGCCGCAGGCCGCGCTGCCCGATGACCGGGCTTGCTGGTGATCTCGACGTAAAACTGGTCTGCACCGTCTTTGACCAGCGCATCGACTGCGGCCATGATTTCAGCAACGTGTACGGGCGCAGCTGACGCGTCGCTGATGCCGGCCTTGCAGTCAAAGTCCCAAAAGTCAGCCCCTTCAGGCAAGGCTTTGGAGCGTTCGCGTTTGACGTACTTGCGAATGTCGTGCTTGCTCGCGTCCAGCAGGCGGTCGCGGTTTTTGCCTTCGATATTGAGCGTGTAGGTTTTTTTCAAACTGGGCTCAATTGACGTCAGGTTTTGGCGCCAGCAGCCTGGGCAGCCAAAATGGCGTCCAGCTCTTTGCACGAGGGTGCGCACACAGCCTGCGACTTGCCCAGCACCTTGCGCGTGCCCATCAATGAGCGGGCGCGGTGCTTGCCGCACATGAAGCAGGACATGGTGGCCGCACCAAACGAGGTGGTGGCGGCAAACGGGGAACCCGAAACTTTGGATTTGTAGCGCAAACCGTCAGCGAGTACAGCGGTTTTGGCGTCAGCTCTTGCCATGTTGTATGTCTTTCCTGGGTTGGGTGATGGTGGGCATGCTTGCAGGCCATGACCGGTTCGAGAAGGCCGCGTGCGGGGATATCAGTCTTTGCAGCGTGCTCTTTTAGCGTCCAACAACGCCTGATTTTACAGCCGAACGGTGCCGGCCTGCATTTGAGGGTAAATCGGGCCGTGGGCATACGGCCAGAAAATATTGCTAAAGTCCTGTCAATTTCTGAAAAACACACACCCGAAAGTAATCTCATGGCACGTTTAGTCAAATGCATCAAGCTTGGCGTTGAAGCCGAAGGCCTGGACTTCCCGCCTTACCCGGGCCCGCTGGGCAAGCGCCTGTGGGAAGAAGTCAGCAAACAGGCCTGGGCTGACTGGATGAAACAGCAAACCATGCTGGTCAATGAAAACCGTCTGAACCTGGCTGACCAGCGCGCGCGCCAGTACTTGGCAAGGCAGATGGAAAACCACTTTTTTGGCAGCGGCGCAGACGCGGTGCAGGGCTACACGCCGCCAGCGGCCTGACACGGCACCTGCGGCTTGCACGCCACGACGCATCTGGAGGTTGGCGCTAGCGACAGCCAGCATTTTTTACGTGCCTGGCATGACTGGCGGGTCAACCCGCAGCGCCCGCGCATGCTGCACCACGTTGCGCTTTGTAGCGACAGTTACCAAAACGCCACCAGCGACGCCGACCTGACGCCACTGGCCGAACAGCTGGACGCGCAACTCTGGGGGCTGCTGCCCGGTTTTCACAGGCTGGTGTTTGAACGTGGTCAGGTGCTGCTGACCGTTTGCATCGGCGACTTGCAAACGCTGCTCAAGCAGCAGCAGTTTGAGGCGGACTCGGTGTTTTTGAACACGGCAGCTCTGGCCCGCCTGGACACGCTCTACACCGTCAAAGCAGTGGCCCGCCTGTGCAGGCGCGGCTCGGTTTTGACCGCGTCGCCCACCGAGCTGCCACTGCAGGACGCGCTGCACGCGGCATTAAAACAATGCGGGTTTGACGTGACGCAGCCAGACGGTCTGCAAGCGTTTTACAGCCCGGCCTGGCAGTCGAAAAAATTAAACGTTGCGCTTAAACCTGGCACCTGTGTTGTGGTTGGCGCAGGCCTGGCGGGCGCCGCTGTGGCCAGTAGCCTGGCGCGGCGCGGCTGGACCGTAACGGTGCTCGATGCCGCCAGTCAACCCGCCAGCGGTGCGTCCAGCCTGCCCGCGGGGCTGCTGGTGCCGCACACGTCGCCAGACGACAGCCCCCTGTCGCGCCTGTCGCGCTGCGGCGTGCGCATCACCTTGCAGCAGGCGCGTGCTGTGTTGAGGCACGGCACTGACTGGGGCCACACAGGTGTTTTGCAGCGCGACCTGGACGGCTCGCTGAATCTGCCATCAGCCTGGGCGCTTGATCAGCCGCAGGCTAGCGACTGGTGTTACCAGGCCTCGGCCAAAACACTGGCCGCTGCGGGCTTGCCGTCAGGCAGCCCTGCCCTGTGGCACGCGCAAGCGGGTTGGGTCAAACCGGCCGCGCTGGTCGGGGCCTGGCTAGACACGCCAGGCGTTGAGTGGCGTGGCGGCGCGAATGTGGCGCAATTGAAGCAAGCCCAAGGCGGCTGGCAGGTGCTGGATGCTGCTGGTGAGCTGCTGGCCCAAGCCGACCTGGTGGTGTTCAGTGCCGGCTACGCCAGCCAGGCCATGGCCGCAGCGGCGGGCGCCTCCCTATCGAAATCAGCGCCTGATTTGCAGGCCATTCGCGGACAGGTCACGATGGGTTTGCAAGGCGATTCAGACCCGCTACCGCCCTTCCCCGTCAACGGCAACGGCGGGCTGATACCCAACATCAGCACGCCCGAAGGCCTGTTATGGCTGATGGGAGCGAGTTACGAGCGTGATGCGGTGCAACCCACCATCAAACAGCCCGACCACGCCGACAACCTGAGCCGCCTGCAAACCCTGCTACCGCAAGCCGCCGATGCCCTGGCCGGTCAGTTCAGAGCTGAACACGCGCAAGGCTGGGCAGGCATACGCTGCGCTACCCCCAATCGGCTTCCGCTGGTCATGCCGCTTGATGCGGCGGGTTTGTGGCTGTGTACGGGCATGGGGTCGCGCGGTCTGAGCTTTGCCGCGCTGTGCGCCGAACTGCTGGCGGCTCAGTTGCATGGGGAGCCGCTTCCAGTCGAAAGGCGGCTGGCGCAGGCTATGCAGCCCGTCAAACGTGCGCTATGAAATCAGGAGCTGCTTGCGCACGTATCTATTGGCTTTGAGCCTCATTTAACCCAAAAAAGGGCCTTTTCAGGCCCTTTTTTAACTTTTAACGAGGCTTTTGCCTTATTTCATCGCCTCGGCAGGCCGGCGCGCTTTCACGTACGCATCGCTTGGCAAATACGCCTTGCCGTCAGCGTAGCGCCACTGCACCATCGTGCCCTTGTTGCCGCGCACGTCCAGCTTGCCGACATAAGCGCCCATGGTGGACTGCTGGTCAATCGCACGAAACTCTGCCGGGCCAAACGGGGTAGAGAACTTCAGGCCACGCAGGGCCGCGACGAGCTTTTCGTTGTCGGTTGAGTTGGCTTTTTTGATGGCCGCAAAAATCGCCTGCATGGTGGCGTAACCGACCACCGAGCCGACCTTCGGGTACTCGTTAAAACGGCGGTAGTAGTTGGCAGCAAAGCTGGCGTGCTCGCGTGAATCGATCTGGTCCCACGGGTAGCCAGTCACGATCCAGCCCTTGGGGGTTTCGTCTTTCAGCACGTCCAGGTATTCAGGCTCGCCTGACAGCAGCGACACCACAGGTGTTTTCGGAAAGATGCTGCGCTGGTTGCCTTCGCGCACCAGCTTGGCCAAGTCTGCGCCGAAGGTCACATTGAAAATCGCGTCGGGTCGGCTTTGCATGGTCGCCTGCAGGGTGGTGCCGGCGTCGAGCTTGCCCAGCGCGGGCCACTGTTCGCTGACAAACTCCACGTCAGGCCGTTTGGCCTTCAGCAGCTCTTTAAAGCTGGCCACAGCGCTTTGGCCGTACTCGTAGTTGGGTGCAATCGTGGCCCAGCGCTTGGCAGGCATCTTGGCGGCTTCTTCAACCAGCATGGCGGCCTGCATATAGGTGCTGGGGCGCAGGCGGAAGGTGTATCGGTTGCCTTTGTCCCACACGATGGCATCAGCCAGCGGCTCGCTGGCAATAAAGACACGCTTGTTTTTTTGTGCATGGTCTGCCAGCGCCAGGCCAATGTTTGACAAAAACCCGCCCGCCAGCACATCGACTTTTTCTTTCGATGTCAGCTCAATCGCATGGCGCAGCGCTTCTTCAGGCTTGCCTGCGTCGTCACGGGCAATCACCTCGACCTTGCGGCCCAGCAAACCGCCCGCCGTGTTGATCTCTTCAACGGCCAGTTGCCAGCCGTTGCGGTAGGGCAGCGTGAACTGCGGAATGGTTGAATAGCTGTTGATCTCGCCAATCTTGATGGGCGCTTTGTCTGCGCTGTGGGCCAGTGCGGCGCAGGCCGACAGGGCGACCAGCAACAGCGTACGTTTTGTCAATTTCACGGTTTTCTCCAAAAGTAACAGGTTCAACGCATCAGGCGGCCAATCGGTTGCCACGCGCCAAAAGGTGGCACTGTACCAGCGTCACACTGCGCGCACAGCGATGCAACGTACACACATTAAATACAGATTTGGCGATGCGGCGGTCAAACCCTGCCAAACCCGCATGAACAGTGATGAATAAGCTTATGCGAATAAGAGAAGAACGAAACAGTCGTTTGTTTTTATAAGCAAAACATCTACATTGCACGGCTATGCATGAATTTATCCCCCAATTCGCCTTCATATTTGCCGGTTTTGCCGTTGGCCTGGTCGTGGGCCTGACAGGCGTGGGCGGCGGCTCCTTGATGACGCCACTGCTGATTTTTGCGTTCGGCATCAAGCCGCACCTGGCCATTGGCACCGACTTGCTGTTTGCTGCTTTCACCAAAATGGGCGGCACCGTCAGCCTGGCGCGGCACCGCCTGATCGACTGGCGGGTGGTCGGTCAGGTGGCGCTGGGCAGTGTGCCCGCTACGTTGGTCACGCTGCAAGTGCTTAAAACCCTGGGCCCAGCCAACCCGGCGACCCAAAGCGTCATGACGACCACACTGGGTGTCGCCCTGCTGCTCACGGCTGCGGCAACTTTGTACAAAGCGATTCGCGGCAAGGGCGCTCCACGGCATATTGCGCCGGAGCAACTGGCCGCCGCCACCAAAGCCCGTCACTGGGCGCTGCCGGTGCTGTTTGGCGCGGTCATTGGCACGCTGGTGACCATCACGTCCGTGGGCGCAGGTGCCATTGGCGTCATTGTGCTGATGCTGCTTTACCCCGCGCTGCCCCTGCCGCGCATTGTGGCGGCCGACATTGCCCATGCGGTACCGCTAACCCTGGTGGCTGGCATGGGCCATGCATGGATGGGCTCTGTTGACTGGATGCTGCTTGCTAAACTACTGGCAGGGTCGATTCCGGGCATCTGGCTCGGTACTCTGCTGATGAAAAGAACCCCCGACCGGGTGATTCGCTCCCTGTTGTCTGTTCTGCTGGCCTACGCCGGACTCAAATTGATAGCCATTTAATTTATGTACCAATACACCGATTTCGACCGTCAGTTCGTCAAAGCGCGCGCCACCCAGTACCGCGACCAGCTCACCCGCTGGCAAGCCGGACAATTGCCTGAGGAAGAATTTCGCCCGCTGCGCCTGCAAAACGGCTGGTATGTGCAGCGCTACGCCCCCATGCTGCGGGTGGCCGTGCCTTATGGTGAACTGAACACCGCGCAACTGCGTGTGCTGGCCAAAATTGCGCGTGACTATGACCAGCCGAACGCAGCGCTGTTCAATGACGCGCAGGCTGCGCAAGACAAGCTGGGTGATATCCCGTTAGCGGGGGGCAAGTCGGTCAAAACCAACCTGACCAAAGGCTATGCCCACTTCACCACGCGCCAAAACGTGCAGTACAACTGGATTCCGCTGGACAAATCCGCCGACGTGATGGACCTGCTGGCCAGCGTCAACATGCACGGTATTCAAACCAGCGGCAACTGCATTCGCAACATCACCAGCGATGAGCGTGCCGGCATTGCAGCCGATGAGCTGGCTGACCCACGCCCGTTTGCGGAAATCATGCGCCAATGGAGCACGCTGCACCCCGAGTTCGCGTTTTTGCCGCGCAAGTTCAAGATTGCCATCACCGGCGCACTCGAAGACCGCGCCGCCACGGCCTGGCATGACGTGGGCCTGCACATGGTCAAAAGTGCCGATGGTTTGCTGGGCTTCAAGGTGCTGGTCGGCGGCGGCATGGGTCGCACGCCGATTGTGGCGAGCGTGATTCGAGAGTTTTTGCCATGGGACCAGATTCTCAACTACCTGGAAGCAATCGTTCGCGCGTACAACCGCTTTGGCCGCCGCGACAACATCTACAAGGCGCGCATCAAGATTTTGGTCAAGGCTGAAGGCCAGTCCTTCTTTGACCAGGTTGAGGCCGAGTACAAGGATATTGTTGAAATCGACGGCGCGCCGCACACCATCACGCAAGCCGAGCTGGACCGTGTGTCCGCCTCCTTCGTTGCACCTGACTTGATCTGTAACCGCAGCGATGCCGAGGCAAAAATCGCCAACATCTTGCGCGCCGCCGCTGAAGACGACGTGGAGTTTGGCCGCTGGCTGCAGCAAAACGTGGCACCGCACAAAAACCCGGACTTGCGCATCGTTACCCTGTCGTTCAAGCGCCTGGGACAGGCACCTGGCGATGCCACGGCTGACCAGCTGGACCTGGCCGCTGACTTGGCTGACCAATTCTCAGCCGGTGAAGTGCGCGTGACGCATGACCAGAACCTGGTGCTGCCGTGGGTGCGCTGCGACCAGCTGCCCGAGCTGTGGAAGGCCGCGCGCAAAGCCGGTTTTGCACGCCCCAACATTCGCCTGCTGACCGACATGATCGCCTGCCCCGGCGGCGACTTTTGCAGCCTGGCCAATGCGCGCAGCCTGCCGCTGGCCGAGGCCATCACACGCCGTTACCAGGACCTGGATGAGCTGCACGATCTGGGCGAGATTGACCTGCACATCAGCGGCTGCATCAATTCATGCGGCCATCATCACAGCGGCCACATTGGCATTCTGGGTGTCGATAAAGACGGCAAAGAGTGGTACCAGATCACGCTGGGTGGCTCTGACGGCTCCAAGCTGTCTGGCACGCCTGCGCTGGGCAAAGTGGTCGGCCCGTCGTTTTCCGCGGCTGAAGTGCCTGACGTGATTGAAGCCGTCCTGGAGGTGTATCGTGAACAGCGGTTGGCGAACCAATCCGAAACTTTTATTGCCGCCCTGCGCCGACTCGGTTCTGAGCCTTTCAAGCTGGCAGCCAATGCGGTTCGCCACCCGGCACAACACGAAGAGACAGTGTGATGACTATGAAATTGATAGCTGCTAGCGCACGTATTCAGGGCATAACAGGCCAAAATGATGCTTCCAAAAGCATCAAGATCGCCAATACTGACGATCCACGCGATGTTTCATTGGCGGGTGTCGAAAGCATTGAGCTGCATTTCCCCAAATTCACCGATGGCCGTGCTTTCAGCCAGGCGTTTTTGCTGAGCCGCCGTCTGGGCTACCAAGGCGAGATTGTGGCTACAGGCGACGTGCTGATTGACCAGCTGGCACAAATGCAGCGCAGCGGCTTCACCACCGCCGTGCTGCGCGATGACCAGCCGCTGAATGTAGCAGAGCGTGTGCTGGCGTCGTACCCCGGCTTTGACGTGGGTGCGTATCAGGGCGACGCTGTGCATGTCAGCCCGCATTTTGTAGAGGCTTGATATGACGGCCATCGTTGAACCCGGTATGGACCTCACACATGTCAACGCAGAGTTGGGCCGCAATGCGCAAGGCCTGGTGGACTGGGCGGTCGGTTTGAGGCTGCCAGCCATCATTACCACCAACTTCCGCCCCTTTGAAGCCGTCATCCTGCACATGGTGACGCGCGCCAATCCCAAAATTCCGGTGGTCTGGATGGACAACGGCTACAACACCGAAGCCACTTACCGCTTCGCCGACGAAGTGACAAAACTCTTGAGGCTTGACCTGCACATTTACCTGCCGCGCCGCTCGCGTGCGCACCGTGAGGCTGTTGAAGGTAGCACCCCGGCGCTCGATGACCCGCGTCATGCGGCCTTCACTGCCGAAGTCAAACTCGAGCCCTTCACCCGCGCCTTGCGCGAGACAGCGCCCAAGGTCTGGTTTACCGCCCTGCGCGCCACCGACACTGCGGTGCGTGCCCAGATGGACCCGGTCAGTGTCAACCCTGATAGCCTGATCAAAGTCGCGCCCCTGCTGCACTGGTCGTCAAAAGACCTCTACCAGTACTGCGAGACGCACGGCCTGCCCAACAACTTCGACTACGTGGACCCCACCAAGGGTGAGGACAACCGCGAATGCGGCCTGCACGTCGCCCATTGATTTTCTGCACATCTATAAAAAGCACTATATGAACGCCAGAGCAGACCACACGCTTGAGCCCACCGTAAAAGCGACACAACTTAGCAACGCCCACCTTGATGCGCTTGAAGAAGAAGCGATCTTCATCCTGCGTGAAGTTGCCGCCAGTTTTGAGCGCCCCACGCTGCTGTTTTCAGGTGGCAAAGACTCATTGGTGCTGCTCAAATGTGCCGAAAAAGCCTTTGTTGATTCAGAGCGCGGTGGGCACATTCCCTACCCGCTTTTGATGATTGACACAGGCCACAACTTCCATGAAGTGACCGACTTCCGCGACTACCGCGCCAAGCAGCTCGGTGCCAACCTGATTGTGCGCAGTGTTGAAGATTCGATGGCGCGCGGCACCGTGCGGCTGGCGCACCCCGGCGAGTCACGCAACGTGCACCAGTCGGTCACGCTTCTGGAGGCGATTGACGAGTTTCGCTTTGACGCACTCATCGGTGGCGCACGCCGTGATGAAGAGAAAGCGCGTGCCAAAGAGCGTATTTTTTCGCACCGCGATGCCTTTGGCCAGTGGCAACCCAAGGCACAGCGCCCTGAACTGTGGACGCTGTTCAACACCCGCATTCAGCCGGGCGAGCACTTTCGCGTGTTCCCGATCAGCAACTGGACCGAGCTCGACGTCTGGCAATACATTGACCGTGAAAACATCGAGCTGCCGTCGCTGTACTACGCGCACCAGCGCAAAGTGGTTGAGCGCAAGGGGCTGTTGGTACCGGTGACTGAACTGACACCGCTTAAAGATGGTGAAGTCGCCGTTGAAAAAACGGTGCGCTTTCGCACCGTGGGCGACATCACTTGCACCTGCCCGGTGGACAGCCCGGCGATGAACGCCGCTGATGTGGTGCTGGAGACTTTAGCCGCCGACGTGAGCGAGCGCGGTGCAACCCGCATGGACGACAAAACGTCCGATGCGTCAATGGAAAAACGCAAGAAAGAGGGCTACTTTTAATGAGCGCTGTGATCAATCAAATCGCTGACGAGCAAGACACCCGGGCAGCCCTGCGCTTCGTGACCTGCGGCAGCGTGGACGACGGCAAAAGCACACTGATTGGCCGCCTGCTGGTCGACAGCAAAACCGTGCTCCAAGACCAGCTGGCTGGCGTGCAGCGCGGCGGCCAAACAGACCTTGCGCTGCTGACCGACGGCCTGCAGGCCGAGCGCGAGCAAGGCATCACGATTGACGTGGCGTATCGCTACTTCAACACCGCTGCGCGCAAATTCATTATTGCTGACGCGCCCGGCCACGAGCAGTACACCCGCAACATGGTCACGGCTGCATCGAGTTCTGACGCAGCTGTGGTGCTAGTCGATGCCACCAAGCTCGACTGGCAAGCCGCCTTGCCTGAACTGTTGCCGCAAACCCGCCGCCATTCGCTGCTCGTCAATCTGCTGCGTGTGCCTGCGATTGTTTTTGCGGTCAACAAGCTGGATGCGGTGGCTGACCCGGCGCTGGCATTTGCCAACATCAGCGCTGCTCTCACAGAATTTACCAGCCACGCCGATATTCCTGTCAAGGCCATCGTGCCTGTGTCAGCACTGATCGGCTACAACGTGGTTGACCAAAACCCGGGCTGGTGCAATTACAACGGGCCTGGCTTGCTGCAAATACTGGAGCAGCTCAGCAGCACACCGGCAGATACACATCAGCCGTTTGCATTCCCCGTGCAATGGGTCGAGAAGTTCTCGTCCAGCTCTGACACATCGCAAGGTCGCCGCATTTTCTGGGGCCGCATCGCCAGCGGACAAGCCATACCCGGCCAGCAAATCACCGTCATGCCCAGCGGTAAAACCGCCACCATCGCCCAGGTGTTGAGCCACGCACGCCAACCTAAAAACGTGGCGGCCAACCATAGCGCTGGCATTATTCTGGACAAAGAAGTTGACGTATCAAGAGGCGATTGGCTGCTGGCTTCCGAGCCAGCAAACCCCGGCAAAAAGGACATCCTAGCTACCGTCGCCTGGATGGACGAAGAACCGCTGGTGCCCGGCCGCATGTACTGGGCGCTGCACGGTCACCGCTGGGTCAAGGCCAAAATCAAGCGCATCGTCAGCCACATCAACATCAACACACTCGAAAGCCATGACGCCACCCAGCTCGATGCGAACGCGATTGGCGTGGTTGAACTGGCGCTGCTGGAACCCATTGCCGCCCTGCCGTACAAGCAGTCTAGAGTCTTGGGCTCGCTGATCCTGGTAGACACGGCCAGCCACAAAACCTCGGGGGCGGCTCTGGTCTTGTAATCCTCTAAAATATGGATCGCTGCGGCTCAGTTGACCGCCTTGTGGGCACTTCCAGAAATTCAGATTTTCGGGATGAAGTGCTAGGCAGACGGAGCACAGCATACCGGAATGCACTTGTGTGCATGAGGATTGCGAGCACCGCCCAACGCCGCAATTCGCCCGAAAAATGAATTTATAGAAGTGCCCCATGACCCACATCGTTTCAGACTCCTGCATCCGCTGCAAATACACCGACTGTGTGGACGTTTGTCCGGTCGATTGCTTCCGTGAAGGCCCCAACATGCTGGTGATTGACCCGGACGAATGCATTGACTGCGCCGTCTGCATTCCTGAATGCCCGGTCAACGCCATTTATGCCGAAGAAGACGTGCCAGCCGACCAGATGCACTTCATCAAGTTAAACGTGGAACTGAGCCGCGCGGCAGGCTGGAAGAGCATCACCAAACGCAAAGCGCCGCTGGCCGATGCGGATGACTGGAAAGACAAGACGAACAAATTGTCGGAACTAGTCCGATAGACATGTACCCACCAAGCGGACATCGCGGAACTGGCTTTGCCAGGCCGCAGGTGTCGTCCCCTGCAAGGGGAGGTGGTGCTACACGCAGTGAGCATCCGGCAGGGGTGTGCCAATGATTTCTACTGATGCGTTGATAGTTGGCGCTGGCCCAGTCGGTCTTTTCCAGGTCTTCCAGCTGGGTCTGCTAGAGATCAACTGTCACGTCATCGACGCGTTGCCCTACCCGGGTGGCCAATGCATTGAGCTGTACCCCGACAAACCCATTTACGACATTCCGGGCACGCCCCGTACCACTGGGCGTGAGCTGACCGCCAGTTTGCTTGAGCAAATCAAGCCCTTCAACGCACCGTTTCATTTAGGCCAGGTGGTCAGCCAGATTGAAAGCTTGCCAGATGGCCGCTTTCAGGTTGAAACCTCCAGGGGCCAACAGTTCAAGGTCAAAGTCATCATCATTGCAGCGGGTGTTGGCGCTTTTCGGCCCAAGCTGCTGAAGGTTGCTGGTTTGGAGAAGTTTGAGAACTCGCAAGTTTTTTATCACGCCCAGCCGCCCGAGGGTATTGCAGACAGCCAGGTGCTGGTCGTGGGTGGTGATGACGCCGCGCTTGAAAGCGCCGTTGCGTTAGCTGCGGCAGGGATAAGCAAAAGCGTCACCCTGCTGCACCGACGTGACGTGTATCAGGCCGCACCAGAGCTGATCGCCAGAGTCCACGCACTGCGCGACGCCAAAGCCCTGCAACTGATGGTGGGGCAAGTCACGGGTTTTGATGAGCTGCAAGGCCGGCTCTGTGCCGCACAAGTCACAGACGTTGACGGTCAAACCCAAGCAGTACCCGCAGACAAAGTCCTCGTGTACCTGGGCCTGTCACCCAAGCTGGGACCCCTAGCTGACTGGGGCCTGGCGATGGACCGCAAACAACTTGCAGTAGACACCGAAAAGTTCGCCACCAGCGTACCCGGCATCTTTGCGGTGGGCGACATCAACACCTACCCCGGCAAGAAGAAACTGATTTTGAGCGGTTTTCACGAGTGTGCACTCGCCGCCTTTGGTGCGGCAGACATCGTGTACCCCGGTAAAAACCCACAGCTTGAATACACCACCAGCAGTACGCGGCTGCACAGGCTGCTGGGTGTGGGCGCGCAGGACACCGGCGGTCTGTAACGGTTTTGATGCCATGACATCGTTACACACGCAGGCCCCTGGCTACTGGCTGATGAAGTCCGAACCCGCCGAATGTTCGATTGACGACGCGCTGGCGACCCGCCATGCCACCGTGCCCTGGGTGGGTGTGCGCAACTACCAGGCACGCAACTTCATCCGGGACGCCATGCAGGTCGGAGACGGCGTTCTGTTTTATCACTCCAGCTGCGCTGAGCCAGGCATTGTGGGCATCGCGCGTGTGGCGTCCACGCCCTACCCAGACCCGACGCAGTTTGACCCGGAGTCACATTACTTTGACCCCGCCTCAAAACCCGACCAGCCGCGCTGGCTGCTGGTAGATGTGCAGGTCGTTCAAAAGACCCGTAACCTGACGCTGCCTGAGCTGCGTGCCCATCCGGCGCTGGCAGACCTGACCATTCTGAAAAAAGGCAACCGCCTGTCGATCACGCCTGTGGACACGCAGCACTGGCAGGTCATTTCAGGTTTGCTATCAATAAAGTAGTTGCTTGCGCTTGTATCCATTGGTCTGACGCCGGCTTCAATGCCCTAAAAAGCACATTTTCAGGTGTTTTTGCCTTCCAGCAGCTTGACCAGCGCCCACAGCACCCGGTTGGCCGGTGTGGCAACGCCCAGCGCATGGCCGCGCTGCACGATCAGCCCGTTCAGATAGTCAATCTCTGTGGGCTTGCCGCGTGCCAGGTCTTGCGCGGTGGATGACGATTGATTCGGCATGCTGCCCGCCAGCTTGGCCACCGCCGCATGCACATCTCCCGCGACCTGCACGCCATCAGCCTGTGCCACAGCCAGGCATTCGGCCACCACGTCTTGCATCAGGTCTTGCACGCCCACGCCTTGCACGGTTTTGCCATAAGGCAATTGGGTGATGGCCGACACCGCGTTGTAGGCACAGTTGAGTATCAGCTTGGCCCACAGCGCACCACGCACGTAGCTTGATACCTCCGTTGGCACACCAGCCGCTATCAGCGCCTGTGCCGCCGCGCCTGACGCAGATGGGTCCACCACCAAATCACCGCGCCCGTTGTGTTTGACATGGCCTGGCCCGGCCATTTCAGTGGCCACATACACCACCGCCGCAGCCACTGGCTGCCCAGGCAGCACCGCACGCAGGCGGTCAGCGTTGTCAACGCCGTTTTGCAGGCACATGACCAGTGCATCGACGCGCAAAAAAGGCTGTATCAGTCGCCCGGCGGCCTCGGTGTCGCTCGACTTGACGCTGAACAGCACCACGTCTGCACCCTGCACGGCACTGGGCTCAAGGCTGGCTTTTAGCTGCACCTGCTCGTCGAAAGTCTGGGTTTGCAGCCGCAAGCCATCGCGCTCAATCGCTGCCACATGCTGCGGCCGGGCAATCAGCACCACATCGTGCCCCGCCCGGGCCAGCATGCCGCCGTAGTAGCAGCCCACCGCGCCCGCGCCCATGACGGCAATTTTTAAGCGGCGGGCAGCAGGTGGATGGTTCATAGGGGCTATTTTGCCGTCAAGCCAGCTGCAAGCCTCTCGCTGGGCTCATTCGTTCAGAGGCACTCCCTACGATGTCGCCCACCATGTCTGCCGTGATGGCCGACAGCGTCCAGCCCAGGTGCCCATGCCCTGTGTTGTAAAACACATTGGCGGCACGGCCCCGGCCAACGCGCGGCATCATGTTGGGCATCATGGGTCGCAAGCCCGCCCACGGCACCACAGAGCGTGTGTCGATGTTCGGGAAGCACTGCGCCACCCAGTTGATCAGCGGCGCAATGCGGTCAGCGCGAATGTCGTAGTCCACGCCGTTGAACTCGGCCGTGCCCGCCACGCGAAAGCGGTTAGCACCTAAACGACTGGTCACCAGCTTGGTTTCGTCGTCCAGCAAGCTCACGTTGGGCGCACCAGCACGACTTTGCTCGTCGTTCAGGTTGACCGTGATCGAGTACCCCTTGACGGGGTAAATGTTCACGCGATCGCCCAGTTGTGCGGCAAACTCACGACTCGCCACACCGGCACAAACAACGATGCCGTCGAAGGACTGAACGCCACCAGGCGCGTCTTTTTGTGGAGCAGTCACGACGATTGCTTTTTGTCCGTCGCTCTGCACAGACTTCACATCCTGGCCATACAAGGTACGCACCCCCAAGCGCTCAGCAGCCAGCGCCAGACCGTGGGTGAACTTGTGAATGTCGCCGGTCGAATCACTCTCGGTAAAGTAGCCGCCGTAGTAGTTGCCCGCCAATGCGGGCTCAATGGCTTTCATTTCTTGCGGCGTCACGGCACGCCTGGGCAATCCGCCTTGGGCCAGCATCTGCGACACACGGCCTGCGTGGTCGAAGCCTTTTTTGTCACGGTAAATGTGCAGGATGCCTTGCTTTTTAAGGTCAAAGTCAATGCCCTCTTCTTGCGCCCAGGCAAACAAGTGCTGACGCGCGGCCACAGCCATGCGCGCGGTCGCTATGGTGTTGCGCTCGTAATGCGGCATGGCGGCCATAAATTCAGCAAACCACGACAGCTTGTGCCAGGTGGGCGCCGGGTTGACCAGCAGCGGCGCGTTGCGGTTCAGCATCCACTTCAACCCTTTGAGGATGGTGGACCAGTGCGTCCACACCTCGGCGTTTGATGCCGAGAGCTGGCCGCCGTTGGCAAACGATGTTTCCATCGCCGCGTACCGATGGCGCTCGAACAAGGTGACGGTAAAGCCGCGTTTGGCGAGGGCGTAGGCCGTGGTGACGCCGGTGATGCCGCCTCCAATAACGGCAATGGTTTTCATATGATTCATGACAAAAGAGCTTTCAAAACGTCGGGGGGTTGTGGCCCTTCCACACAAGTCGCATGACCCAACATGGATAGGGCGCCCCCTCTGTTCTGGACCTGAGAGATTCACGACAGGCTTGGGTAGCGCATCGCTTGCTCCTTCGGTGCGCTGGCAGACGAAATATGCCAGCAGCTCTTCAGAGTAATTGCAGGTGATCGGTCCTTTTGCCTGAGAGTTTCCGGGGCGGTTGCTCCTTCGGCGCTGCCCACGTGCTGTTGACAAGTCAACAGCTCTGGCAGTCTCTCCCGATCACGTGTCGACTGAAAGTCGAGTTCGAACTGAAATTTTAAGTTGCAAAGAACTCCTGCACAAGCGCTGCCCAATATGCAGCACCGGTAGCAATGTTGTCATCATTAAAGTCGTAGCCGGGGTTGTGCACCATGCATGCTCCTGCCGAGTTGCCTTCGCCCTCCCCGTCACCATTGCCAATCAACAAATAACTGCCTGGTATTTTTTCAAGCATGAAGGCAAAGTCTTCACTGCCGGTAAGTTGAGGACCGTGCAGGGTCACACGCTCTGGCCCGACCAGCTTGACCGCGACTTGCCTGGCAAAGTCGGTTTCACGCGCCGAGTTCACCAGCACGCAATAGCCCTTTCGCCAATCGAGGTCTGCCCGTACGTCAAAGCTCTCCGCTTGCGCATTGACCAGTGCCTTGATGCGTTGTTCCAGGAGCAGCCGCACGGCGGGGTCTAGCGCACGAACGCTGAGCTCCATCGTGGCCATTGCCGGTATCACGTTGTTGGCGTTACCCGCATGCAGTGCGCCCACTGTCACAACGGCGGTGTGAAGCGGGTCCACATTGCGCGAAACGATGGTTTGCAGCGCCATCACGATGGAGGCGGCTGCCACCAGCGGGTCAGCCGCACGGTGCGGCATGGCACCGTGGCCACCTGTGCCGTGAATGCGAATCGTGATGTAGTCACTCGACGCCATGGCTGCACCGTCGCGAAACACAAAATGGCCTGCAGGCGTGCCCGGCATGTTGTGCATGGCAAACACTGCGTCGCACGGGTGCTGGTCAAACAAACCGTCGTCCATCATGCGCACTGCGCCGCCACCGCCTTCTTCAGCAGGCTGAAAAATCAGGTTTAACGTGCCGTCAAACGTTATGTCGTGTGCGATGGTTTTAGCAGCAGCCAGCAACATGGCGGTGTGGCCATCATGGCCGCAAGCATGCATCAGCCCGGGCTTGCTGCTGGCCCAGTCCAGGCCCGTCGCTTCTTGTATCGGCAGCGCGTCCATGTCTGCGCGAAGGCCAAGCGCGCGGCTACTGTGCCCTCGCTTCAAGACCCCCACCACGCCTGTACCACCCAAACCGCGATGCACGGTATAGCCCCAGCCGGCCAGCTTGGCGGCGACCAGGTCAGACGTGCGGTGCTCTTCAAACGCCAGCTCGGGGTGGCGATGGATGTCACGCCGCAGCTGAATAAACTCACCAATCCGTTCGGTGAGCATGTCACCCATGTAGCTCATGTTATTGAGGCTGCAAGTTGATCGTCTTGCCAATCGCTCGGTATGTCGCGGTTTCGTCAACAAACGCTTTGTTGGCAACTTCAAGTGTTTGCAAAGGTGATGCCAATTGCCCCAGTGCACCCATACGAGTTAAATACTCCGCATCGCCCAGCACCGCTTGCAGCGCTTTGTGCATGGATTGCACAATTGGTTCTGGTGTGTCGCGTTTAACGAAGTAGCCTGTACCAATTTCAGAGTTGAAGTTCTTCAACGCGCCTTTGCTATCGCTGGTGCGGCTCAATTGAGGTTGAAGGGGATGCGCGCCGGGGGAAGTCGATGCAATGAATTTAATTTTTTTATCTTTGGCCAATGCCACTTGTGGCGCGCCATACGGTGTGATGAAAATATCGACCTGATTTCCCAACAAATCTTTCACCGCATCAGCAAAGCCTTTGTATGGCACGTGCAACATGGGTGCACCGACCATTTTGCTCATTTGCTCACCCAATAAGTGGTAGAGCGATCCTACCCCGACACTTGCATAGGTCATGGGTTTGCCTTCTTTGGCAACTTTGATGGCGTAGGCAACCAACTCATCCGCGTTGTCAACTGGAATGTCTGCCCGCGCAATGATGGCCATCGGCGCCAAGGCGATGCGGTGAATTTGACGAAAATCTTCAGGCTTGTACTTCACAGAGGACAAAGCCAATGGTGCCAGAATCAACTCATTGGGTGAGCCCTGAAACAGCATATAGCCATCAGACGGCGCAGCAAGCACTTTTTGTGCAGCGATACCGCCACTGGCACCGCCCAGGTTTTCAATGATGACGGGTTGTCCCAATGCTTTTCCCAAAGGCGTATTGACGGTACGCGCAATCACGTCAGACAAACCGCCGGCAGGGTACGGCACCATCAGGGTGACGGGTTTGCTGGGGTAAGTTTGCGCGCAGACAGCACTGGCCAGGGCCATAGCCCCGACAAAAGAAGCCAATTTGTTGAGTTGTTTTGACATGTCTCGGCCTTGAAGTTGTTGGAGTCATCGCATCGTAGACAGCCGTTTCTATAATGTCTAATGCATTCTTGTGCCAAGTTGTATGACTTTAATGAATAGATAAGACGATCGAATTATCATGACCCTGGTTCAGCTCAAGCATTTGATCGAACTAGCCAGCAACGGCTCGTTCAGCCAGTCGGCTATCAAACTGCATCTGACGCAGCCGGCGCTGAGCCGCAGCATCAAAGCACTCGAGGACGAATTGGGTCAACCGCTGTTTGACCGGATTGGCCGCAAAAACGAGCTCACCGTATTTGGCGCGCACATCGCGCATCAGGCGCGCATCCTGTTGGATGAGGCCAATGAGCTGCGCCAAACCAGCATGCAGCTGCAGAAAGGTGAAATCGGCCAATTGCGAATTGGCATGGGTTCTGGCCCAGGCGTAATGCTGATGACGCCGCTGCTCTTGCTGATGGCAACCGAGCACCCGAGGGCACACCTGGATATTTCTCGCGGCAGTACAACGCTGCTGGTGCAAGCCCTGCGCGCGCGCCTGCTGGACGCGCTGATTCTGGACGTTCGCTCCCTGCCGCCATCGGTAGATTTGAAAATTGAGGCACTGCAAGAAATGCAAGGCAGCTTCATGTGCCGCCCCGACCACCCGCTGGCTAAAGAAATCCGCGTGCCATTTGCCACGCTTCGGCAATACCCGGTGGCATCTACCCCTTTGAGCGATGAAATTGCGCGGATTTTGATGGAACGATACGGTCCGCAGGCACACCCTGATGAGTTGATCAATTTGAGATCTGAAGAAATCTCGAGCCTGCTGGATGTGGCCCGCATGAGCGATACCGTGGTCTTGACGATTCGAGCCGCCGCGCCTGATTTGATAGAACTGCCAGTGTCGCCGCCATTGAACGCCAAAGCCCGGTTTGGCCTGGTCACGATTGCATCACGTACAGAACCGCCGCTTTTGGGCAAAGTACGAACATTGATGCGGGACGTTTTGAAGGACGTCATGGAAAGATGAAGGTTCAGGCATCACGTCAAAGTCTGTAAAACCGATAAAATAGGCGCCTTTTTAGCCTTTAGCCCAATAGATACATGCGCTAGCAGCTATAAATTAAATAGCAAACAATTTTCCCACTCCGGACCTGCATGCCCTTCCTGACAGCCGCCCTCTACAAGTTCGTTGAACTGCCCGACTTTGCCGAGCTGCAAGAGCCGCTGCTGGCCATGTGCGAGGCGCATGGCATCAAAGGAACGCTGCTGCTGGCAGCCGAAGGCATCAACGGCACGATAGCCGGGCTGCCGGACGATGTGTATGCGGTGCTGGCGTATCTGCGCAGTGATGCACGGTTAGCCGAGCTGGAACACAAAGAGTCATGGGCCAGCGCCATGCCGTTTTACCGCATGAAGGTGCGGCTGAAAAAAGAAATCGTCACGCTAGGTGTGCCTGATGTTCACCCGGCTTTAATGGCAGGACAGTACATCAAGCCTGATGACTGGAATGAATTGATAGGTCAACCTGGCGTGGTGCTGGTCGACACGCGCAACGACTACGAAGTGTCGATCGGCACTTTTGCAGGCGCGGTGAACCCGGCCACTGCCAGCTTTTCAGAACTGCCCGGCTGGGTGGAGCGTGAAATGCAAAGCGGCGGCAAGCTGGCCGAAGTCGATGGCGTCAAACCCAAAGTCGCCATGTTTTGCACAGGCGGCATTCGCTGTGAAAAATCCACCGCGTTTTTAAGGTCCAAAGGCTTTGACGAGGTGTACCACCTGGAAGGCGGCATTTTGAAGTACCTGGAGACCGTGCCTGAAGCCCACAGCCACTGGCAAGGCCAGTGCTTTGTATTTGACGAGCGTGTGTCCGTCGGCCACGGGCTGGTTGAAGGTGACTTGGAGCTGTGCCGGTCATGCCGCGACCCATTGACCGAGGCCGCCAAAGCATCGCCCCTGTACGAGCGCGGCGTGAGCTGCCCCGGCTGCCACGGCACAACAACAGACGTGCAAAAGGCGGGTTACAGGCAACGGCAAAAGCAGGTTGATTTGGCTGAGGCGCGCAAGCAGAGCCATATTGGCAAGAAACAGGATGCAGCACGCGGTACTGCCCAAAGCACACCGCAAAAGCAGTGACCACGGCCCTGCCCGTTGTTTACAGCTTCAGGCGTTGCCCGTATGCCATGCGAGCCCGGCTGGCGCTGCACATCAGCGGCTTGCATTACGAGCTGCGCGAGGTCGCTTTAAAAAGCAAACCAGCCGAGATGCTGGCCGCGTCCCCCAAAGGGACAGTACCCGTACTTGTTCTGCCAAGCGGCCAGGTCATCGACGAAAGCTTGGACATCATGCGCTGGGCGCTGGTGCAGAACGACCCGGACGGTTGGCTGGCCAACGGCTCAATCGACGAAATGGCGATGCTGATTGCAGGCAACGACGGCCAGTTCAAACATGCACTCGACCGCTACAAATACCCCCATCGTTACCCGCATGAATCTGGCGCTGCATCAGGGGGGGCACAAGCGTTTGCACTGGCGCAGCGCGTTGAAGCGGCAAGCTGGCTGCAGACCCTGGAATCACGTTTAAGCCAAGGCTGGCTGTGTGGCCCCCGGCCCAGTCTGGCCGACATGGCCATCCTGCCCTTCATACGGCAATTTGCGCATACCGAGGCGCAGTGGTTTGCTGGGCAACCATGGCCCCGGCTGCAGACATGGCTGGCCAGGTTTGAGGCCAGCGCGCTGTTTGATGCCGTCATGGCGAAGCAACAAACCTGGAAGCCCTGAATACCAACGCGAACAGCTCCTTTTTAAAAGCGTCCGAAACCCATTGGGGTCTGACCCCGATTGATTGTTTATTCGTCGGTGTGCCCGCCCTTGCCGCGTCCCGCCTTGATGCCCGCGCGCAGGCTTTTTCCTTCCAGCCTGCGCTGTTTGGAGGCATAGGTAGGCTTGGTGGCGCGGCGGTTTTTGGGTGGGGTGGCCACGCTGTCGATGACTTCTTGCAGCCGGGCCAGGGCGTCGTTGCGGTTCATCTCTTGGGTGCGGTGTTGCTGGGCTTTGAGTACCAGCACACCAGCTTCAGTGATACGACTGTCGTTGAGGGCAAACAGGCGCTCTTTCACGTCATCAGGCAAGGACGACGCGGTGATGTCAAAACGCAGGTGAATGGCGCTGGATACCTTGTTGACGTTTTGCCCACCCGCACCTTGCGCGCGAATGGCGCTGATGTCGACTTCGCGCTCGTCGATGGGGTATTTTGAAGGCGTGGTCATTCCCCGATTATTCAATGATCGGGGAGGTCTTTCAAGAAAACGGTATCGCCCGTCGCAATCGACTGCCGCACGGCCTCCACCGTCAGCAGGCTTTGCATGGCATCAGCCACGGTGACGATGGGCTGGGCGCTGCCTGCAATGACATCGCAAAAATGATCCAGCTGCGCTGCCAGCGGATCGATAGCGTTGACAGGCAATAGCCCTTCAACAAACAGTGTCCACCAGCCAGGCTCTGTTCCATCTGCATAGTGCCAGGTGCGCATGGTGGGCACGGCCAGCGAGCCTTTCGTTCCCGCCACAAAGTAACAGTCCTCAGTGGGTGAGCGGGGGTAATCGGTGTTTTCGCCCGAGGTTTGCTCCCAGCTGCGCGGTGCGGCCACGGTGTCTGACAGGGTGAAGGTACCCAATGCGCCGCTGGCAAACGTCAAGGTCATGACGGCGGTGTCTTCTACCGCAAACTGCCGCACGGCATTCGATGCAGTGGCGTGAACCGACTCGACCCCGCCGCATAAAAACCTGAGATTGTCCATCTCATGAATCAGGTTGATAAGAATCGGCCCACCGCCGGGCTGGCCGCGCCACGGGCCTTGGGCAAAGTAGCTGTCTGGCTTGTAAAACTGGGCGCTGCCCATGACGGTCACCACACGGCCCAGCTGGCCTGAAGTAATGGCCTGCCGTGCGGCTTGCAACGTGCTACTGTGACGGCGGTGGTGGCCTACCAGCATAGGGACTTTGGATGTAGCCAACGCCTGCATGAGCTGCCTGCCGCTGGCCAGGGTGTCGGCGACCGGTTTTTCAATCAACACCGGCACGCCGTACTGTGCACAGGTCAGCGCGCCGGGTACGTGCAAGGGGTTGGGGGTGGCCAAAATAACGCCATGGATGTTTAGCGTGACTTGCTGGGTAAACATCTCGTCCAGGTTGTTGAAGTGCGGCACATTCAGGCTGGCGGCAAAGACGATTGACGCAGGCGTTGGGTCAACCACCGCGCCCAATCGTGTTTGCGGGTTGGCAGCGATCAGCTCAATATGCCGGCGACCAATCAAACCTGCGCCAACCACGGCGAGGTTAAAAACTCCCATCCTCAAGCCTTCAAACGCATCGCATTCGGCAACGGCACCGATCGACGCAGCACGTCCTCACCCAACCACAGCGCAGATTTGAAAGCACGAGCCGCCACAGTCGGCAGCGGCATTTGCTGGTAGTCGTCGTTAAAGACTTCGAAGCTGTAATCACCCCGGTAGCCCAGGCCGTGCAGCTTGGTCACCAGCGCAGCCAGCGCCTGGCTGTGTACGCCCTCACCAGGGAAGACGCGAAAATGCCGCGCCGTGGCGATGCGCTCTTCAACCGATTTGATTTCTGTCCACATGAAGTCTGCCAGTTGCACCAAAAACACTTTGGACGGGTCCAGCATGTCCAAATCATCCAGTGACGTGTTGGTGGCAAACATGTGGAACGCGTCAAAACCCAGGCCCAGGTTGGGCATATCGGCCTCGCAAATAATGTCCCAGGCCTGCGGGAACTCATTGACGGTGCGGCCCCACGACAGTGCCTCATACGCGATTTTGATACCCATGGGAATCGCCAGCATGGCCAGCTTGCGCAAGTCTTTGACAATGACCTTTGTGTCTGCCGTGGCATGCACGGATGTGGATGAACACATCAACATCAGGCGGCAGTCCAGCGCAGCGCACATCTCCAGCATGGATTTGGCGATGTCGATTTTGTAGTCATGCAAATGACCGCTCAGGCCTTCAAAATCACGAAGCACCTGAAAGCCTGTAACTCGCAGTCCACTCGTTTTGACGGCCTTGAGGGCCGCCTGCAATCCATCGGGGTGCCCCACCAGGTCTTTGGCGGCCAGCATGATTTGGGTAAAGCCTGCTTCACGCACGGCCTTGAGCTTGGCCTCAAGCGGCCCTGCCAGCGTGATGGTGTCCATGCCGAAATCGGCCGTGTTGCCAGTAAAGCGCGTCATGGCTCAACCACGCTCGTCATGTACGAGTTCAAAGCTCACGCCGCCCAGCCAGGTTTTGGTCAATGCACCGCGCCCTTCGGTATGCACGCCGCGTGACTCGACGAACTCCACGCCCCGTTGCGTCAAGGTACGTGCCACCGCTAGCACATCGGCTGCGCCCAGGCCGATGCGCTGCAAGCCCTCTTCGCCTTCTACGTCCAGCACGCTAGCTTCAGGTTCAATCAGTTGAACATAAAAACGCGATGCGGCCAGGCCGGGACTGGCCAAAATGCGCCCCTTGGGCAAGATGCCAAAGCGCTGCTCGGGCGGCAGTTCGGTAAAGCCAAACAGCGCACGGTAAAACTCGGACCAGTCCTCGCCCCTGTCGTTGCCGATGTACTGCACCACACCAAAAAAATGCAGGCCCGTGATGGCAGGCGGGTGCTGGTTAACGCCCGGAATCGGCACAAAGTCAACATCGTAAATCGAAAACTTGTCGTAGCGATCGACAAAATACAAACGGCTTTTGCCCACACCGTGAATAGCGGGAATGTTCAGTTCCATCACCTCCACACGCGGTGGTACGGCCCAGGCACCTCGCTCCAGTGCTCGGTTGTAGGCGCTGGATGCATCACGAACGCGCAGCGCTATCGCGGCAATCACTGGCTTGTCTTGCGGCGTGGCGCCGTCCGGCAAGGTGGGCACATGCGCATTGACGATGACGTTGATACCGCCCTGGCGATACAACAGCACTTCACGGGAACGATGGCGAGCGATAGGTGCAAAGCCCATCATCTCCAGCACCTGACCTAGCGCTTGCGGCTTGGCCGTTAGGTATTCAATAAACTCAATGCCGTCCAGGCCCAGCGGGTTGGCAATATCGTGGATGGCTTCACGGTCGGCGGGAATGGCGCTCATACGGTGACCTCTGTTGGAGTGATATGCCCACCGCCCAAAAACAAACGCTCAATGTTCGGGTCAGCGAGCAGATCAGACGCTTTTTTATGCAGCACTAACTGGCCTGATTCCAGTGCAATAGCATCGTCAGCCATCTTGAGCGCGCTCTTGACATTTTGCTCGACCATCAGCACGGTGGTGCCCTGCTCTGCCAGTTTGCGCAGCAGCTTGAACACATCCTGCACCACCATCGGCGACAGGCCAATCGAGGGCTCGTCAATCAGCAACACCTTGGGGCGCAGCAGCAAAGCTCGGCCGACTTCCAGCTGCTTTTGCTCGCCGCCTGACAGGGCAGAGGCCTGCGAATGCAAACGTTCCTTGACACGCGGGAACAAGTCCAGCACTTCAGGAATTCGCTCATGCGTGGTTTTGGTGCCCAGCGTGATGCCGCCGAGTTCCAGGTTTTGAAACACGGTGAGCTGGCCGAACAGGTTGCGGCCCTGCGGCACAAACGCAATGCCTTTGGCCAGCAGTGCCTTTTGGCTAAAGCCAGAGATGTCTTCCCCATCCAGCAGGATGCGTCCCTGACGCGGTTTGAGCAGGCCAAACAGTGTTTTCAGCACCGTTGATTTGCCCGCGCCGTTGGGGCCCAGCAGCAGCGTGATGGAGCCTTTGGCGACCTTGAACGACAGGTTGTTCAGGATCATGAAGTCCTTGTAGCCCGCGACCACGTTGTCAAATTCAATGCAGGGCGTGTCAGCCATGTTCAGTTTCCTAAATAAGCGTCAAGCACAGCTTTGTTCCCGCGAATGTCCGCCGGCGTGCCAATCGCCAGCACACGGCCCTCGACCATCACCATGATGCGGTGGCACAGATCCATCACAAAGTCCATGTTGTGTTCAATCACGACAAACGATGCTTTTTTGCCAAACTTGGGGTTGCGGTTCAGGTCTTTGAGCAGCGTCGATATGCCGCCAACCAGGCTCGGGTTCACGCCCGCACACGGTTCGTCCAGCAGTACCAGGTCAGGCTCAGCCATAAAAGCCATGGCAATGTCGACCAGCTTTTGCTGGCCATAGCTCAGTGTGCCCGCCAGCTTGTCGGCCACATGGCGAATGCGAAACTGGTCAATCAGTGCATCGGCCTTCGCGCCCAGGCCTGAATCAGGGGACGCAAACATGCGGCTCAGCATGCTGCCCTGGTGCTCTTGCGCGGCCACGATCAGGTTGTCGCGCACCGTCATCTTGCCGAATACCTGCAGCGTTTGAAACGTCCGGCCCACGCCGCGCCGGCTGAGTTCAAGCGGTGACAAGCCGGTGATGGTTTTGCCGTGCAGTTCAATCGCGCCTGCGTCCGGGCTGATCTGCCCGAGCACGCTGTTAAACATGGTGGTTTTGCCGGAACCGTTGGGGCCAATCACGCCAAAGATCTCGCCCGGCATGACTTCAAACGAAACACCAGCGACGGCCTGAATCGCACCATAGGCTTTCTTCAGGTCAGTGACTTTAAGAAGCGATGCACTCATTTGGCGGCTCCCAGTTTGCGTGCTGCTTGCAAGCGTGCAGCCGACGCCTCTTTGGCTTGACGCTTGGCCCGCAAGCGGTCAGGAATGCTCAGCAGCCCATCTGGCAGCCACACCATCAGCAGCACCACCGCCGCGCCAAACATGGGCAAGTACCAGTTGGCCACGCCCGGTACATCGCGCAGCCATTCGGGCAGCACCACACCCACCGCCGCACCCACGATCGGGCCAAGGAAATAGCCAGCACCGCCCACCACGACCATCAGGTACATCATGATCGACGCACCCACGGCAAAAGGCGCAGGCTCAATGAACTGCACCAGCGACGCAAACAGGCCGCCCGCCACGCCCGCGTAAGCCGCGCCAATCGCAAAGCTCAGCAGCGTGTAGTTGCGGATGTCGATGCCCAGGCTCTCGGCCCGAATCGGGTTGTCTCGCAGCGCCGTAAATGCCTTTCCCCAGGGCGATCGCAGCAGGCCCCACAGCAATGCAGATGTACTAAGGGCCACCGCCAGCACAAAGTAGTAATACGCCAGATTGCCTTCGAGCGAATAGCCAAATAGCGATGGCCGCGCAATGTTATTGATGCCGAAGGTGCCGCCTGTCAGCCACTCTTCGTTGCGCATGACAAGCCAGATAGCGGTGTTAAAGCCCAGCGTGGCAAAGGCCAGGTAAATCGCCTGCACGCGCAGCGCCGGAAAGCCCAGTATCAGTCCCACCACAAAGCAGATCAAGGCCGCGGCAGGCAAGCCCAGCCAAAAACTGAAACCCGCCTTCATTAAAATGGCAACGGTGTATGCGCCAATGCCAAAAAATGCGGCGTGACCCAAAGACTTTTGACCGGCGTAGCCAATCGTCAGGTTCAAACCCATGGTGGCAATGATGAACACCAGCCAGTAGGTCAGCAGATAGATGCCATAGTTTTTAAGGAATTGCGGTGCTACCAAAAACAGCAGCGTCCCGATAAGGGTCAACACCAGAGCTGCTTTGTTATGAAAGAGCGTCATACCTTGCGCTCCTCTTTTTTGCCCAGCAGTCCCTGCGGTTTGAACAAAATCACCACCATGAAAATAACCAGCGCCACCGCGTCCTTGTAAGCCGGTGAAATATAGGCAGCCGCCAGGTTTTCACACACTCCCACAATCAGCCCGCCCAGCAGCGCACCACGCGAGTTGTTAAAGCCGCCAATAATGGCCGCAAAAAATGCCTTGGTACCCAGGCCTTCACCCATGTCAAATTTGGCCAGGTACGTGGGCGTCACCAGCAGTGCCGCCGCCACCGCCAGCACGGCGTTGATGGCAAAGGTGTAAAAAATCATGCGCGGCACATTGATGCCCAGCACCGAGGCACTCTCGGTGTTTTGAGCCACCGCCTGCATGGCGCGCCCCGTGACTGTTTTGGCCAGAAACGCCTGTGTGGCCAAAACAATCACCATCGCCAGAGCAAAGGTGCCGATGTCTTGCATCGTGATGGTCACCCCCAGGATGTTGTAAATCTTGTCAGCAAACAGGCTGGCGAACGGATGCGCCTCAGCGCTGTAGCCGGCCCGCACGCCGTTGCGCATAGCGATCGACAAACCAATGGTGGCCACCACGATCGGCATCATGCCGTACTTGAACAGCGGGTCCACCACCCCGCGCTTGAAGACATAACCCAGCAGCAGCACCGCCAGCAATATCGTCAATACAAAACTCACCAGCAGCGGCGCACCGATGGACATAAAGCCCAGCAGCATGAAGGCTGGCAACATGACAAACTCACCTTGGGCAAAATTGATCGTGCCCGACGCTTGCCACAGCAGCGTAAAACCCAAGGCCGCCAACGCATAAATGCTGCCCGTGGCCAAGCCCGAGAAAAAGAGTTGCAGAAAGTCAGTCATGTTGCGCTCAATAAGTTCGGCTTACTTCTTGGCTGTAGCGGCACCCAGCGGTGGCAGCGTGGCCACCACTTCCTGCTTGCCATTTTTTACTTCAACCAAAAAGCTCTCACGGTCCAGATCGCCCTTGCTGTCAAACGACACGTCCATCAGAACGCCAGGCTGGTCGACGGCTTTGACTTTGAGCGTGTGCAGTGCAACGGCTACGGCTTTGCGGTCCAGCTTGCCTACCCTTTCGATCGCCGCTTTCAGCACGTAAACGCCTGAGTAGCCTTTCATGCCATTGTGGTCAGAGACGTATTTGTATTCTTTTTCAAACTTGGCACGAAACGCGCGAATTGCGGGCAATGGCGCATCCACCGTTAAACCCACATGGGCCACAGCGCCGTTGGCTGCTTCACCGGCCAGCTCAATGACTTTTTGACCCGTGAGTGTCGTCTCGCCAATCACCGGCTTGTTCCAGCCCTGCTTTTTCAGCTCGCGCAGCAGGCGGGCAGATTCTTCCTCGTTTGAATACGCAAACACACCGTCAGCATTGCTTTGCTTGGCGCGCAGCACAGCGGCAGAAAAGTCAACCTGACCCGACTCGGTAGATATTTCAGCCACGACTTTGGTGTTTGACGAGGCTAGAGCCTTTTTCATCGCGTCCAGGCCGCCTTTGCCAAAGTCGTTGTTGACATAAATGATGGCGATACTTTTCAGCTTGGCCTGGTCGCTGATGTAGCGCGCCACTTTGGGCATGGCGGTGGCTTGCGTGAAGCTGGTGCGGAAGATGTACGGGTTGCCCTGCTCGGTGATGCTGGCAGCCTCGCCGCCGGTAAAGTTGGGGACTTCAGCCTTGCGTGACTCGGCCATGCTGACCATGATGGAACCTGAAAACACCGGACCAAAAATGGCAAACACATCGTTGTCAATGGCTTTTTGCGTCAGGCCTTTGGCCACGCCGGGGTTGCTTTGGGTGTCAGCCGTGGTGGTCTGGATCTTTTTGCCCAAGATGCCGCCCGAGGCGTTGATTTCCTTGACGGCCAGTTCCACACCGTTTTTAAAGTTGGTACCTGCTGTGGCGCCGCCACCGGAGAGTTCCACAATGTTGGCAATCTTGATGACGTCTTGCGCCATGGCAGCGCCAGCGCTCATGGCCAGTGCGCAAGCAGCTATTATTTTGAGAGTAAATCGTTTTTTCATGGTTGTCTCCTCGAAGGGTGGGTTGAAAATTTATTGAACATGCACGCAAACCTGCATGCACTGTAATGATGAAAAGTACTTATTAAACATCATTAACTGTCATCACGCGCGATAAACGCACATAATTGAGCGATAAACGCACGTATTACGGGTAAGCCACAGCCATGACAACCTCACCGACACCAGCTGAGCACGCCATCCACAAACGTGACTGGATTGCCGGGCTTCAAAACGGCCTGGTCATGATGGAATGCTTTGACGAGGCCAACCCCCGCCTGACGGCCAGCCAGGCGGGCTTGCGCTGCGGCCTGAGCCGTACCGCTGCGCGGCGTTACCTGCTGACACTGCAGCACCTGGGCTATGTGGCGGGTGACGGCAAATTGTTCTGGCTCACGCCGCGCGTGCTGCGCCTGGGCCAGTCGTACCTCGATTCAGCCCGACTGCCGCGCCTCGTGCAGCCGTTTTTGCAGCGCATCACGGCGGGTACCCAAGAAAATGCCTACGTCAGTGTGATGGACGGCCATGATGTGATTTACCTGGCGCGCAATGGGCCCAGCCGCGCCATGAACACGGGCTACGTGCTGGGCGCGCGCGTGCCCGCGCAAGTCACCGCCGCTGGAATGGTCATGCTAGCCATGCAAACACCTGAATGGCAAGCCGTATGGCTGGAGAATCTGAAGCTAAAAACCTACACTTCTCACACGATAGCCAGCGTAGCCGGTATGCGGGACGAACTGGCCCGGGTAAGGGCCCAGGGCTGGGCGTTGTCAGAGCAACAACTCGAACTGAACCACCGGGGCATTGCCGTGGCCCTGCGCGACCACCACGGTGACGTGGCGGGCGCCCTGAGCGTGACCATGCCCATGGGACGTGAGGCCAGTCAGGATGCCGTTGACCGCGTGTTGGGGGTGCTGAATGAGACTGCTTATGCGATGCGCAACCAGATTTAGGTAGATCTCAGCTGCTATGGATTCAGGAGCTGTTCGCGCACGTATTTATTGGTCTAAAGCCTGATTTGATACCTGAAAAAGCTGTTTGACCGCTTTTTCAGCTGCAAATGGACTAGGAAGGCACGCGCAGCGCCGTCTTGGGCCGGAAAACTTTGCACACCTCAGGCCGGGTCTCGATGTACGGCCCGCCAATCAGGTCAACGCAGTACGGCACAGCGGCAAAAATACCGGGGACGATTTGCTCGCCCGCTTCGCCCTTCAGGCCTTCCAGCGTTTCAGCAATCGCTTTGGGCTGGCCAGGCAGGTTTATGATCAAACATTTGTCACGAATCACCGCGCATTGCCGAGACAGGATGGCCGTGGGCACGAATTTCAGGCTGATTTGCCGCATCTGCTCGCCAAAGCCGGGCATTTCCTTGTGTGCCACCGCCAGCGTGGCTTCAGGCGTCACGTCGCGCAGTGCCGGGCCTGTGCCACCTGTGGTCAACACCAGGCAGCAACCCGCGTCAACCAATTCAATCAAAGCGGCGCTGATGCCTGCTTGCTCGTCGGGTATCAAGCGTTCGTGAAAGGTGATGGGGTTGAGCAGCGCCTTACCGAGCCAGTCTTTCAGGGCGGGCAGGCCTTTGTCAACGTACACGCCGGTCGATGCGCGGTCGCTGACCGAGACGATGCCGATTTTTACCGCATCATAGGACATTACTGTTGCTCTCCGGTGGCCTGCATTTCAGCCTTGACCAGCTGAAAAATCTCTCGGTACGACTTGCCGTGGCGCGGTGCTTCGCCGGGCTTTTCAGGCTTGTAGTCTTTGCGTGCCTGGCGAATCAGCGCGCGCAGCTGCTGTGCGTCGGTCGCCGGGTATTCGGTCAGCCAGGCTTGCAGCGCTTCGTCATCAAGCACCAGCTTGTCGCGCCACTGCTCTGCCAGATGCAGTTGCAGCGTCAGTTGCGCTGAGCCGTTGAGCTGCTCGTTGATGGCTTCGCGAATCGGGTCAGCATCCAGCGGGCGCATCAGCTTGCCGATGAACTGCATCTGGCGGCGGCGGCCCTCAAAGTTGGTGATTTTTTTTGCGTCCTTGATGGCATCGAGCAGTTTGTCGGGCAAGTCCAGCCGGGCCATCAGGTCAGCGCGCAGCGTGAGCAATGCCTCGCCCAGCGCCTGCTTTTCATCGGCCTCGGCCTTGAGCATGGTCTTGCTGGGCGGGCCGACTTCTTCGAGCGCAATTTCTTCAGGTTTGACGAAGCGGCCGTTCGACCAGTAGCCTTTGATGGCTTTGGGAGTGCCCTTGGTATTTTTGGTGTTCATAGCAGCCCGTATCATAGCTACCCATATGACATCAAAAGCCTCTCCCATCCGTCCCGTGACATCCTCTCAACCCCTGAAAGGCTTCAGCTACAGCCGCGATTTTTTTGAAGATCTGGTCGATACCGCTTTGGCGCACGCCAAAAAGCTCTGCGCCACCGATGCAGCGGCCGAAGCGTCCGAGGGCTGCGGCCTGTCGGTCAGCGTCCGCAAGGGCGAGCTTGAGAACGTTGAACGCAACCGCGACAAGTCGCTCGGCATCACCGTTTACGTCGGCCAAAAGCGCGGCAACGCCGCCACCAGTGACTTTTCAAAAGCCGCCATTCAGCAAACCGTGAAGGCTGCTTTCGACATTGCGCGATTTACCGCTGAAGACAAATCAAGCGGCCTGCCCGCAGACCGCGACATTGCCCGGGTTCACCCCGACCTCGATTTGTTCCACCCCTGGGACATCAGCAGCGAAGACGCCGCCATTTTGGCGCTGCAATGCGAAGCCGCCGCCCTGGGCGTGAGCAAGCGCATCACCAACAGCGAAGGCGCAGGCGTATCGGCGCAGCAATCGCATTTTTTCAGTGCCCATACGCGTGGGTTCAGGGGTGGCTACGCCAGCTCGCGCCACAGCATGTCGGCATCACCGATTGCGTCATCACCGGGTAAAAACGGCGACATGCAGCGCGACGCCTGGTACACCTCCATGCGCGACGCACGCGACATGGCCAGCCCCGAAGCGGTGGGCCGCTATGCCGCAGAACGCGCCTTGTCACGGCTGAAAAGCCGCAAGGTCAAAACCTGCGAATGCCCGGTGCTGTTTGAATCGCCACTGGCCGCTGGCCTGCTGGGCAGCTTTACCCAGGCCATCAGCGGCGGCGCGCTGTACCGCAAGAGCACGTTTTTACTCAACAGCCTGGGCAAAGCGGCCTTTCCTACCTTCATCGACATCACAGAAGATCCGTTTTTAAAGAAGGGCAAAGGCAGCGCTCCGTTTGACGAAGAAGGCGTGAAGACGCGCGCCCGCACAGTGGTTGAAGCAGGCGTTGTGCGCGGCTATTTTCTAAGCACTTACTCGGCTCGCAAGCTCGGCATGCGCACCACCGGCAATGCTGGCGGCTCGCACAATTTGGTGATGACCAGCCGTCAGACCAAAGCGGGGGATGATCTAGACAAGATGCTGAAAAAGCTCGGCACAGGCCTGTTTGTGACCGAGCTGATGGGCCAGGGCGTGAACTACGTCACCGGCGACTATTCACGCGGCGCGTCCGGCTTTTGGGTGGAAAAAGGGCAAATCGCCTTCCCGGTCGAAGAAATCACTATTGCCGGCAACCTGAAAGACATGCTGATGGGCATCACGGCTGTGGGTGCAGACACCTACAACTACGGCGCCAAAACCGTTGGCTCGATCTTGGTGAACCGGATGAAGGTGGCCGGGAGCTAAGGGATCAACGCACTGTTCAGTTGGTAAACACAGCCGGCGATTGAAATCACCTTCGAACACAGCGAGATTTATAAGTGAACATAGCATACAAAAGTTACGTCCGGTAGCATTCGCGCTCGCCATGTCGCGACCATTGCCCGGAGATTTTTTTGTACGCCACACGACTCGCATTTTCAGCATTGCTTGCTGTACTGCCCACATACATTTGCGCCCAAACCAAGTCCGTTAGCACCCGAACAAACGCTGTCCAGTCATCCGCGCTGCACCCGTGGCAAGCCCCCGCTCGGCAAGGTACCGCAGATGCTTACTTTATTAACCTGGAAGACGGCGCCAAAATTGAAACGCCTTACAAGTTAGCGTTCGGTCTAGCGGGTGGCTGGGGACTTGCGCCCATCAGCTCACCAGCGGCGGGCAAAAGCGGTCATCACCATTTACTGGTCAACCGTGACCTGCCCCTGGATTTCAAGCAAGCATTGCCTTTTAACGATCAGTACATTCACTTTGGCAAGGGGCAAATGGAAACGGTGCTGACGCTGGAACCTGGCACGTACACGCTGCGCTTGCTGCTTGCAGACGACAAGCACATCCCACATTTCGTTTACAGCAAGCCCGTGAAGATCACGGTGACGCGCAAAAACAAAAACGTCGATGCCAAAAGCCTGGTGACAAAAGGTTTGTCACTGCCCGGTTTGGTGACGGACGCTAAAGTCAACTCACCGTTCAAGGTGGTTTTTCATGCGTCTGGCCTGAACGTGGCCCATCTGAGCCAGGCAGAAAAGGACACCGGTCACTTTCGCTTGAGCATGTTGCCGCAGGCAGGCGGCAAACCCGCCGAAATGGATTTTGTGAACGGCCAGACTGAGGTGTGGCTGTCACCACCGCCAGGCGGCTATGCGTTAAAGCTCGACTTTGTCGATAACGCCAATCCGTCCAAAACACTGGTCGAACCCATCACTGTGCCAGTGCGTGTGCAGTGACTTGTGGCAATCTGAATTTCAGGTTCCAACACGCCTTATTAAGGTTTTCAGACCGTTTTCTGGCATGTTTAAGGCCTTCCGGCCAATGAATGCATGCGCGAGCAGCTACTAAAAGCATAGCGCACTGAAAATCTCAAGGTGTGCGGCTCGCCACGGCGGCGGCGTCCTTCCATCCACCGCCGAGCACCTTGTACAGCGTCACCTGGCTTTGCAGTTGCGCCAGCCGGGTTTGCACCACAGCCTGACGGGAGGCAAACAGTGAGCGCTGCGCATCGAGTTGATCTAACTGGCTGGCCACGCCGTTCTGGTAGCGCAAGTCGGCTAACCGGTAACGCACGGCTTCAGCGTTGGCCTGGGCCTGAGCAGCGCGCAGTTGTTCAGCATAGGTGGCGCGACCCGCCAAGGCGTCTGACACCTCCTTGAAGGCAGTCTGGATGGCTTTTTCATACGTGGCCACCGCAATGCCTTCAGCCACCCTGCTGGAGGCCAGGCCAGCCGAATTACGACCGGCATCAAAGATCGGCAGCAACAACTGCGGTGCAAGCGTCCAGCCCCAGGTGCCTGCCTGAAACAAGCCCGCCAGGCGCGAGCTGGCCGTGCCTGCTGTAGCAGTGAGCGAAATACGCGGGAAAAACGCAGCCCGCGCTGCACCAATGTTGGCGTTGGCCGCGATCAGTTGCTGTTCGGCCTGCCGAATGTCTGGTCTGCGCACCAGCAGGTCGGACGGCAACCCGGCGGGGATATCTTGCAGGCTCGTCGTGGCAAACGAAGTGTCTTTGGCGGACAAATTCAAGTCCGAACTTTGCCCCACCAGGAGCGTTAACGCGTTTTCGCTAAGCGCACGCTGGCGAGTTTGCTGGGCCAGAGCCGTGTTGGCGGCTTCCAGCAGTGACTCAGCCAACCGCAAGTCCAGCTCAGACGCCACACCACTGTCAAAGCGCAGCTTGGCCAGCCTGTAAGACGCCTGGCGTGTGCCAAGGGTTTGCTGCGTGATAGATAGCAGTTCATCATCCGCCAGCAGGCCCAGGTAAGTGTTGGCGACGCTGGCAATCAAACTGATTTGCGCGGTTTTGCGGCCTTCTTCTGTCGCCAGATATTGCGCCAGCGCAGCGTCTTTCAAACTTGCCACACGGCCAAAAAAGTCCAGCTCATAGGCCGTGACGGCCAGGCCTGCGCTATACACACTGGTGATGCGTCCTGCGCCGTTGGCGGGCGTGGTGTTGGGCTGGCGTGAACCTGTCAATGCCGCATTGACGGTGGGAAACTGGTCAGCCCGGCGAATCTGAAACTGCGCCCGGGCCTGCTCGATGTTGAGCACAGCAATCCGCAAGTCGCGGTTGTTTTGCAGAGCCGCTTCAATCAGCTGCTTCAGTTTGGCATCGGTAAAAAAGCTTTGCCATTCAATGTCGGATGCGGGTGTTGCAGATGCAAGCGCAGGAGCACCGGCCACAACAGGAAACTGCGCTGCCACGGGCGCTGCAGGCCGCTGGTAGTCAGGTGCCATGGACACGCAACCGCCCAACAGCACAGCGACAGCAGCCATGAAAAAAGGTGTCAAAGCCTTACTTGACATCATGCACTCCCGCAGCGTTCACGTCGCCGTTGCCATTGCCATAGTCATGCCCCGGCACATTGCGCTTCAAACCGTCGTAGTCCTCCGGCCTGCTGCGAAAGTGCCAGTCGTTGACCAGCTTGAAAAACAGCGGCACCAAAAACACCGCCAAGAAAGTCGCCGCTAACATGCCGCCCAGAACGCCCGTGCCAATCGACTGCCGCGCTGCAGCGCCGGCACCACTGGAAAAAGCCAGCGGTACGACGCCCAGAATAAAGGCCAGCGAGGTCATCAAAATCGGCCGGAAGCGCAGTCGTGCAGCCTCCAGCGCAGCAGCGACAGGAGTCATGCCTTCATGCACTTTGGCCATCGCAAACTCAACAATCAGAATCGCGTTTTTGGCTGACAAGCCCAGCAGCGTGACCAGGCCAATCTGAAAATACACGTCGTTGGTGAAGTTGCGCAAGTACACCGCCAACAGCGCACCAAATATGCCAAACGGAAGTGCCAGCAACACCGACAGCGGTAGCGTCCACTTTTCATACTGCGCCGCCAGAATCAGGAAGATCATGACGAAGCCTGCCGCCAGTGCCAGGCCCGCTGCACCGCTGCTGCGCTTTTGCTGAAAGGCCGAGCCACCCCAGTCGTAGCTCATGTCGGATGGCAACACATTGGCAGCGGCGCGCTCCATGGCGGCAATCGCCTGGCCCGAGCTGTAGCCGGGCTTGGGGTCGCCCAGGATCTGGATCGACGGCAGCGCGTTGAAATGCTGAACCGAATCAGGACCGCTGGCAAACTTGATCTCCGACAGCGAACGGATTTGCACCATCTGCCCCTTGTTGCTGCGCACATACAGCGCGCCAATGTCGTCCGGTTTGGCGCGGAACTCGCCTTCGGCCTGCATCAGCACCTGATAAATACGCCCGCTCTTGTTGAAGTCATTGACGTAGTAACTGCCCAGCGTGGCGGCCAGGGTGTTGTACACATCACCCACGGCAACGCCAAGGTTTCTAGCCTTTTCAGTGTCGACATTCACCAGAATTTGCGGCGAGTTGGCTTGCCACAAGGTCTTCACGCCTTGCAGCTCGGGCTGCCGATTCGCCTCTGCCAGCAGCGTCGGTAAAAACTGCGCGAGCCTGCGCACACCGCCGTCGCCCTTGTTCTGCAAATAAAACTCAAAGCCGCCCGTTTGGCCCAGGCCCTGAATGGCGGGCGGCGCAAAGGCTAACGGCAAGCCCTCTTTGATGTTGCCGGTTTTCATGTAGGTTTCACCCACCAGCTCTTTGGCCGACTGGGTGCGCTCACCCCACGGCTTAAGTGGGAAAAACATCGTGGCGGCAGACGACTTCAAACCACCACCGCCCAAAAAGTTAAGACCCACCAAGCTGAACACGGCTTCGATGTTCTTGTTTGGCGACATGGCGGCTTCCACTTTTTTGACCACCGCGTTGGTGCGCTCGAGCGACGATCCCTCGGGCAAAATGACGGCTCCAATGTAGTAGCCCTGATCTTCATCTGGCACCAGGCCGCCGGGCACCTGGCTGTAGAGCAGGCCCGTCAGCGCACCCATGCCGACAAACAGCAACAGCCCCAGCACGCCGCGCTTTAAAAAGAAGGCCACGCCGCGCGTGTAGCGGCGGGTAAAGCGGTCAAAGCTGTGGTTAAACCAACTGAAAAATTTGTTTTTGCGCTCTGCCCCCGGCTTGAGCAGCACCGCGCATAGCGCAGGCGTCAGCGTCAGCGCCACAATGCCAGACAACACCACCGCAATCGTGATGGTGACGGAAAACTGCCGGTACAACTCGCCCGCCAGGCCGCCCAAAAAAGCCACCGGGATAAACGCCGCGCACAGCACCAGCACAATGGCAATGACCGGGCCGGTCACTTCCTGCATGGCTTTGACGGACGCATCGTGCGGGCTCAGGCCTTCTTCATGCATCAGGCGTTCGACGTTCTCCAGCACCACAATGGCGTCGTCCACCACAATGCCGATGGCCAGCACCATGCCAAAAAGCGTCAGCGTGTTGATGCTGTAGCCCAGCAAATGCAAGCCAGCCAGTGTGCCAATCAATGACACCGGCACAGCCAGCACCGGGATGATGGTGGCGCGCCAGCTTTGCAAGAACAAGTAAACCACCAGAAACACCAGCACCATGGCTTCGGCCAGTGTCTTGAGCACTTCGTTGATCGACTCAGAAACAAACGGTGTGGTGTCATACGGTGTCGCGTAGGTCAGGCCTTCCGGAAACTTGGTTTTAAGCTCCTGCAAGGTTTTTTCAACGGCGGCGCGTGTGTCGAGTGCGTTGGCACCGGTTTGCAAAAACACGCCAATCGGCACAGAGGCATGGCCATTGATGCGGCCATAAAAGTTGTAGTCCTTGCTGCCCAGCTCAACACGGGCCACGTCTTTGAGTCGCGTCAGCGCACCGTTGGCGCCGCTCTTGACCACAATGTTGGCAAACTGTTCCGGCTCCAGCAGCCGGCCTTTGGCAGTGACGGTCAACGTTAATTCTTCAGTATTGCCAGGGGGTGCACCAATTTTGCCTGCCGCGTATTGGGCGTTTTGCTCGGTCACGGCAGCGCTGATGTCGGCCACGGTGATGCCCAGTTGCGCCATGCGGTCAGGACGCAACCAGATGCGCATCGAATAGTCCTTGGCACCAAAAATCTGCACATTGGTAGTGCCGGGTACGCGCTTGACAGCATCGAGCATGTTTTGCGCCACGTAATTGGAGATAAACAAATCGCTGTAACGGTCATCGGGCGAATACACCGCCACCACCACCATGAAATTGGCAGAGCTTTTGGCCACCGTCACGCCCTGGCGCTGCACCTCCTGCGGCAGCTTGGTCACGACCTGGTTCACCCGGTTGTTGACGTTTTGCGCCGCGATGTCGAGGTTGGTGCCGACCTCAAAGGTGATGTTGATGCCGACCACGCCGTCCCCTGACGAGGTCGAGTCCATGTACAGCATTTTTTCAACGCCATTGATGGATTGTTCAATCGGCGCAGCAACGGTTGTCTCCAGCACCTCAGCCGATGCACCGGGGTAGATGGCCCGCACATTGACAACAGGTGGCGAGATCTCAGGGTAGCGCGAGATCGGCAGAATCCGCATCGCCGCCAGGCCCGCGAGCACGAGGAAAAGCGACAATACGGTTGCAAAGATCGGGCGCTCAATAAAGAATTTGGAGAACATGCAGCCGCTCCTTATCTGGAAGCTGCTGAGGCAGGCTGGGCCGGGGTGGCTGCAGCTGGCGCACCACCGGGTGGGCCACCCGGCGCCCCCCCTGCCACATAGGGCACCACCTTCACCGTCATGCCGGGCTGGTTGGCTTTGATAAAGCCCTCGACCAGCACGCGGTCACCGTTTTGCAGCCCTTTGGTGATCACCCAGTTGCCGCCCGTCCAACCGTCCAGTTCAACCGGTTGTGATGCCAGCTTGTTGTCGGGCGTGACCTTGAAAACAATCTTGCCAAACGGGCTGTCGATCACCGCGCGCTGCGGCACGCTGATGGTGTCGGGACGGGTTGCGCCGCCCAGCAACACGCGTACAAACTGACCGGGGCGCAAGCTGCCATCGGCATTGGGTATTTCAGCCCGTACATCGATGCTGCCGGTTTGCGGGTTGACCCGCTGGCCTGAAAAGTTGAGCTTGCCAGTCTTTGGATGGATGCTGCCGTCGGCCAGCTTGACCTTCACATTGAAGCCAAGATTCCCACCAGAATTTTGACTCGGCACATTCAGCTTGCCTTCCTTGACGCGCTTGCTGAGGGAGATGAAGTCACTCTCGCTCACGCTGAAGTTCACGTACATCGGATCGGTCTGCACAATGGTGGTCAGCAGGCTGTCGGCCGCCGTGACCAGGCTGCCATCAGATTTGTTGGCTGTCGTTGTGATACCGCCAATCGGCGCCACCACCCTGGTGTAGCCCAAATTGAGTTGCGCCTCGCTAGCCTGTGCCTGCGTCTGCTTCAGAGTGGCCTCTGCGACATCGAGGGAAGACTTGGCGTCGTCAAACTCTTTCTGGCTGATCGCCTTTTCAGCAATCAGTGGTACGAGTCGGGCCTGGTCACGCCGCGCTTGCTCAACGCGGGCTTTGGCCAGCGCCACCGATGCATCGAGCGACGCGGCCTGCGTCTGAAAATTCGCCGGGTCAATCTGAAACAGCGCTTGTCCGGCTTTGACGGTCGAGCCTTCCGTGAACAACCGGCGCTGCAAAATGCCCGCCACCCGCGCGCGCACCTCCGTCTCGCGGGAGCCAGCGGTTTGCCCGGCGTATTCCAGCTCAATCGGCTGACTCGACGCCTGTACCGTGATGACCGACACCTCGGGTGGCGGCAAGGCGCCACCGGGGCCGCCCGGGCCGGGAGGAGCGCCCTTGCCGCAAGCCGCTAACAAAGCGGCGACAGCGAGAATCATGGATAAGGGAGTCAGGGGGGTAGAAAAAGCAGAACGCTGCATGGCAAAAGCTTTCGGGTTCGTAAAGGCTGGCTTGGACGACATCTCAATCAATCCAATAGCATAAGGGTATTCCCGCAAGTCTGCGCCCTGAAGCGTGTTCAGCCCGACGTTGAGATTGTGATTTTTGTGTCCGGCAAATCTGATTTTGGTCAGTTTTTAGAGCCTTATCGCCTCTCAGACCAATCGATACATGCACCAGCAGCTACAATATCAATAGCAAAAAATCGGCAAGCAGTGGATTCACTGGCTTACTTTTTTTGAGACGATCTGCAGCGTTTGCCAAGGGACTACGTCGTCAGGCTAGCGCTACGCTGAAAGCTGAAGCTCAGTGCAAATGGCGCGGCTTGCGGCCACCACCGTGGCCCGTACCGCCTGATGAGCCCCCCGAGCCGCGCGGTGGCTTGCCCAGCTGCATGGAGCTGACCAGTGCGTCAAACCGCCTCTCAAACAAGCGGTCAATGGCATCAACAACTTCGCCCAGCTCGGAGCCATCAAAATGACGCTCCATCAGGCCTATCGTGTCTTGCACAAGGAGGTCACGCTGTACCTGCATGATGGCCGCTGGGGTAGGTCCAACGAAATACATGGCAAAGTCATCACGCGCTTCGCCCTCTTCGCTTTCGTCATCTTCGTCGTCAAAATCAGCGTCGTAAAACGTGACTTCAATCGGCGCACCAGCTTCGGCCAGGTCATTCAGCCCCATGCACATTTCGTCGAGCGCCTGGCGAAAGTCTTCGTCGCCCGGTACGGTCCAGCACATTTGCAGCAAATGCTTGTGCGCGTCAAAGCGAATGCCGGGTTCTTCGTCGTAAGCGCTCTCAGCGGCTGCGACCAGGGACTTGGCACCTGAATACCTCCACAGCGGCTTCAAAGCGTCTTGCAACTGCTCAAATGTGACGTCTTCGCGCAAGGGCACTTCGCCATGAACATGGATTTCAAAGGGGGTGTTGTTGCTGGACATGAAAATATCTTAACCACTTACGGATTGATGTCAAAACAACTGTTGAATGCTGATGTGCTGGTGCCCGAGACCGGAATCGA
This sequence comes from Polaromonas sp., assembly GCA_031410335.1. GTDB lineage: Bacteria > Pseudomonadota > Gammaproteobacteria > Burkholderiales > Burkholderiaceae_C > Polaromonas. The sequence goes on along the minus strand of JANNYZ010000110.1, from coordinate 6,682 downwards.
ACCCGCGCATCCGTGCGCTTTGTCAATATCGCCAATGGCGTACCGGTTTAGCTTAATAACTTTCCCAATCATCGTGTGCCATTTGGTGCCCGAGACCGGAATCGAACCGGTACGCCCGCTATTCACGAAGCGGCGGATTTTAAGTCCGCTGTGTCTACCGATTTCACCACTCGGGCAGTACAACTTGCGACTGCTATTGTCAAACAAAAAAGCCCCTTTATCCGGGGCTCACAACAGTTTTCGTGTTGTCAAAAGAGTGCTGGAGGCGCGGCCCGGAGTCGAACCGGGCTAGCCGGATTTGCAATCCGGTACATAACCGCTTTGTTACCGCGCCATGTTCTAAAACAATATAAAACCACCAATGAAAAAGGACAGCATTTTGAAGTGCTGCCCTTTAAATTGGAGCGGGAGAAGAGTCTCGAACTCTCGACCTCAACCTTGGCAAGGTTGCGCTCTACCAACTGAGCTACTCCCGCGATGCAAGCCTCAAATTATAGCTTGTTTTTCATAACTTTCAAAACTCGCGCCAAAAAATGTCTCAATGTTTGACGGTGCCGGTGACACCCAGCGGCGGTACAGCAATGGCTACCGGCACTGCTGCCGCAGGAGACGCCATCTCCTCATCCGTCAGGGGCACGGGCATGCGCTCCAGAGCCACCTTCAAAACCTGGTCAATCCATTTGACAGGAATGATCTCCAGGCCATTTTTGACGTTGTCGGGAATCTCTTGCAAATCCTTGACGTTTTCTTCAGGTATCAACACGGTCTTGATTCCACCGCGCAAAGCTGCGAGCAGCTTTTCTTTCAGCCCTCCAATGGCCGTGACCTCTCCGCGCAAGGTGATCTCACCCGTCATGGCCACATCGCCACGCACGGGGATGCCGGTCAGTGCTGAAATAAAGGCCGTCGTCATGGCCGCGCCTGCGCTGGGGCCATCCTTCGGAGTTGCGCCATCGGGGACGTGAATGTGAATGTCACGCTTTTCAAACAGGTCGTCCTTGATGCCGAGCATGGCTGAGCGGCTGCGCACGACCGTGCGGGCTGCGTCAACAGATTCTTTCATCACATCACCCAAGGAACCGGTTCGGGTAATCACGCCCTTACCAGGCATGATGGCAGCTTCGATTGTCAGCAGGTCGCCGCCGACTTCCGTCCACGCCAGGCCGACCACTTGACCAATCTGGTTATTTTTCTCGGCGCGGCCGTAATCAAACTTGCGCACCCCCAAAAACTCATTCAGGTTGTCAGGCGTCACCACCACTTGTGCCGTCATTTTTTTGAGCTGGATGCCCTTGATGACCTTGCGGCAAATCTTGCCCAGCTCGCGCTCGAGCGAACGCACCCCGGCCTCGCGGGTGTAGTAGCGCACGATGTCACGCACGGCCTGCTCTTGCACTTCCAGTTCTTCGGCTTTCACGCCATTGTTTTTGACCTGCTTGGGCAGCAGGTAGCGCATGGCAATGCTGGTTTTTTCGTCTTCGGTGTAGCCAGACAGGCGAATCACTTCCATCCGGTCCAGCAGAGCGGGCGGGATGTTCATGGAATTGGATGTGGCCACAAACATCACGTCGCTGAGATCAAAGTCAACCTCCACATAGTGGTCACCAAAAGTGTGGTTCTGCTCCGGGTCCAGTACCTCCAGCAGCGCACTTGAAGGGTCACCCCTGAAGTCGGTACCGAGTTTGTCAATTTCGTCAAGCAAAAACAGCGGGTTACGCGTACCGGCTTTCGACAGGCTTTGAAGCACCTTGCCGGGCAGAGCGCCAATGTAGGTCCGGCGATGGCCGCGAATCTCGGCCTCGTCCCGCATGCCGCCCAAGGCCATGCGCACGTACTTGCGGCCAGTGGCTTTGGCAATCGATTGCCCGAGCGACGTTTTGCCAACGCCGGGTGGGCCGACCAGACACAGGATAGGCGCCTTGAGTTTGTCCACCCGCTGCTGCACCGCAAGATATTCAACAATGCGGTCTTTGACCTTTTCCAGGCCGTAGTGGTCTTCGTTCAGCACGTTTTCGGCGTTGACCAGATCGTGCTTGATCTTCGTTTTCTTGCTCCACGGCAAGGCTGTCAGCACATCAATATAGTTGCGAACCACGGTGGCCTCGGCCGACATGGGCGACATAAGCTTGAGCTTTTTAAATTCTGCATCCGCTTTTTTGCGCGCCTCTTTCGGCATCTTGGCGGACTTGATCTTTTTCTCGATCTCGTCCACATCGGCGCCGTCCTCACCGTCACCCAATTCTTTTTGGATGGCCTTGACCTGTTCGTTCAGGTAAAAATCGCGCTGGTTTTTTTCCATCTGACGCTTGACGCGACCACGGATTTTTTTGTCGACATTCAAGATGTCGACTTCACGCTCGAGCTGTTCGTAAAGGTTTTCCAGCCGCTCCTTGACGGGCGACAAATCAAGAATGACCTGTTTGGCGTCCAGCTTGAGCGGCAGGTGGGCTGCAATCGTGTCAGCCAGACGGCCTGCATCGTCAATGCTTGAAATGGATGTGAGAATTTCTGGAGGAATTTTTTTGTTTAGTTTGACGTAATGGTCAAACTGCTGCATCACAGCGCGACGCAGGGCTTCAATTTCACTGGTTTTGTCAACCGCAATGGCCACCGACTCGATGGGTGTGACGTTGGCGCTGAAATGCTGTTCGCCGTCTTCGATGCGGTTGACTTTGGCACGCTGCTGACCTTCAACCAGTACCTTGACTGTGCCATCAGGAAGCTTGAGCAGCTGCAAAATAGTGGCCACACAACCCACATCAAACATATCTTCAACCACGGGTTCGTCTTTGGCGGCGGTTTTCTGTGCCACCAGCATGATGCGGCGCTCGGACTCCATGGCTGATTCCAGCGCCTTGATGCTCTTGGGACGACCCACGAACAAAGGAATCACCATGTGCGGAAACACCACCACATCGCGCAGCGGCAGCAAAGGAAGATCTATGGGAGCGGAAGGCAAGGTGGTGGTGGATGACATAAGTGCCTTAAAAAGACCTTTGGATTTGATACAGGATAAGTAATAGGTGGGGCCCAACCATCCGCTTTCAAGTTTCAGGCTTTTTTGGCGGCTTCGCGGTAAACCAGCAAAGGCGCCTTGTTTTCTTCAATGGTCGATTCGTCCACGACCACCTTGTCGACGTTATTGGTCGTGGGCAAGTCAAACATGGTGTCAATGAGGGACTGTTCCAGGATTGAACGCAAACCACGCGCCCCTGTTTTACGGGCCAATGCCTTGCGGGCAATTGCCTTGAGCGCGGATGGCCTGATTTCCAGATCGACACCTTCCATGGCCAGCAGCTTGCTGAACTGCTTGACCACTGCATTTTTGGGCTCGGTCAAGATTTGCACCAGCGCATCTTCGGTCAGCTCTGCCAGCGTCGCGATGACGGGCATGCGTCCGACCAGTTCGGGAATCAAACCGAACTTGATCAAATCTTCTGGCTCGACATCCTTGAACGATTCGGTCAGGCTACGCGTTTTTTTACTCTTTACAGAAGCACCAAAGCCGATTCCCGACGTCTCGGTACGGCTTTCTATGACTTTTTCCAGGCCAGAGAATGCGCCGCCGCAGATGAACAGGATATTGGTGGTGTCTACCTGCAGGAAGTCCTGATTCGGGTGCTTGCGCCCGCCTTGCGGTGGCACGGATGCCATGGTGCCTTCGATCAGCTTTAGCAGCGCCTGCTGCACGCCCTCACCCGACACGTCACGCGTGATGGACGGGTTATCTGACTTGCGTGAAATCTTGTCAATCTCATCGATGTAAACGATACCCTGCTGCGCGCGCTCGACTTCGTAATTGCAGCTTTGCAGCAGCTTTTGAATGATGTTTTCAACGTCTTCGCCCACATAACCAGCTTCAGTCAATGTGGTGGCATCAGCCATCACAAACGGCACGTTCAGTGTGCGCGCCAGGGTTTGCGCCAACAGTGTTTTGCCTGAACCTGTGGGACCAATCAGCAAGATGTTGCTTTTGGTCAGCTCAACATCATCTTTTTTGGCTTTTTCCTTGTGACGCAGCCGCTTGTAATGGTTGTACACCGCAACCGCCAATGTGCGTTTGGCCGGCTCCTGGCCTATCACGTAGCCGTCAAGGGTGGTTTTGATTTCCAGCGGTGTGGGCAGGTCGCCGCGTGTTTCGCGGCCTTCTTCGCCAGCAGGCAATTCGTCACGGATGATTTCGTTGCAAAGATCTATGCACTCGTCACAGACAAAAACAGACGGTCCTGCGATGAGTTTTTTGACTTCATGCTGACTCTTACCGCAAAACGAGCAGTACAAAGTCTTTTCGCTGGAGGAGCCTTTTTTTTCGGCCATTATGGAGATGCCTTATTCACATTAAGCAGGATGGCTATACAGGATTTACCAATGATAACCAAATAAAAACGGCGCTTCTTGTTACAAGAAACGCCGTTTTTTCGAGTCGGAAATGACCTATGGACGCTTCGAGATGACTTCGTCTACCAGACCATAGTCTTTGGCTTCACTGGCCGACAGCCAATAATCGCGCTCCATGTCCCGAGCGATCTTTTCCATCGGCTGGCCTGTACGCTCCGACAGGATTTTGTTGAGTTGTTCACGGGTCTTGAGGATTTCCCGCGCCGAAATCTCAATGTCGCTGGCCATCCCGCGTGCACCGCCCGACGGCTGGTGAATCATGACGCTGGAATTAGGCAAAGCAAACCGCTTGCCTTTGGCACCAGCAGCCAGCAAAAAGGAACCCATGCTGGCGGCCATGCCGGTGCACAGTGTCGACACATCCGGCTTGATGAAGTTCATGGTGTCAAAAATCGCCAGACCCGCACTGACTGAACCGCCAGGCGAGTTGATGTACAGGGAAATGTCTTTGTCCGGGTTTTCGCTTTCCAGAAAGAGAAGTTGGGCGACCACCAGATTGGCCATATAGTCTTCGACCGGGCCAACGAGAAAAATTACACGTTCCTTGAGCAAACGCGAGTAGATGTCATACGAACGTTCGCCACGGCCTGATTGCTCGATCACCATGGGCACAAGCCCCAAGCCCTCGGTTTGCAATGAATCGTACGCACCGAAAGGCACGCTGTCAGCTTGGTTTTTATGCATGAGATGACTCCAAAGGTTGAATAAACACTACTGTACCCAAAACAAATGGGGCTGGTGTGCGGGAGTTCAATCCACGCACCAGCCCCATTTTTTAAAAATTCAGAACTTTCAGTTCTGTGCCATCAGTTCGTCGAACGTCACCGTTTTTTCAGTCACTTTGGCTTGCGACAGCACAAAGTCCGTCACATTGTTTTCAATCACGACGGCTTCGACCTCGGCCATGCGGCGGTTGTCGCTCAGGTACCAGCGCACCACGTCTTGCGGTTTTTCGTAGCTGGCAGCAAGCTCTTCAATGTGGGCCTTGAGTTGCTCAGGCTTGGCTTGCAGGTTGTTAGCGCGCACCAGCTCGGCCACCACCAGACCCAGGCGCACCCGCTTTTCAGCCTGCGGGCGGAAGATGTCGTCTGGAATCGGCGCTTTGTCAGCGTCTTTAACGCCGCGCTGCTTCAGGTCGGCGCGTGCGGCTTCAATCATGCGGTCCAGCTCTGCCTGCACGCTTGAATTGGGCAAGTCCAGCTCGGCCTTGGCGACCAACGCATCCATGACTGCATTTTTGTTACGGGCCAGCAAGCGGAACTTGACTTCACGCTCCAGGTTTTTCTTGATGTCAGCACGCAAACCTTCAACCGTTGCGTCAGCAATACCAAGCGACTTCGCCAGCGCCTCATTAACTTCCGGCAGATGTGCTGCTTCGAGCTTTTTGACGGTAACCATGAAGTCGGCCTGCTTGCCTGCCACGTCTTTGCCGTGATAGTCAGCAGGGAAGCTCAATGGGAAGGTCTTGCTTTCGCCGGTCTTCATGCCGCGTACGGCTTCTTCAAACTCTTTGAGCATCTGGCCGTCGCCGATCAGAAACTGGAAGTCTTCAGCCTTACCACCCGAAAAGGTTTCGCCGTCAATCTTGCCTTCAAAGTCGATCGTCGCGCGGTCGCTGTACTGGGCAGCGGCGTCCATGGCGCGCTGCGAGAAGGTGCGGCGCTGCTTGCGCAAGATGTCGAGGGTTTTGTCGATGGCGGCATCGCTCACATCAGCGCTCACCTTTTCAACTTCAGCCGTCGTCAGGTCGCCAATCTTGACATCTGGGTAAACCTCGAAAATAGCGTCAAAGGTCATTTCGCCTTCAGGTGCGCCTTCTTTTTCGCTGATGCGGGGCTGGCCTGCAACGCGCAGTTTGGCTTCGTTGGCTGCGCTTGAAAAAGCCTGGCCTACTTTGTCGTTCATGACTTCGTAATGAACCGAATAGCCATAGCGCTGGCTCACCACATTCATCGGTACTTTGCCGGGACGAAAGCCATCCATCTTCACGGTGCGGGCAAGTTTTTTCAAACGCGCATCCACTTCAGACTGGATCACGCCTATCGGCAGGCTCAGGGTAATTTTGCGCTCGAGTTTCTCAAGGGTTTCAACAGTCACAGCCATGATGCTCTTTCTAATATCCAAATGTCACACAAATATCAAGGTGGTGCGCGGGGCGGGACTCGAACCCGCACAGTATTGCTACCGTCAGGACCTAAACCTGGTGCGTCTACCAATTTCGCCACCCGCGCTGAAAACAAAACGGGCGGATTTTTGATCCACCCGCCCAGAAATCGGTCAACTT
>JANNYZ010000109.1:0-1693 GCA_031410335.1 Polaromonas sp. | reverse complement strand
ATCCAGACCGACGCAGCGATCAACCCCGGCAACTCAGGCGGCGCATTGGTAGACACCACCGGCGCGCTGATGGGCATCAACACCGCCATTTATTCACGCTCCGGCGGCTCGATGGGCATTGGTTTTGCCATTCCGGTGTCTACCGCCAAGCAGGTGCTGGACAGCATTGTGAAAGACGGTCAGGTCACGCGTGGCTGGATTGGTGTGGAGCCGCAAGAGCTGAACGCCGAACTGATGGAAACGTTCAACGTCAAAGCCAAGGAAGGCGTCATCATCACCGGCGTGCTTCAAAACGGCCCTGCCGGACAGGCCGGCATCAAGCCAGGCGATGTGATCACGGCAGTCAATGGCAAGGCGGTGGGCAACGTGACAGAACTGCTCGGTGCAGTCGCTGCGCTCAAGCCCGGCGTGGCCGCCCCCCTGAGCGTGCAGCGGGCGGGTAAAACGACGGATATGTCAGTGACCCCTGCCAAGCGCCAGCGGCCCAAGGCGCAAAACTAGTTTTGGCTCTAAAAAAGGGTTGTTTTCCTTGTCAAAACAGCCTTCAGACCCGTGGGAACATGCGGGAAGAGCTCCTGTTTTTATAGCGCTTGGCAGGTAACTGCATGTTGCATTTCGTAATGGTTGTGTAAACCGGTGAAAAGACCTGCAAAGTCGCTGGTCGTGTAGTGCTGCATAGGTTGAAATAGCTGGTATTCACCACAGTAGGGGAACCCTATGTCAACAACGCTAGACCCGCAAAGGGCAGCCCACACGGTCAAAATGCGCCCTGCGCGCGCCCGGGCCTACTACTTTTATCTGGTGGGCGTGCTGGCTGCACTGGCAGCTGCCGCTGTACTCGTCGCTGCCGAGGCGCAGGCGCAAACCACAACCCCACCGGATGCCCCAGCGGCAAGAGTTGCCGCTGCTACATCAGCGTCACCCCGCTACAGCGCACGCGATGTCGAACGGGCTTTTGGCTTCATCGACGCCAACAACAACGGCAAAATCAGCCGCGAAGAGGCCTCAGGCTTTCGCAATGTGGCCAAGTACTTTGACGCAGCAGACGTCAACAAGGACGGCGAATTGTCTCTGGACGAGTTCGGAGCGGCACTGAACCAGCCCTGAAGTCGTCGCCACCCCGCCGATCTGACCCGGATCCATCGCGGATGCATCCCGGATAATGAGCCGCATGAACTGCCCGAGCCTTGATTGACCTACCGCGTGTCCGTCAGGGCCCTGTGCGAGTTCACCGCCAAGCATGGCGACCTTGACTTGCGTTTCACCCCTGCCCCTTCGGCGCAGGACGGCATCGCAGGTCATGCGCTGGTGGCCTCGCGCCGTGATGCCAGCTACCAGAGTGAAGTCACGCTGGAAGGCGACTACAAAAGCCTGACGGTACGCGGCCGCGCCGATGGCTACGATCCCGACAGCAACCAGCTGGAAGAGGTCAAAACCTACCGCGGCGACCTGCACAACATGGCCGACAACAAACGTGCGCTGCACTGGGCACAGGTCAAAATTTATGGCTGGCTGCTGTGCCAGGCCAAGGGCCTGAAAAGCATCAACCTGGCGCTGGTGTACTTTGACATTGCAAGCACACAGGAAACCCCGCTGACCGAGCACTTCACCATCGCTTCGTTAAAAGAATATTTTGACAATCAGTGCGAGCTGTTTTTAGCCTGGGCCGAGCGCGAGCTGGCGCACCGTGCAG
>JANNYZ010000108.1:0-7725 GCA_031410335.1 Polaromonas sp. | reverse complement strand
CAAGGTCGGTGACCTCGACCTGCGTTTTACGCCTTCGCCGTCGGCGCTGGAAGGGATTGTCGGGCACCGTACGGTGGCGTCCCGGCGTAGCGAGGGCTACCAGAGTGAAGTCGCGCTTGAAGGCCAGTATCAAACGTTAAAGGTAAAGGGCCGGGCTGACGGCTACGACCCCGCGCAAAACTGCCTGGAAGAAGTCAAAACCTATCGCGGCGACCTGCATAACATGGCCGACAACAAACGTGCGCTGCACTGGGCCCAGGTCAAAATTTATGGCTGGCTGCTGTGCCAGGCCAAGGGGCTGACAAGCATCAACCTGGCGCTGGTGTACTTTGACATCGCCAGTACGCAAGAAACGCCGCTGGTTGAACATTTCACGGCCAGCGCGCTGAAAGACTACTTTGAAACCCAGTGCGAGCTGTTTCTGGCCTGGGCCGAGCGTGAACTGGCGCACCGCACCGCGCGTGACGCAGCATTGACCCGGCTGGCCTTTCCCCATGCCACCTTCCGTCCCGGCCAGCGCGAACTGGCCGAGGCCGTCTACAAAACAGCCAGCAACGGCAAATGTCTGATGGCCCAGGCCACCACCGGCATTGGCAAAACCATCGGCACGGTGTACCCGCTGCTCAAAGCCATGCCCGCCCAGCGGCTGGACAAACTGTTCTTTCTGGCCGCCAAAACGCCAGGCCGCAGGCTGGCCCTTGACGCGCTGGAACTGATTGAAAAAAGTACCACCGGCCTGCCGCTGCGGGTGGTTGAACTCGTCGCCCGAGACAAATCATGCGAACACCCGGACAAAGCCTGCCACGGGGATTCATGCCCACTGGCCAAGGGCTTTTATGACCGGCTGCCCCAGGCGCGTTATGCGGCCGTGCAAGGCAGCGAAGCCGGTGCGCTCGACAAGGCCGCCAGCCGCCAGGTCGCGTTGGCTCACCGCGTCTGCCCCTACTACCTGGCGCAAGAAATGGCCACCTGGGCGGATGTGGTGGTAGGCGACTACAACTACTACTTTGACACCAGCGCACTGCTGCATGCCCTGACCGTCAACCACCAGTGGCGTGTGAGTGTGCTGGTCGATGAAGCCCACAACATGATCGAGCGGGCACGCAGCATGTACTCGGCTGCAATCGACCAACGCCAGTTGCAGACCGTGCACAGCACCGCACCCAAAGCGGTTCGCACGGTGCTCGACAAGCTCAACCGCGCTTTTAACGAAGTGCATCAAACGCAGGTCGACCCTTACCTGGTGGTGCAAGAGATGCCGGTTGATTTTTTGAAAGCACTGCAGCAGGCCATCACCACCATCACTGATTTCTTGGTGGCCAACCCGACGCGGGTCGACGGTGATTTGCAGGCGTTTTATTTTGAGGCGCTGCACTTTTCGCGCATGGCCGACAGCTTTGCCGCACATTCGATGTTTGACATCACGCTGAACGACGGTGCAGACCCAGGCCATGGGCTGCTGCAAGGCAGCCAGGGCTGCGCCACCTTGAACATCCGCAACATCGTGCCAGCACCGTTTTTGAACCCGCGCTTTACTGCTGCACATTCGGTGGCGCTGTTTTCAGCCACCCTCAGCCCGCCGCAGTTTTACAAAGACACGCTGGGTCTGCCGTTCAGCACCGCCTGGATCGACGTGGCCTCGCCGTTTTTGCCCGAACAACTGGCTGTCAGGGCGGTACGCAATGTATCAACCCGCTACAACCACCGTGATCAGTCCCTGGCACCGATTGCCGACATGATGGCGCGCCAGTATGAACGCACGCCCGGCAACTATCTGGCCTTCACCAGCAGCTACGACTACCTGCAAAAGCTTGCGCAATGCTTCACCCAGCGCCACCCGCACATCAGCACCTGGGCACAAACCCGGCAGATGAACGAGGCCGGACGCGAGCAATTTTTAAGCCGCTTCACGCCCACGTCGCAAGGCATTGGATTTGCGGTACTGGGTGGCGCGTTTGCTGAAGGCATCGACCTGCCGGGCAGCCGGCTGATTGGTGCGTTCATTGCCACACTCGGCTTGCCGCAAGTCAACCCCGTGAACGAAGAAATCAAAACCCGCATGGCGGCCTACTTTGAGCAGGAGGACGCAAGCAGTGACAAAGCCTACAACTACACCTACCTCTACCCCGGCCTGCAAAAGGTGGTGCAGGCCGCTGGCCGGGTGATACGCACCCAGCAGGACACTGGCGTGATTTACCTGATGGACGACCGCTTTACCCGGCCCGACGTGCAAAGCCTGCTGCCAGGGTGGTGGCAGGTGGAGCACGTCACCCAGGTGTTGGCAGAAAAGACCTGAAAATGCTTGAAAACTTGCATTTTCAGGCATTAAATTCGCCTGTAGACCAATAGATACGTGCGCGAGCAGCTCCTGAATTCATAGCAATTTAAATTTAACATCCGCCCATGACCACTTTCAAACGTTCCCGCACACTGCGCACAGGCGCGCTTGCTTTGCTGCTGGCGGCCTGCCTGCCAGCTGGCTACGCCCAAACAGCAAGTACGGCCCGCGCCCACACCCTGGTGGGTAGCTGGAGCTGGACCTTGTTTAACGGCCAGTGCAGCGAGACCTTGCAGTACCGGCCCGATGGCGTGTTGCTCAGCACCAGCGGCGACGCCGTGACCGCGTGGCGCTACAGCGCGGAGGCTACCCCCAGCGCACAGGGCTTTTACAAGGTCACTGAAACCTCGAGCCGGTACAACGGCAAGAAAGACTGTTATGGCGATGTGGTGGACGAAGAAGGTCTGCAAGCAACCCGGTACATTCAGCTGAACCCCGCCAAAGACCGTTTGATTGTCTGCAAAAGTGCCGCGCTGGCTGAGTGCTATGGCCCGTTAAGGCGTGAGCCATTGCCCCAATGATTGAAAATTAAAGATTAACATTTCAATGTTTTAACGTCATCTCTCCATATTTAAAGGTCTTCACATGCGTTCAACATTCATGGCCAGTGTTTTGTCATTGCTTGTCGCCACCGCCGCGCTTGCACAAACCGACGCAACATTGACTGCCGCCAGCAAAGAGCAAGGCGCGCAAGTCACCAAAAGCGGACTGGTTTACCGCTCACTCAAAGACGGTACAGGCAGCAGCCCGGCCGCCACGGACCGGGTCAAAGTGCATTACAAAGGCAGCTTTCCGGACGGCAAGGAATTCGACAGCTCCTACAAGCGCGGCGAGCCCACTGAGTTTCCGCTCAACGGCGTGATCCCGTGCTGGACCGAAGGCGTGCAACTGATGAAAACCGGCGGCAAAGCCAAGCTGACCTGCCCGTCAGCCATCGCCTATGGCCAGCGCGGCGCAGGCGGCGTGATTCCGCCGAATGCGACGCTGGTGTTCGAGGTGGAGTTGCTGGCGATTAACGGAAAGTAAAAAGGGAAGTAAAGCAGCCAGCACAGGAATCGGCAATGCGCCCCATACGACGTATTGCCCACCTGGACATGGATGCCTTTTTTGCATCCATCGAGCTGCTGCGCTACCCGCAGCTCAAGGGCTTGCCGGTGGTGATTGGTGGCGGGCGGCGCAAGGTTGATGATGCCTTGCTGGCGGCGCAACCCGCGCGTGACCCGCGTTTTATTCCCGTCGCTGATTTCCCGCTGCTCAAGGACTATGTGGGGCGCGGCGTGATTACCACCGCCACTTATGCGGCGCGGCAGTTTGGTGTCGGTTCGGCAATGGGCATGATGAAGGCCGCCAGGCTGTGCCCACAGGCCATCGTGCTGCCGGTTGACTTTGACGAGGTGCGCAAATATTCCAAGCTGTTCAAAAGCACGATTCTTGAGATTGCGCCGCTGATGGAAGACCGGGGCGTGGACGAGGTCTATATCGACTTCACCGACGTGCCCGGTGGCCAGCGTGAAGGGGGCCGTGTGCTCGCCAGGCTGATTCAAAAAGCCATCACTGAGGTAACGGGCCTGACCTGCTCGGTCGGCGTGGCGCCCAACAAGCTGCTGGCCAAAATGGCCAGTGAGTTCAACAAACCGAACGGGATTTCGATTGTTTATGAAGAAGATTTGCAAAGCAAAATCTGGCCTTTGAAGTGCCGCAAAATCAACGGCATTGGCCCCAAGGCCGATGAAAAACTGGCCGCGCTCGGCATTCAGACGATTGGCGAGCTGGCGGCGCAGACGCCTGAATTTTTGGTCCGAAACTTTGGCAAAGCCACGGGCGCGTGGATGCACGAGGTGGCTTGGGGCCGTGATGACCGCCCAGTGGTCACCAGCAGCGAGCCGGTCAGCATGAGCCGTGAAACCACCTTTGAGCGTGACCTGCACGCGGTGCGCGACAAGACAGCGCTTGGCGAGGTCTTTACCGACCTGTGTAACAAGCTGGCTGCTGACCTGGCACGCAAGGGCTACGCGGCCAAAACGATTGGCGTCAAGCTGCGTTATGACGACTTCAAGATCGCTACCCGCGACCAGACACTGGAAGGCTACACGATGGACGCCAAAGCGATACGGCAAGTGGCAGGGCAATGCCTGAAGCGCGTCCCGCTGGACAAAAAGCTGCGGCTGCTGGGTGTACGGGCCGGAACGCTGGAAAAGTCTGAATATTTGTCAAAAACCTCTGTCAATGACACTTTTCAGGTGTCAAATCGGCCTGCAGACCCATCAAAACGTGCGCGAGCAGCTCCTGAAAAAATAGCAGACGAATCGCCGGGCGACCAGCTATTCTGACGCTGCGGCTTACTTCAGCGTGGCCAGATAGGCGATCAGGTCAGCCCGGTCCTGCTCGCTTTCAATCATGAACCCCATGCGCTGGCCGCTGACCAAGTCTTCCGGGTCTTCCAGCCATTTGTTCAGGGTTTGAGGCGTCCAGCGCAGCCGCGAGCGAGCCAGTTCGTCTGAATATTTGTAGCCCGGCAGGCTGCCAACCCGGCGCCCCATCACCCCGCGATGGGCCGGGCCAATTTTGTTGCTGTCTACAGCGTGACAGGCGGTGCAGTGCTGCTGGTACAAGGCCACGCCCTTTTGCGGATCACCAGGCGGAGGGTTCACCCATTCGCGGGCTGAAGCAGACTGCGCCAGTACCTGGGACGCACCGCTCAGGCAGGTAAGCGCCAACAGGATGGCAAAAATCTGCTGTATGTGGGTGTTGAATAGCTTCATAACCTTAATACGTGAATTAATTCCGGTCTGGATTCATCCAAGCTTGAAAAATTTACATTCTGCCTACAAAAAAGTTGAATCCACGGGTCATTACCGCCCGTAATAGGTGGGCGTACATCTGATTACATCCCTTCGCCTACTTATTCACCAACATTTCACTGACATCAACGGAGCCTCCATGAAAACAAAACTAGCAACCACTTTAGTAGCCGCAGCCACAGCTGCTTTTTGCGCAGGGGCGCAGGCTGAGACCGGCAAACTGCTGCTGACCGGTGGCGTGAGCAGCATTGACGGCGCAGCCGGCGGCGGCCTGACACCTTGGGCCGTGATTGGCAGCAACGCGACCGATGGCGAAATCGGCGGCACTGCTTACATCAGCAACCTGGGCACCAAAGACTATGGCTTTAATTTTTACGGCGCCACCGTCGGCATCAATGACCGCTTTGAGCTGTCGATCGGCCAGCAGGACATGGATACCCGCGCCACCGGCACCGCCCTGGGCTTGCCGGGCCTGCACCTGAAGCAGACCATTGTGGGTGCCAAAGTCAAAGTGGCCGGTGATGCGATTCTGGACAGAGACACCCTGATGCCGCAAATCGCCGTTGGATTGCAATACAAAACACTGGCCAGCAGCGGCCTGAATGGCACGCTGACCGCACTGGGTGCCAAGCGTGACGGCGTGGACTTTTACGTCAGCGCAACGAAGCTGTTTTTGGGCAACAGCCTGCTGCTGAACGGCACACTGCGGGCCACCAAGGCCAACCAGAACGGTTTGCTGGGCTACGGCGCTACCCTGGGCGGCAGCGAGAACAGCTACAGCCTGCAGCCGGAGTTCTCTATCGGCTACCTGGTCAGCAAAAACGTCGTGGTGGGCGCTGAATACCGCATGATGCGCAACAAGCTTGAAAAAGCCGGCGTTGCAGCAGGCCTGGGCACCGGGCTGCGTTCTGGCGACTGGAAAGACATTTTTGTGGCCTGGGCACCGACCAAAAACGTGTCGCTGACGCTGGCCTATGTTGACTTGGGTGTAGTCGTGCCAGCCACCACCGCATCACGTAAACAGCAAGGTGTTTACGTATCTGCCCAACTGGCTTTCTGATCCGTTTCATCACTTTTATTTTTTCACTCTTTTTCAGGAATCAACATGAAAAAAACTTTTGTTTCTATCGCTATTGCCGCATCAACACTGCTGATGGCAAGCACATCCTTTGCCCAGACCATGGCCCCCAAAGACGACCAGCTCTACAAAGCCTTCGGCGAAAAGCCAGGCCTGGTCGCGCTGATGGACGACTTCATGGTTCGGCTACTGGCTGACCCGCGCACCGGCCCACACTTCAAACCCGCCAACCAGCAGCGCGTCAAGGAGCAGTTGGTCGACCAGTTCTGTGCGTTAGGTGGTGGCCCTTGCGTGTACAAGGGTGCCGACATGAAAAGCTCGCACGCCAACCTGGACATCAAAAAGTCAGACTTTCATGCGCTGGTCGAAGTGCTGCAAGTCAGCATGGACGCCAAGGGCATTCCGTTTCGCAAACAGAACGAAATGCTGGCATTGTTAGCGCCCATGAACCGTGACATCATCACGCCCAAGTAAGTCGACGTCCGTCCACACCACCCACCAGACACCCCTATGAAAAAGACCCTTCTTTTTGCCGCGCTCTCAGCGGCTTTGATGACCACTTCATTCACTGCTTCTGCGGGCAGCCTGTCGGTGTCGGTGGTGGACAAGGACGGCAAGCCCGTTCCTGACGCGGTGGTGGTGATCATGCCTGCCAACAAAACAGTGCTGCCCAAAAAACCGCTGGCGATGCAAGCCGTGGTGAATCAGGAAAAGATGCAGTTCATTCCCAACGTGACACTGGTGCCCGTCGGCGCCAAAGTCAACTTTGTGAACAACGACCCGTGGGATCACCATGTGCGTTCGTCGCCAGCGGGCATGGGCCAGTTCAACAGTACCAATGCGGGGTTTGAGTTGCGACTGGAGGGCAAGTCTGAAGGCAAGCCCGCCAAGAGCAGTGAAGTGACGCTTGATAAGGCAGGCTTGATTGGCGCCACGCTGCTTGGCTGCTTTATTCATGGCTCGATGCGCGGCTATGTGTATGTTAGTGACTCCCCGTGGGCCGCGAAAACGGGAGCCGATGGCGTCGCCGTGTTTGATGACCTGCCCGACGGCGCTGCGCAAGTCAAGATGTGGCAAGTGGACCAGATTATTGACCTGCCTGCACAAGCAGCCACCATTGGTGCAGCACCCGCTAAAAACAGCTTTCAGTTAAGCGTGGCGCCGCGCAAACGCAGGATTTGACGTTTTATTGCCATAACGGATACTCTCGTGGTGATTTCGTCTACCCCACCACAATGGAGCCAACCATGAAGAGTTTTTTTGCCCGCGCGCTTGTGACCCTGCCCCTGATGACACTGGGCTTGCCAAGCTTGAGCCCGGCTGCCGACACGTCACCCACGCCTATGGAAAGTGCCAAAGCCGACGAGTTTGCTATCGGCAAAAAAGCGCTGGCCGCCAAAAACTGGACGTTGGCCGCCGAGAGCTTTAAAAAAGTGGTGGCAGACAACCCGAAAAATGCCGATGGCTACAACCTGCTGGGCTACTCCAGCAGGTGGCTGGGCAAGTAC
>JANNYZ010000107.1:0-13822 GCA_031410335.1 Polaromonas sp. | reverse complement strand
CTCGTGTCGCGGCTGGTTTGCAAGTTGCCATTGACCATCAACTGGTTGAGCTTGTTGACTTCCAGAGGCTCGCTACCCCCCATTGTTTTCAAAAAATCAGCAGCCTTGACACCCGCCGCCCACACCGTCAGGGTAGATTGAATCACCTTGCCGCTGGCCATCTTCAGGCTGTTTTCGGTCACTTCAACGACCTTTTCGTTGGTGTACACATCCACCGCCAGCTTGCGCAGTTCCTTTTCAGCGGAATGGCCCAGGCGTTCGGGCAACTGGGCCAGCAGGCGCGGTCCAGCCTCAACCAGCACGATCTGCAGGTCTTTTTCTGGGTTGATGTTTTCAAAGCCGTAGTTGCCCAGCACGCGCGCTGCGGCGTGCAGTTCGGCGGCCAGTTCAACCCCGGTGGCACCGCCACCCACAATCGTCACGGTCAGCAGGCCACTGCCTTCGTCGCGGGGCACAGTCTGGGCGCGTATGCAGGCGTTGATTAGCCGCTCGTTGAAATGTTTGGCAGCCTGTGGGCTGTCAAGCTTGATGGTGTGCTGTGCCGCGCCCGGTGTGCCAAAGTCATTGGTCTGGCTGCCCACTGCAATCACCAGTGTGTCGTAGTTCAGTGACTGTGCGGGCGTGATCTCGCGGCCACTGTCGTCGTGGCTGGCGGCCAGTTGCACGGTTTTTTGCGTGCGGTCAATGCCGCTCAAGCTGCCCAGGCGAAACTTGAAGTGGTTCCATCGGGCTTGCGCCAGGTATTCAATTTCTTCAGCGTGGGTGTCAAAGCTGCCCGCTGCCAGCTGGTGCAGCAGAGGCTTCCACACATGGGTGCGTGCAGCATCCACCAGCGTGATGTCGGCGAGCTTTCTTTTGCCCAGCCGTTTGCCCAACTGGGTGGCCAGCGCCAAGCCCCCAGCCCCTCCACCAACGATGACGATACGCTGCATAAGACTCCTCGCGGTTGTTGATTTGTTATTTTGGCGATGTTAACTGTCGTGTGGATTTTTTGCCGCTGGTAAGCTCTGCGCTCCTCATCTGCACTTCATGTCAAACGATACTTTTCAACAACTCACCCAACTTCCCAGCTACATGCGCCTGTGGTTTGCCAGGCTGTCCGGCACCATGGGCTCGCAAATGCTGATGGTGGCCGTCGGGTGGCAAATGTACGAGCTGACCGCCAGCGCCTGGGACCTCGGGCTGGTCGGGCTGTACCAGTTTGTGCCAGCACTGCTGCTGACGCTGGTTGCCGGCCATGTGGCTGACCGGCTGCACCGGGGCCGCATTATTGCGGCCTGTTTTGCCCTGCAGGCTCTGTGTGCTGCAGTGTTGATCGCGGCTAACCTGGGTTGGGGTGCGACGGTGGCGTGGACGTCACGTGAGCTGCTGCTGGGGCTGTCGGTGTTGCTGGGCGTGGCCCGGGCTTTTCAAATGCCCGCACAGCAGGCTTTAACGCCCATGCTGGTGCCAGCCCCTATGCTGCCGCGCGCCATGGCTTTCAGCTCGGGTGGCAACCAGGCCGCCGTCGTAGCCGGGCCTGCGCTGGGAGGGCTGATTTTTGTGGCGGGCGCAACCGCGGTGTACTCAGTCTGCGCCGCGCTGTTTTTTGCAGCCAGTGTGCTGATCTGTTTGGTGCGCTACAGGCACGATCCGGCCCCGCGCGAACCCGTGACCGTGCGCACGCTGCTGGCGGGGGCCGAGTTTGTGTGGCGGCACAAGGCCCTGCTGGGTGCGGTGTCGTTAGACCTCTTTGCGGTGCTGCTGGGTGGCGCGACAGCGCTGCTGCCGATGTTTGCCAAAGACATCCTGCAGGTGGGTCCGTGGGGCTTGGGGCTGCTCCGTTCGGCCCCAGCGCTGGGTGCGGTCATGATGGCTGTGGTCCTGACGCGCTGGCCACTGAAGCGGCGTGTGGGTCACACCATGCTGGCGGCGGTGGCTTTGTACGGGGTGTGCATGCTGGTGTTTGGCGTGTCTACCCATTTTGTGGTGTCGCTGGTGGCGCTGGCTGTATCAGGCTGCGCCGATATGGTGAGCGTGGTGGTGCGGCAAACGCTGGTGCAGCTTGAAACCCCAAACGACATGCGCGGCAGGGTGAGCGCCATCAATTCGGTGTTTATTGGCGCGTCCAATCAGCTGGGCGAATTCGAATCAGGTGCCACGGCCGCCCTGATGGGGCCGGTGGGCTCTGTGGTGGCGGGCGGGGTAGGCACGCTGCTGGTGGCGGCCCTCTGGTTTAAGTGGTTTCCGTCACTGTCGCAGCGTGACCGGATGGTCAAAAGCGACTGATACGCCAACGCGTTACTTCACGCCGTTGTCCCGAACACGGCCCACATCAAACGCCGACACACGACCCGCTTGATGGCCCCAACTGCTGCGAATGTGGGTCAACACGTCGGCGATGTCGCTGTCACTGAGCACCAGCACAAAAGGCGGCATGCCGAAAGGGCGCGGGTTGCCCGCTGTGGCAGGCGCGTAGCCGCCGTTTAGCACCATTTGCACCAGGTTCGCCGTTTGCGGCATCGCTACAGCCCGGTTGCCAGCCAGTGCTGGGTAGGCGTTTGGCACGCCTTTGCCATCATCACCATGGCATGCTGCGCAGTGCTGTTCGTACAGCTTGCTGCCGCGTGCTGTTTTTTGGCCAGGTGGGGTAGGCGGCGGTGTCGCGGCAGGTGCAGGCAAGGCCTTCAAATACACCGCCATCGCATTCAAATCAGCGTCGTTCCAGTGCTGCGTGCTGCCGAGCACCACCTCAGCCATCGGGCCATTTACAGATGCCTGCGCCGTCATGCCGGTTTTGAACAAGGCCTTGATGTCGTCGATGCGCCAGGCCTGCAAGCCTGCTTCATGGGGTGCAACCAAAGAGGGGGCGTACCAGTTTTGCACTGGAATCAGCCCACCGGCCAGATTCAGCCCGTCTGTGGCGCCGAGTGCGTTACGCGCCGCATGGCAAGCACTGCAATGGCCCAGACCTTCTGTCAGGTAGGCGCCCCGGTTCCAGTCGGCGCTTTGGGTGCTGTCTGGCTGATAACTGCCAGGCCTGAAAAAAAGCGCACGCCATACAGCCAGCGCGGCCTGCGAGTTGTACGGAAAGCGCAGTGTGGGCGCTGTGTTGGCTTGCTGCACGGCGGGCAGGCTTTTCAGGTACACAAACAGCGCGTCTGCATCATCCCGCGTGACCAGCGTGTAGCTGGTGTAAGGGAAAGCCGGGTACAGCAATCGCCCGTCTTTAGACCGGCCGTGGTGCATGGCCCGCCAAAACTCCGCGCGCGTCCAGCTGCCAATACCGGTCGCTGTATCAGGCGTCAGGTTGGACGCATACACGCTGCCAAAGGGTGTCTCAACGGCCAGGCCGCCCGCATAGGCCTTGCCGCCGCGCACGGTGTGGCAGCCAGCGCAGTTACCTAACTGGGCCAGGTACGCGCCGCGCTCGGCGGTGCTGGTGGCGGCCAGAGGAGATTCAAGCAGCGTGTCGCCGCGTGTGTTCAGCAGCCACACCCCCGCGACCAAAACCGCCATCAAACCGCACAGGCTGGCGAGTGCCATGGTCAACTTGCTCATGGCTTGGCCGCGCTGCCGCAGGTGACGGCCGTCTGCCCTGCGGCTAAAGGCGGGGCGCTGCTGGCGGGCTTGGTGTTGGCAGGCAGCGGCTGCGCCACCAGGTAGCTGCTGGCGGCGTTGATGTCGTCATCAGACAGCACTGCCACCACGGCTTTCATGCAGTCAGGTGCATGGGCGCGGCGTTTGCCGGTCTTCCACGCACCCAGTTGGGCGTTCAGGTAGTCACGCGGCAGGCCCAGCAGGCCGGGCACGTTGGGCGCGACACCTGTCATGGCGCTGCCGTGGCACTGCACGCAGGCGGGTATGCCGCGCGCCGGCTCGCCCTGCAAAATCAGCTGCTGGCCGCGTGCCAGTACGGCGGGGCTGGCACTGGTTTTTTCAGGCGCAGGGTAGGGGATTTCCAGGTTGGCGAAATGCTGCGCCATCTCCATCAGGTAGGCATCTGTCAGCGGTGCAATCAGCTGCGACATCAGCGCGTAGTGGCGCTTGCCGTCGCGGAAGTTGACAAGCTGGTTGTACAGGTAACCGGCCGGCTTGCCCGCCAGGCGTGGGTAGTAGCCGTCAGGGGCAGCGCGGCCTTGCGGGCCGTGGCAGGCGGTGCAGGCTAGCGTGCGCTGGGCCATGTCGTCTTTGAAGGTGGGTGCGGCGCTGGCAGGGGCTGACAGGAACGCAAAGAAGGTGGCTATAAGCCAGCATGAGAGAGGAATTTGCATCAGTGGGGCGGCATAAAAGTTTGACCAGCACCGATGGTGGTCCACTGAATTTTGCCCGAAGGCGCTTTCTGACGATGCCATTGCCGTAAAAACCTGTATTGGGTCTGCTTTTAAGCCGTTTTCGGGGATGTTTTAGGCCTCCAAGCCAATAAAAACATGCGCGAACAGCTACTGATTCAATAGCACGTATCAACGAGTCAGCCAGTCAGCCAGTCAGCCACACGCTCGCATACCCACGGCCCATCGTCGTGCGGAAGGTCATGCCCGGCCCAAGGGTGAACCTGCTGCGGCACCTGCCAGGCGGCAGCCAGCTGGGTTGAACACAGCTGGCTGACCAGCCGGTCGCCTCGGGACGACAACACCAGGGCAGGGCAGCGCGGTGTTTGTGGCCCGCAGGCAAATCGCGCTGCAGCTATGAGCTGTCGCAGGGCGTTGCCGCTGCTCACGGGGGCACTGCGCCGTATCTGCTGCCAGGTCATCAGGTCGGCGTCGCGCTGGGCGGCTTGGTTGCAGGTGACGCGGTGAATGCTGCTTTCAGCATAGTCTGGGTCGCCCCAGCGCGCCGCCAGCGCCAGCAATGGCAACCATTGGCCTGGCCGCAGCCGCTGCGTGACGCCACTGTAAGGGCGCATGCTGGTGTTGATAAGGACCAGGCGGACGACTTCCTCCGGGCAGCGCTGCGCCCAGCAGGTGGCGACCATACCGCCCAGCGACATGGCCAGCAGCTGGTAGGGCGGCTTGATGCCCCGGTCCAACATCTGCTGGCGCGCAAACGAGACCATGCCTTCTACGCGTAAAGGTGACGTTTGCGCATGCAATTCGCCATTTCCCGGCAGGTCCAGCGCTATGACTTTGTGGGGTGCAAGTCGCGCTTCAAACTGGGTTGTAAAGCTGCCCCAATGCCTCGCCTCGCGTGTCAAGCCACGTAAGAAAACCCAGGTCATAACACCCGCCTGGGTCGCCAGTAGGCCATGGCCAGTTGCTGCAGCTCGGCCCTGCGCTCGATTGGCGGGAGCCAGCGCGGCGCAGCAAAGGCCGCACGGGTCAAAAAGTCCAGCAAGTCCGCATGGCGGCGCAGCACGCGCTTGATGCGGTGCGCCTTGATCGGGTTAAAAATGCCGTGGCGCGAGAATAGTTGACGCGGGTTTTTGCGAATCCACAACCAGGAGCCCAGCTCCAGCGTCATCGGTAAAAAAACATTGCCAGCGGGCGCTTCGTCATAAGCGTGGTCCCACAAGTCACCGTGCAGCAGGTACTGGTTGCTTTGCGGCTCAAAGCTGTAGCTGTGGTGCGGGTGTGACTGTTCCAGCATGGTTTTCAGGGCAAACATTTCAGGCAGGTGTGCCATCATGCGCCGGGTTTTGGCATAAGGAAACCAGATGCTGTCGTCAAACCCGTAACCGGAATGGCAGTCCAGCGCCAGGCTGAAGGGACGATTGGCAAGCTGCTCGCGCACCACTGTCAGCAACGCCGCACTTTCAGATTCCATGTCTGCACCTGGCCTGCCGCAATACCAGGGCAGTAGCGGGCTGATGGTTTGCCCACCCGCCAGAAACGGCACGCGGCCTTCAGAGCGATGCGGCGCATTGCGCATCAGGTCCACACCGCTCGGGTTGGCCCGCTTGTGCGCCCACATGCCGCCTGGGTTAACGATGGGCATGAACACCAGGCGAACCTTTTCAAGCTGCTGGTGCAGCAGCTCGTCCCATTCCAGCCGAAAAAGCAGCGCCCGCATGTAGTGCAATATCACTTGCGTGCCGATCCGCTCCAGCCCATGAATGCCACCGAAAAACCCGACCACAGGCGCCAGCGGGTCAGTCGAGCCAATGCTGGCCGTGAACACCGGGAACATGGGGAAGGGCACACGCCGGGTGTGCACCTCACACACCGTTTGAATGTCAAATTGCACAGCGCCTGCCCGCAAAATTGTTTTGAGTTCTTCGTGTTCGCCGAAAGTGGCCGTGGTGTCTTGTGTGCCGGCCAGGGTAAGAAGGTTGGTGGTGATGTTGGTGCGAAAGCTGGCGGACGGTTGCGGCATGCCTCCATCCTGACAGGCTTGGGTGACGGTTTGATGTCGTTCTTGGGGGTAGCCAACAAGCAAAAACGCTGTTTCGGAATTCCTTTTTATGAGGGGTATAGTCAAAAGACAACTTGTGGCGCAGGGTTGCTCGACATCAGAGCCAACCGGAGCTGGCAAGCTGCCGGGTTTGTGGCCCATTTTGAGGGGGCAAACTGTGTCACTGGCGCAAGGTCAGATGCGAGTTTTTTTTCAGAGAAATTTGCCATGTCATTCAAGCCACTTGTGCTGTCCGATCCATCACTCAGTCTGCTGCTCGCCAACGCTGTGCTGGTCGTTCACGTCGGCATTGCCGTGTTTGTCGTCGCAGGTCTGCTACTTGTGATTTTGGGAAACTTCCTGCGCTGGGGCTGGGTCAACAACGCCTTGTTCCGCGTTGCTCACGTGGCAGCGATAGGGGTCGTCGTCGCAGAGTCCTGGTTCGGCATAGTCTGTCCCCTCACCACCCTCGAAATGTGGCTTCGTTCTCGCGCGGGTGAGGCATCGTATGGTGGCGGCTTCATCGAGCACTGGCTTCAGCAGTTGCTCTACTACAGCGCGCCTTCCTGGGTGTTCGTTGTGGCGTACACCGTATTCGCCTTGATCGTGCTCGCGACCTGGTGGTACTTTCCGCCACACTTCAAAAAGTCGCGCGCATGAAAGACTCGCCTCACCACTGCATCGAGTGGCGTCCCAAAGGCCGCTCATATCGGGCGTCAGGCCACACAAGATTCTGTTGTAGCAACCTCACTACCCCGCGGAGAACATGATGACGACCGAAGGATTTATTGCATCACACGCAAAAGACGCTGAATTCGAACGCGGGCTTCGCTCGTTTTACGAGTACCGCGATCTGGGGATCAAAACCGCTACCAATGGAAGAGTTGACGCGCATGTGATTCGTGCCGCGGCCGGACAGGCGTTCTCAAGTCAGCCCCATCTTCACAAGACAGACTTTCAGCTCGTCTACATCCTTAAAGGCTGGATCGAGTTTGAATACGAAGGCCAGGGCATCGTACGTCTGGAGGCCGGCTCATGCGTGCACCAGCCTCCGGGCATTCGCCATCGCGAGCTCGGTCACAGCGCCGACATCGAAATGCTCGAGGTTGTGCTTCCGGCAGGCTTCGGCACCGAAGAGGTTTCTTCGGTTAACCCATAAATCACGCGCTCAACGTGTGGCCTAACCCTTGCATCGCTCAAGTCAGACGCCAAACCGAAAAACCGCGCTCTCATTGAAGGAGAGGACGTAAAGCATCAAATGCCGTGCATTTTCAGTAGTTAAAAACGGCTGTAGCCCAATAGCTACATGCGCAAACAGCTACTAAATGAATAGTATTTTCAAACCCGTTCCGGTTTGACGGCAGCCCCTCAAACCCCTAACCCAATCACCAAGTCCGACACCGGATAAGCCACGCAAGGCAAGATCAACCCCTCGCGCTTTTCGTCGAGGCTTAAGCCTGGCCAATCAATGCGGTAGGCGACTTGTCCGCCAAGCAGCTGGCAAATGCAGGTACGGCAGGTGCCGTTTCGGCATGAACTTTCCAACTTCAAACCCGCCATGCCTGACAGTTCGGCAGCTTGCAGCAGGGGCATGTCTGCAGGCGCGCTGAAGCTCACGTCAGTGTTGGCGATGCGAACGATGAAAGTAGTGGCATTTGTCATGCAAAGCAAATTACAACATGCGCGACAATCATGGGTTGTCTGTAACTCGTGAATGATTTTTTAATGTCAAGCTATTCCGTACGCCCCGCCGCCCCCCGCGATGCCAAAGCCATTGCTGAAATCCATGTTGCCACCTGGCAAGCTGCCTACCAGGGCCTGATACCTGATGATGTTCTGAAAATGATGACGGTCGAAAAGCGCCTGGCTTACTGGAAGGAAGCCATTGAATACAGCGATCCGCAAATTCTGGTGGCCACAGACGCCGACAAGGTGATTGGCTTTGTGGGTTTTGACCGCTCACGCGATCCGGGCACCAAGTCGAGCGTCGGCGAAATTTGGGCCCTGTACGTGACCCCGGCTCACTGGCGCAAGGGCGCAGGCCTGGCTTTGTGGGACGGTGCGCGCGACGGCCTGAAAGAAGAAGGCTGCACGCAGGTCACCCTGTGGGTGCTGCTGGGCAATGAAAGGGCGCTGGAGTTTTTTGAACACGCTGCCGGCTTCAAACGCGACATGCCCTCCCTCAGAACCACCGCTTTTGGTACTGTCAGGCTGGAAGAACTGCGCCTGAAACGCCCTGTGGATTGACGCCCCTGGCGCTGGCGCGTTTGTCCTACAGCCAGCCACTGCCCCTGCGCACAAGTGTCATGGCGGTTTCTTTTTACAGTGAACCAAATCCAGATTTTTTGAATCTGGAGCTCATCTTTTTAAGGAATCAACATGGAAAAAACCACCAGCTTTCCCACACAGTCCACTACCAGCGCCGTTCAGCGGGGTGTCGAATCAGCCGGTGCTGCCCTGCACAACGGGATTGACAAGCTGGCCGACCCTGCACGCAGCACGGTCAACAGCCTGTCGGCCGCGGCACACCAGACGGTCGACTCCATTGCGGGGAGCGCGGGCAACGCAGCAGAGCGCTTTGCTGACGAAACGCGCAAGATGGGTGAGGCACCAGGCAAGGCGCTGGACTATTCCAAAAACCGCATACAGGAGCGCCCGCTGGAAGCTGTGGGCATTGCGCTTGCCATTGGCTTTGTCTTGGGCCGCTTGACAGCACGCTGACACCTTCCAGGTTTGAACTTCAAACCGCTTTTGGGCGGTTTTTTATTGCCCCCAACGCCGCGCCACATCACTTCATACACACACGGTTGACCCATGGCCTCCAGCCTCTTTTTACTTGTTGATGACATCGCCAGCATCCTGGACGATGTGGCCTTGCTGTCAAAAGTGGCGGCCAAGAAAACCGCTGGCGTGCTGGGGGACGACCTGGCACTGAATGCCCAGCAGGTGGCAGGCGTAAAGGCCGAGCGGGAGTTGCCGGTGGTTTGGGCGGTGGCCAAGGGGTCATTTGTCAACAAGGCAATTCTGGTGCCGTCGGCTTTGGTCATCAGCAGCTTTGCCCCTTGGGCTGTCACGCCTTTGCTGATGGCCGGTGGTGCGTACCTGTGCTTTGAGGGCTGTGAAAAGTTGGCCCACAAGTACCTGCACAGTGCGACTGAACGGGCTGCGGAACGCGAGCATCGACTCAGCGCAGTGTCAAACCCCGCGGTTGACCTGGTAAAAGCCGAAAAAGAAAAAATCAAGGGCGCGGTGCGCACTGACTTTATTTTGTCGGCTGAAATTATCGTCATCACTTTGGGCACGGTGCAGAGCAGCCCTTTTGTCACACAACTGACCGTGCTCAGCGGTATTGCCATCATCATGACGATAGGGGTCTATGGGCTTGTGGCGGGTATTGTCAAGCTCGACGATGTCGGCCTGTTTTTGAGTCAGCGGCCCGGTGACAACCCATGGCGCCGTTTTGAGCACCGCTTGGGTCGGGGCATCTTGTGGCTGGCACCGTGGCTGATGAAGGGCTTGTCCGTGGCGGGCACGGTTGCCATGTTTTTGGTGGGCGGCGGTATCTTGACGCACGGCATAGCGCCGCTGCATCACGCGATTGAGCAGTTCACCGGCAAAATGAGCGCAACCGCCGCGGCTGTGGCGCCGTTGTTGATCGATGCACTGGTAGGCCTGGTGACCGGCGCGCTGGTGCTGCTAATGGTGACGATGGTCAAGCGTTTTCGTCGCCACCTTTAGCCTGTTTTCAGGGCCCGGCGCCGTCATCTGTTAAAACAGATGATTCTTTTTTTGACGCGCTCCTTGATGACCCCTCCAAACGCTACGATTCCCGCGCCAAATACGGCCGCACCCGTCCTTCAATGGACCGAAGACAAACAGCTGAAAACCGCGCTGTGGCGCTCTGAACGCGGTGCTGCGCCGCCCAAGCGCGTGGTGCTGGCCGACGACACCCTGAGTGCCGACAGTGCTTACCGCCAGGCCTGCGAAGGCACGGGCTTGCTCTGGCGGGGTGACTTCCAAAATGCACGGCTGCTGCTGCAGGCACTGGCCCGGCGCATCGACAAACCGCCCAAAGCATCCAAAACGGCCAAGATGGGGCGTAAAAAAGCGCTGGCTCAAGCTGAAACAGGCGCGCCTACTGGCGAAGCCTTTCACCTGTACCGGCAAGCCAAGGCCCAGCGCGCTCGGGTGCTGGGCATGGTGCTGATTGAGTTTGCGGGCGATTACGGCATTGCCCTGCGCCGTGCGCCAGACGCAAAGCAAGCCTGCGCCGAGGCATGGGACAGTAGTGCCCCCACGCTTGTCGCTTCGCGTACTACGCTGCCCCCCGAGGGGGCTGTTCCGCCTAAGGGCGGCCTGTCGGCGGAACGCGTTGAAAAGGGCCCCAGCGTTGCGTCGCTACGTGAATTGATGGGCATCATCAGCGCGCATGAGTGGCGCAAGAAGGGCGTTGAAATTCCAGCACTCACATCCGCTGGCGCTGCGGTTGCCAAGGCCGCGCCCAACAACCGCATCTACCCGCACTACGGCGTGTTTTCTCCTGTGCGGGGCGAGTACGTTGACCTGGTCGCCAAAGCGGCACTCCCCCAACATTCAGCCAAAAATCGCCCTGCAAAAATCGTCGCCTTTGACATCGGCACAGGTACCGGCGTGCTGGCCGCCGTGCTGGCGCTGCGCGAGGTAGACCAGGTGGTGGCCACTGACCAGGACGAGCGGGCACTGGCCTGCGCCAAAGAAAATATTTACAAACTGCGCCTGCCCAACCCGGTCAAAGTCATGCAGGCTGATTTGTTTCCTGAAGGCTTGGCATCGGTGATTGTGTGCAACCCGCCGTGGCTGCCCGCCCGGCCGGGTTCGCCGCTCGAAGGCGCGGTGTATGACGAGGGCAGCCGCATGTTGCTCGGCTTCATCAAGGGCCTGGCCGCGCACCTGGCCCCCGGTGGGGAAGGTTGGCTGATCTTGTCTGACCTGGCCGAGCACCTGGGCCTGCGCACGCGAGCTGAACTGCTGGCCGCCATTGCGGCTGGCGGTTTGAAGGTATTGGGCCGGATGGATGTGAAACCCGAACACCCCAAGGCGCTGGATGCGACTAACCCGCTGGCTGAAGCGCGTGCCAAGGAAGTCACGTCCCTCTGGCGGTTGGCTGTAGTTTGAAATTGGTATGCGGGCGCTTCCAGAAATTCGATACGCGGGATGCAGGGTGAGGCGCACGGAGCGCAGGACACCGGAATGCACTTGTGTGCATGAGGATTCCGAGCACCGCGCAACGCTGCCATGCGCCCGTGTGTCGGATTTATGGGAGTGCCCGTGATCTTGTTGGCGCCCATGGAGGGCCTGCTCGACTTTGTATTGCGCGACATTCTGACCCGCGTCGGCGGCATTGACCGTTGCGTGTCCGAGTTCATCCGCATCACAGACCAGCTGCTGCCCGAACGTGTCTTCACCCGCATCGTGCCCGAGCTGCACAACGGTGGCTGCACCTTTGCTGGCGTACCGGTGCGGGCGCAACTGCTGGGGTCTGACCCGGCCTGCATGGCCGACAACGCCGCGCGGCTGGCGTCCCTTGGCCCCGCAGGCATTGACCTGAACTTTGGCTGCCCCGCCAATGTGGTCAATCGCCACGGCGGCGGCGCGGCGCTGCTCAAAGAACCTGAAACGATTCACGCCATCGTGGCGGCAGTGCGCCGTGCCGTGCCAGCGCACATGCCGGTGTCAGCCAAGATGCGGCTCGGCTACCTGGACGATTCACGCGCGGTGGAATGTGCCCTGGCCATTGCGCAAGGCGGCGCTGACGAGATGGTGGTGCACGCCCGCACCAAGGCACAAGCCTACCGCCCGCCCGCTTACTGGGAGCGCATTGCCGACATTCGCGCGGCGGTCAACATTCCGGTGGTGGCCAATGGCGAAATATGGACGGTAGATGACGCGCGCCGCTGCCGAGAGGTGTCGGGCTGCAACATGCTGATGATCGGGCGCGGTGCGGTGGTTGACCCAGGGCTCGGCTTGGCCATCAAAGCCGACATGAGCCAAACACAGCTAGAGACCGAAACCGTGACCTGGGCACAACTGCTGCCGCTGGTGCTCGACTTCTGGCACATCGTCACCACCCGGCTCGACAACAAAGCCCAGGCCGGGCGACTCAAGCAGTGGCTGAATTTTTTAAGGCGGCGCTTTCCTGAAGCAGAAGTCGCCTACCAGGCGATCAAAACCGTCAACAACCCGGCTACCGTCGATGCATGGCTGTTGGGGCAGATGCCCCAACAACTAAGGTCAAAAACACTCGAAACTGCCCAAAACAGCCGTTTTAGGGTATCAAAAGTGCCTCAAGACTAATGGATATATGCGCGAGCAGCTCCTGAATTGATAGTGAATTCACTGACCTGAAACCAAGCAGTCAGAGCACCAAGCGGCTGAAAAGCCGAATTGGATAGGTGGAAGTTTCAGGACTCGGGCTATAGTCAAAATGTTGATGAGCCACCTGATGCAGTGGAGTTCGCAGCTCACTCATCGACACCAGCCTGCGGGGTTTCATGGATTTTTATACCTGCTGAATTAACAGTACGAGGACTTGAAACCCAGTGGGCAAGCAAGTTTGAGGAAATTTTGATGCTCAGATTATGTTGCAGCACCATTTTTATACCGCGGGTCTTGCGGCATACATTACGTTAGGCGAGTACGATGGCGGCCATTCAAACCAAAGCCTGTAGCAAGTGTGGCAAGGTGCAGCCAAGTACATCTGAATTCTTTGGCCACAATCCACAAGGCGGCCTGCGCAATTCGTGCCGAGCTTGCAAACGAGCATACGAAAGAGAGCAGCACGTCCAAAAACCTGAGCTTACTGCTGCGCGACGAGAGAGATACAAAGAGCGCTTGGATTCAGCACCAGGAAGTTACACAGAATACGACGTTGCCCTGATAAGAATAAAACTAAGCGATTGCTGCTTTTATTGTGGCGCCCGCTTAAAAGGAGGCGGCGAGAAAGATCACATTACGCCGCTGTCAAAAGGCGGCTCAAATTGGCCAAGCAATATTACGCTTGCCTGTTTGAGTTGCAATCGAGACAAGTACGATAAGTCCGTTGCAGAGTTTGTAGTATGGCGAAAAGAGCGCGGGCTAAAAACAGGCAAGCAATGCCTTGATTTTGTGGCTTCACAAACTAAACATCGATCAAAGAGAGTTGTTGTTAAATCATCACCGCAATGAAAAATTCGCCTAATATTTCCGTCGAGATGGACCGCCCACAAGCTGCGCTTGTGGGTTCCCTTCGCGGCTTCGCCGCTACGGCGGCCCCTCACGTCAAACGTTAGCCGCCATGAGTTCGCCCACCTATCTACGCACTGACGAAAGAGAAGAGGCCGTTCGCTCCCTTGAGTGGGCCGAGGCCCAATCGAGATCAATCGCAGAAGATCCATATCAATGGAAATGGGTTCTTGTTGCGCTTCACAACGCAGTGCAAGGATTTATGGTGCTTTCTCTGTGGAACGGAAACGGCCTGCTTGCCCTCCGTGACAAA
>JANNYZ010000106.1:0-2588 GCA_031410335.1 Polaromonas sp. | reverse complement strand
TTATGGACGACCCCATCCTTACCATTGACGAACGCGAATCCATCAACGCTGGCCGCTGGTTTTCAAGCCTTTCGCCGTCGCTTAGGCACGACATCTTGCGCTGTGCCTATGTCAAACGCTTTAAAGACGGCGACCTGATCGCGGCGCGGGGCGAGCCGCCCGAGGACTGGATTGCTTGCGCGAAGGGCGCGGTGCGTGTCAGCTCTACCTCGATCTCTGGCAAGCAGATCACGCTGACCTATGTCGAACCCGGCATCTGGTTTGGCGACGTGGCGATCTTTGACGGCGACCGGCGCACGCACGACGCTTATGCCCATGGCGAGACCACCGTTTTGTGTGTGGCCAAAGCAGACTTCCGCAAAATACTGGCCACCCATGTCGAGCTGTACGAGGCCATGCTGCGCCTGCATGCACGCCGCATTCGCCAGTTGTTTGGCCTGGTCGAAGACCTGAACACCCTGCCCCTGCGCGCGCGACTGGCCAAGCAGCTGCTGCACCTGGCGCGCAGCTACGGTGTGCCCAGTTTGTCAAACAACAGCGAGGTGCGCATTGGCCTGCAACTGGCACAGGAAGAACTGGCGCAACTGCTGGGCGCATCGCGCCAGCGCGTCAACCAGGAGCTGAAAGCGATGGAACGCGAAGATGCCATTCGCATTGAAACAGCAGGCCTGGTGGTGCGCAGCCGTGAGGCGCTGCTGCGCATTTCAGACACCGACCTTGAAAAGTGAATAGACGATGTTCTTTAGCTATTTACCCGTTCGGGCTGAGCTTGTCGAAGCCCTTTGTCATGCTACAAACCCTTCGACAGGCTCAGGGCGAACGGTCTCATATGGAAATAAGCCATGAGCAACTTTGACCATTTTGTCGGCACCCGTGAAGTCACGGCGCAACACGCTTTTGATGTGGGCGCATTGACGGCCTACCTTGAGAAGCACATGCCCGGCTTTGCAGGCCCGCTGCAGGTTGAAATTTTCAAGGGCGGGCAGTCCAACCCCACCTACAAGCTCATCACTTCAGCCAAGTCATATGTGATGCGCGCCAAGCCTGGTCCGGTGGCCAAGCTGCTGCCGTCAGCGCATGCGGTCGAGCGTGAATTCAAGGTCATGAGCGGCCTGCAGGGCACCGACGTACCCGTCGCCAAAATGCACTGTCTGTGTGAAGACGAGTCGGTGATTGGGCGCATGTTTTACGTCATGGAGTTTGTGGCGGGCCGGGTGCTGTGGGACCAGGCCCTGCCCGACATGACCAACCCCCAACGCGCCGAGATTTATGACGAGATGAACCGCGTCATCAGCGCGCTACACACCGTCAAGTTTGCCGACCGCGGCCTGGCCGACTACGGCAAGTCCGGCAATTATTTTGAGCGCCAGATTGGCCGCTGGAGCAAGCAGTACACAGCGTCCATCACCACCCCCATCCCAGAGATGGACAAGCTCATGGCCTGGCTGCCGGCCAACATTCCCCTGACGGCGCTTGATGAAGCCATGACGAGCATCGTGCATGGTGACTTTCGGCTCGACAACCTGATGTTTCACCCGACCGAGCCGCGCGTGATGGCCGTACTCGACTGGGAGCTGTCTACTCTTGGCCACCCGCTGGCCGACTTCAGCTACCACTGCATGGCCTGGCACATTCCACCCGGCGCATTTCGCGGCATTGGCGGGGTGGACATTACGGCGCTGGGCATCCCCAGTGAAGCGGAGTACATCGCCAAATATTGCGAACGTACCGGCATCACCACACCAGAACAGCTCAAGACTGACTGGAACTTTTACCTCGCCTACAACCTGTTCAGGCTGGCGGCTATTTTGCAGGGCATCGCCAAGCGGGTTGAAGCCGGTACAGCATCCAGCGCGCAAGCCGTCAGCTCGGCGGCCGGTGCGCCAGTGCTGGCCAAGATGGCCTGGAGCTTCGCCGTGAAAAGTGGTGCTTGATTTTTAGACTTTTTAGACTTTTTAGGAGACAACATGGACTTTAACTTCACCCCCAAAGTACAACAAATGCAGGCCCGCTTGCTGGCCTTCATGGACCAGCACATTTACCCGAATGAGGCACGCTTTTTCAAGGAGATTGCCGAAAACCGCGCCAAAGGCGACGCTTGGGTACCCACCGCCATCATTGAAGAACTCAAGCCCAAGGCCAAAGCTGCTGGCCTGTGGAACCTGTTTTTGCCGCACTCCCCACGCGCGCCTGAAGGCCTGAGCAACCTCGAATATGCACCGCTGTGCGAGATCATGGGTCGGGTGCCTTTTGCAGCCGAAGTGTTTAACTGCTCCGCCCCCGACACCGGCAACATGGAAACCATTGCCCGCTACGGCTCTGAAGCCAACAAAGACCAGTGGCTGGACCCCCTGCTACGCGGCGAAATTCGATCGGCGTTCCTGATGACCGAACCCGAAGTCGCCTCGTCTGACGCGACCAACATCGCCTGCCGCATCGAGCGCGATGGCGACGAATACGTGCTCAATGGCCTGAAGTGGTGGTCGTCTGGCGCGGGCGACCCACGCTGCGCGGTTTACATCGTGATGGGCAAAACCAATCCTGACGCCGGCCGCCATGAGCAGCAGTCGATGATTCTGGTGCCTGCC
>JANNYZ010000105.1:0-4437 GCA_031410335.1 Polaromonas sp. | reverse complement strand
ACGCGGTGTGGTGCATGTCGAGCTGAGTGTGCTCGTAAAACTGATTCAAACAAACTAACTGCAAACGACGAACGTTTCGCACTCGCAGCTTAATTGCCTGTGAGCTTTACAACAGCAGGCCGATGGGCTGGGCAAGGGGTTCTTGACGCAAGTTGAAGATTCCAGGCTGTAAAGATAATTTTATCGGCTGGCTCCGGGCTGGGTACCTTAACCCGGGGCAAGACAATAGGGTGCTGGCGTCCTGTGTAGCGTGCGACTGCGCGATACAGGTGGCGAGACTCAAATCAGACCGCTAAACATGTAGATCTGCCCGAAGAAGGCTTGCGGACGGGGGTTCAAATCCCCCCAGCTCCACCAAACCGTAAAAGCCGCTGAAACTCACGTTCCAGCGGCTTTTTTATGTCTTTTTCGGTATGAAATCAGCCTATAGGCCAATGAATACGTGCGCTAGAAGCTCCTGAAATAGTAGCGGCCAGTCTGCGTTGCGGACGTTATTGCTTCGCGCCCAAGGCCAGCGCGGCAGCTTTTGACGCGGCCAGCGCCTGCAGATCAGGCTCGGCTTGTGTGGGCCAGCCCGCCAGGTGTTGCGCGCTGATGGCTGCCAGTGCTGCGATCCAGGCCGGGCTGTCGTTCAGGCAGGGGATGTAGCTGAACTTTTGGCCACCTGCGTGCAAAAAGGCTTCGCGCGCTTCCATGTTGATTTCTTCCAGCGTTTCCAGGCAGTCGCCGGTGAAGCCAGGGCAGACAACGTCGACGCTTTTGGTGCCTCCTTCGGCGAGTTTGATGAGTGTGGGCTCTGTGTACGGCTCGAGCCATTTGGCTTTGCCGAAGCGGGACTGGAAGGTCACTTGCAAGCGGTCCTTGGCCAGACCCAATTTTTCAGCGACCAGGCGTGCGGTTTTGTAGCATTCGCAGTGGTAAGGGTCGCCCAGCTGAAGCGTACGCTCTGGCACACCATGAAAGCTCATGACCAGCTTGTCTGCCTGGCCATTGGTCTGCCAGTAAGCCTGAATTGACTCAGCCAGGGCGGCGATGTAGCCGGGGTCGTCGTGGTAATGGTTAACAAACCTGAATTCAGGCAGTCTGCGTACTTTGGCGGCCCAGGCGTAAACCGCGTCAAACACGCTGGCGGTGGTGGTGGCACTGTATTGGGGGTAGGCTGGCATGATCAACACGCGGGTCACGCCGCGCTCTTTAAGCTGCTCAAGCTGCGACGCAATGGATGGATTGCCGTAGCGCATGGCGTAGCGCACCTGCACGTGGTGGCCCTGTGCTGCCAGCTCGCTCCCCAGCAGGTTGGCCTGTTTTTGCGTCCATACCTTCAGTGGCGAGCCCTCGGGCATCCAGATGCTGGCGTATTTGGCAGCTGACTTTTTTGGGCGTATGCGCAAAATGATGCCGTGCAGAATCGCCAGCCAGAGCAGCCGCGGGATTTCCACCACGCGCTGGTCACTTAAAAACTCAGCCAGGTAGCGGCGCAGGGCTGGGGCGGTCGGCTCGTCGGGCGTTCCGAGGTTGCAAAACAACACCGCTGTGGTGGAAGTTGCACGGACGACGGCACCGTGTTCAAAATCGGGTTCAGTGAAAAAGGGCATGGGTTATTCTCCCCCACCTGAACTTTGTTTACCTATGCTCAACTTAAAAATAGTCAAAGCCATCACGCTCGACCTGGACGACACCCTGTGGCCTGTCTGGCCCGCCATCGAACGGGCTGAAAAAGCGCTTGAAAACTGGCTCAGCCAGCGCGCACCGATGGCGGCAGCTTTGTTTGCCAATGCCGCTGTGCGCGACGAGATTCGCACCCATGTTGTGCGCACCCGCCCCGAGCTAAAACACAATCTGAGTGCCGTGCGGCGTGAGGCAATTCGGGTAGCGCTGTACCGCTCAAAAGAAGACGCGTTGCTGGCCGACGAAGGTTTTGAGGTATTTTTTGCTGAGAGAAACCGCGTGACGCTGTTTGATGACGCGATATTGGCGCTGGAATTTTTGTCCGCACGTTTTCCCGTTGTGGCGCTGTCCAACGGTAACGCGGATATCAAAACCATCGGCATCGCGCCGTATTTCAAAGCGAGCATCAGCGCGCAGGAATTCGGCGTGGGTAAGCCCGACGCGCGGATTTTCCATGCAGCAGCGGGGGCAGTTGATGTTTGTCCCACCCAAGTGCTGCACATTGGCGACGACCCTGGGCTGGATGTGCTGGGCGGGCTGAATGCGGGGATGCAGACCGTCTGGTTGAATCGGCCTGATCACTCATGGAACCACGACGACCATGGCTTTCCCCACCTGAGCGTGACCAGCCTGACGCAGCTGTGTGACTACATGGATGCTGTAAGCCGTGTGCTGGCTTGAAGCAGGCTAAAAAAATGTTTTTTCGCTGATTGTGCGTTTTTAGGGTGTCAAAAAGCGCTCTAGACCAATGAAATCATGCGCAAGCAACTATGAATTTGGTAGCATTTATGGCTACCGCATCCGCTGCCATGCCCGGTTTGTACAGCGCTGATCCAATACCAAAACCATTCGCTCCCGCACGCAGGTAATCCGCCATGTTCGCTGGGGTGATGCTGCCGACTGGCAGCACCACGGCGCCTAGCGGCAGAACGGCGCGAAGCGCTTTGACCACTGCTGGCGTTGCCATCTCCGCCGGGAAAATCTTCAACCCTGTCGCACCGGCATCCAGCGCGGCAAACGCCTCACTCGCCGTCATCACGCCTGGCAGGCACACCAGCCCCAAGCGCACGGCTTCAGCCACCACGGCTGGATTGAAGTTGGGCGAAACGATGAGCTGTCCCCCAGCGGCGTGGACGTTGCGCACCTCGTTTGGGGTGAGAACCGTGCCCGCACCAATCAGTGCTTGCGGAAAGGCGCTCACCATCGCGGCAATACTTTCCAGCGGCTGGGGCGAGTTCAGCGGCACTTCCATCAATGTCCAGCCAGTGCTGACTAGCGACTGGCCGACGGGTAAAGCCTCAGCAGGCCTCAGACCCCGCAAGATGGCGATCAGCGGCAGTGCGCTGAGCGCGTCTTTGAATTTTTGAGGCAGGCTTGTCATGTTGTGTGCAGCGTATCAGCGATTTTGCGCAGCCCGTGCCAGGTGGCCTGATTGCCCACGCATTGCGTCTGCACGCCGAGCTGATGCAAGGCGTGCGCGTACCTGGTGGTCAAGCTTTCAGCACCCACCACCACCACGTTGTCGCCGCGTTTAAGCTGCTGACACTTGAGTTCTTCACCAATCACCAACCCCGACAAATAGCTTGGCAAATCGCTTGGCGCCATGCGCTTGAAGAGCGACAGCGTACGTGTGCTGAAGGCGGTGTGCAGCAGGCCATCACCCTGAAACGCGCAGGCCACACCCTGTTCAAAAGCTGCGTCGTTGTGCGCTGTTTCACCTGAAGGTAATGTGCGCGCCAAAATCGAATGCTGGCTCAGCAAGGCGTAAAACTCGCCAGTCATCCAGGTTGAAAAGTTGGTGATGCGGTGATCTGCTACCGTGACCCATTTGCTGTGCGTGCCGGGCAGCACCACGTGAGCATGTGCCAAACCCAGCAGTTGCAGGGCGCCGAATATTTGAGTTTCCTCGCCCCGCATCACATCAGGGAGGCCCTCTTTGTCGATGCTCACGCCTGGCACGACGGCGATTCTGCCGGGCTGAACCCATGCCAGCTGATTTGCAATGCTGGCAAAACCAGCCGGGCACGGGCAGTAGGGCGCTTCGAGCCAGCCCTGCTGGCTGCCCGCCATACCGGCTATCAGGCAGAGTGTGCCCGCACCCATCCAGTCGCCAAAGCAGCTTTCAAACACCGCGTCGAAGCCGCCGTGACCAGCCGTTTTTTCGACCGTCAGAATCCCGCGCGCAAACGAGCGTTCTTCAAGCATGCGACCATCTGCGGCAATCAAAGCGCCGCGCAATGACGATGTGCCCCAGTCAAGCGCAACCAGCTGCATTAATGGTTATCCCGTGGCACGGCCGACCCCCGCTTGCCCACCAAAAAGTCCATGTCCACGCCTTCATCAGCCTGCAGCACGTGGTCAATGTAGAGCTTGTAGTAGCCAGACGCCATGGCCGGCTCGGGCGCTACCCACAGCGCGCGGCGTTTGGCAAGCTCTTCGTCCGTCACATGCAAATGCAGCAGGCGCTTGGGCAC
Source organism: Polaromonas sp. (assembly GCA_031410335.1). Classification (GTDB taxonomy): domain Bacteria; phylum Pseudomonadota; class Gammaproteobacteria; order Burkholderiales; family Burkholderiaceae_C; genus Polaromonas. The sequence goes on along the minus strand of JANNYZ010000105.1, from coordinate 295 downwards.
ATTCAGTTCAATCAAGTCGCCGTTTTGCACCAGGGCCAGCGGGCCGCCCGCAGCGGCTTCAGGGGCGGTGTGCAGCACCACCGTGCCATACGCCGTGCCGCTCATGCGGGCATCGCTGATGCGCACCATGTCGGTAATGCCTTTCTTTAACACCTTGGGCGGCAGCGGCATGTTGCCCACCTCGGCCATGCCGGGGTAGCCTTTGGGGCCGCAGTTCTTTAGGACCATCACGCAGGTCTCGTCTATGTCCAGGTTGTCGTCGTCAATGCGGGCGTGAAAGTCTTCGATGTTTTCA
>JANNYZ010000104.1:0-42043 GCA_031410335.1 Polaromonas sp. | reverse complement strand
TACGGCTCGGCTGGCGCGGGCACGTCGCACCATCTGGCGGGCGAGCTGTTCAAAATTCAAACCAAAACCTTCATCACCCACATCCCGTATCGCGGCGCAGGCCCCGCGCTGCAAGACCTGATTTCGGGCAATGTCGACATGATGTTTGACGGCCTGGGTTCATCGGCGGCGCACATCAAGGGCGGCCGCATCAAGGCGCTGATGGTGTCTGGCAGCAAACGCAACCCGGCCTTCCCCGATGTACCGTGCGCCGCCGAAGTAGGCCTGCCAGACTACACCGTGACCACCTGGTACGGTGTGTGGGCACCCAAGGGCACGCCTGCCGATGTGCAGGCCCGCATCGTGGATGAACTGGGCAAAGCGGCTAAGTCCGATGAGCTCAAAGCCATTTGGGCGAGTAACGGCGCTGAATTCGGCAACATGACGCCAGCCCAGTTCGGCACATTTGTCAGTGGTGAGGTCAAACGATGGGCGGCTGTGGTCAAAACGTCCGGCGCCAAGCTGGATTGATGGATGAAAAACGAGAACCTTTTTGCCGCCCTGCGCGCTGCCTTCCCCGCTGACCTGAACAGTACGGCCGTTGAAACCGACAACGGTTTGAACTACTCGTGGCATGACATCGAGCGCGCTACCGCCATGCTGGCCAACTTGCTGGTGTCGCTCAAGCTTCCGGCTGGCAGCCGCATTGCGGTACAGGTTGAAAAGTCAGTCGAAGCCATGCTGCTTTACCTGGCCACGCTGCGTGCGGGATATGTATTTTTGCCACTCAACACCGCTTATCAAAGCGCCGAGATTGAATACTTCATCGGCAATGCCGAGCCAGCGGTGGTCGTGTGCAGCAGCAAAAACTTTGGCTGGGTCAGCAAGATTGCTTTCAAGGCCGGAACGCAAAACGTTTTTACCCTTGACGATGACCGCACGGGATCGTTGCTTGAGCGCGCTGCACATTGCAGCGACAAGCACACGGTAGCGGTGAAGCAGGCTGACGACCTAGCCGCCATTTTGTACACCAGCGGCACCACAGGCCGTAGCAAGGGCGCGATGCTGTCGCATGGCAACATGCTGAGCAATGCGCTGGTGCTGAAGGATTACTGGGGCTGGAAGCCAGGCGACGTGCTGATTCATGCGCTGCCTATCTTTCATGTGCATGGCCTGTTTGTGGCGCTGCACGGCGCGCTGCTCAATGGCAGCAAGATGATTTGGTGCGCCAAGTTTGACCCGAAATTCGTCGTTAAAAAGATGCCTGAGGCGACCGTCTTCATGGGCGTGCCTACTTTGTATGTACGGCTATTAAATGAACCCGAACTGGACAAAAACGCGGTGCGCAACATGCGTCTGTTTGTGGCAGGTTCAGCGCCCTTGTTGATTGAAACCTTCAACGACTGGCAGGCGCGCACGGGGCACACGATTCTGGAGCGCTACGGCATGTCGGAGACGGCCATGCTAACGTCCAACCCCTATAAAGGTGAGCGCCGCGGCGGCACGGTGGGTTTTGCACTGCCTGGCGTGACGCTGCGTGTGCAAGACGACGACGGCAAATCTCTCGGTATTGACGAGATTGGCGGTATTCAGGTCAAAGGCCCGAATGTCTTCAAGGGCTACTGGCGCATGCCAGAAAAAACCAAAGAAGAATTCACCGCTGACGGATTTTTTAAAACCGGTGACGTTGGCAAGATTGACGGGCGTGGCTACATCACCATCGTCGGCCGCAGCAAAGACCTCATCATCAGCGGTGGCTACAACGTCTACCCGGCTGAAATTGAAGGTTATATCAACGACCTGCCAGGTGTGGCCGAGAGCGCACTGGTCGGCGTGCCGCACCCGGACTTTGGCGAGGTGGGTGTCGCCGTGGTGGTTGCAAAAAATGACAATTCGTCGGTAGCTTCGTTAAAGCCCGAAGAGATCATTGGCGCCCTCAAGTCAAAGCTGGCCAACTTCAAAATTCCCAAGCAGTGCTTTGTGGTGCCTGAGCTACCGCGCAACACCATGGGCAAGGTGCAAAAGAACCTGCTGCGCGAGCAGCACAAAAGCCTTTTCGCAAAGACCTAGGTTTTGGTTTGTGGTCGGTGATGCTGGACCGTGTCAAGAATCACGCTAGTCGCTAGCGGTATGAACACCCCAAAGCAAACCGCTGCAATCACATCTGTCGGCCAATGTACGCCGAGCACCAGCCGCGACAGTCCTACCAGGCTGATCCAGAGTACAGCCAGCAAAAACGCAGCGCTGCGTGACGGCGGCCAGATCCGTGTCGCGCCCAGCGCAAGCGCCGTGGCGAAGGTCGCTGTGCTTAGCGTGTGACCGCTCGGAAAGCTTGCGCCCCAATACCAGTTGGTGCTCCATAGCTCGGGTCGTGCACGCCCTACCAGTGTCTTCAGTATGTAGGTTGTAGCCAACGCAGTGGCCGTTGACGCCGCCAGCAAAAACGCCTCACGAAAATGCTTTGTGGCCGCAAAAAAGCTGCACAGTACGGCCGTCGCAGGCACCAGAAACACTGCTGCACCGCTCCAGGTAACGAGGGCGAAAAAGTCGCCCAGTGCGGTAGGTGTGTTCTGCCGGATCAGCCACAGCACAGCCGTATCCAGCGGGCCCGATTCTTTGGCAATCACGTCTTGAAACACCTTGATGCCTATCACCAGCAACGTCAGCAAGGCCAAAACCATTAGGCGCCTGTCTGCCAAAAACAGCAATCGCGGGTTTTGGGTGTAACGCGCGCAAGCACTCAGCGCCAGATAGCCACAACCGATGTACAGCGTCAGTTCAAAGATATCAACAATGAAGGCAACCATTCCAGTTAAATCCATGCGAGCGTCAATACTGGCTAGGCCGTAGATTCACGTATTTTTTCTCGCAATACCTGTATTTCATCCATCAACTGCAGTGCAAGCGCGGCACCCGCGAGGTTCACACCCAAGTCACGCTGCAAGCGTACGGCAATTTTGGCCTGGCGCAGATGCAGGCCGGTAAATCGCCACTGCTCTGGGGGCTGATCTGGCCAGGGCACGGGGGCGTCAATCACGCCCTCACTGATCAGTTCGATGATGGTGTCGGTTTGTGCCGCACAGGCGCGGCACATCTCGTCCAGTGTCAGTTCAGTGATGTCCTCCATCACAAAACTCCTGATGGTCTGATGCGGCGTGATGATGACGAAGTTAGGTTGCATGAGTGATTGCCTTAGTGAGTTGCCAGAGTTTTTTCAATCGCCTCAATCTGCTCGCGCGGGTTGAATGTACTGAAAGCGCCGTGCAAGTCGGCATAAGCCTTTTTATCTGCAACACTGGTCGCAAGGGGCTGTGTCACTTTCAAGACAAAGTAAAAATCGCCAGGTGTTTTGCCCGGTAACCCGCGGCCCTTCACGCGCAGCTTGCGATGGGTCACTGAGCCCGGTGGGACTGTCACTTCAACCTGGCCCGTAGGCGTGGGCGCGATGACGTTGGCGCCCAGCGCTGCCTCCCACGGCGAAATCGGCAAGTCCATCAGTACGTCCCCGCCATCCGTTCGGTAAAGCGGATGCGGCAGAATTTCGACGTCAAGATACAGGTCGCCCGGACTTCCCCGTCCCATACCTGGCCCCCCTTGTGCCGCCAGGCGGATGTGCTGGCCCGCGCGGATGCCTTTGGGGATGGCAAACTCAATCGTGCGTTCTGCCAGGTGCGGTTGGCCGTCGCTTGCCTCGGTCTGCACCCGCAATTGCAGCGTACGTGTTGCACCGTTGTAAGAGTCTTCAATCTCAATCTGTATCCTGGCGTGCTGGTCTTGTCCATGCATGTCAAACGCTTGGCCGCTCCGCGGCTGGGCAGCATCCTGGCCCCGGCCCATCCCCCTAAACAAGGCATCGAAAAATGCGCTGTGGTCCTGGCTGTCACCGCGCTGAAAGCTGTGCGAATAATCACTGCCTTCGCCCCGTTGACCTGAGCAGCCGGGCGGCGGCTGAAATTCTTGTCCGGCTTTGTAATGAGCGACCAGTTGATCGTAGGCTGCACGCTTTTCGGGGTCTTTGAGGACGTCGTAGGCTTCAGCCAATTCTTTGAACCGTGCCTCAGCGTCTTTTTCTTTGCTGACGTCAGGGTGATACTTGCGCGCCAGTTTGCGATGGGCGCGCTTGATGTCCTCAGGTGTTGCACTTTTTTCTACTCCCATCACGAGGTAGTAGTCTTTGAATTCCATGAAGATCCTTTTGCAGCAAGCGTGTCAGTTTCAGCTTCAGCTGGGTTAACGGCCCGGGACTTGCTTGTCCGACAAAGCCCGGTTTTCAACGCACGACAGCGACAGGCAAAAATTTGGAAAATTTGGTTGATCTGTTCTAGGTTTATCCTGTTTTGTGTATCAAATCGACCTCCAGACCAATGAATACATGCGTCAACAGCTCCTATATAAGTAGCAATATCGTTCATCACTGCGCCTGGCTTCAAGCGCAGCTGGCCGCGCCTGAGTATCACTGACCTTTTCCGGATGGCTTTGGCGGTGACACCACACCAACCCGGTCGTTCATTTGCGGGTAGTGGTAAATGGTTTCATTCAGGTAGCGGGACACCTCGCTGATATCAGCCTCGTTCCACGTCAAGCCAGCGTTGATTTGCCAGCGGCGTACCTGAAATCGCACGCTTTCCCAGTCAAAAGCTTGTCTTTCGCTGCGCCAGTGCATTTGTGTGGTGTGGCAAGTGACGCAGTGTGTGCTGTAAAGCAGCTCTCCCCGTGTTTGGGCAGGGGTGGTTTGTGCGTGCAAAACCGTGCACAAGCCTGCTGCAGCGATGAACAGCAGAGACTGTCGGGTGGATGTCGTCATGCGTGACTCCTGAAATGTGAGAGCCGCGGCGTCATGCCCGAAGACTCTTTTGATCAACTGGCATCAGCACCAGCCGCTTGCCGGGCAACTGGACTCGTGAGCCGAACAGGCAATGCCTGGGCTTTTTTTGAAGGTGGCGGCTGCGCTTGCTTACTTGACCAGCAGCACAGGCAAGTCGCAATCAGACACGACACGCTGTGCAGTACTGCCAATCAAGACGCGTCCTATCAAGCCATGACCGCGGGTGCCCATCACGACCAGATGAGACTTTTCCTTGGCCGCGGCCTTGAGAATTTCTTCAACCGGGTGACCCACAACCGAGTTGCTGCGGTATTTAAGCCCGTGCTTGTCCAGGAATTTTTTGATCGGCTTGAGCACCTTCGCCCCTTCCTCGCGGTGATAGGCCGCAATTTCGGCGGAACCCAACAGGGACTTCACGCGCCCCGGTACCGGCAGCTGCACATTCAATACAAACAGCTCGTCACCGCTACCGACCAAACTTTCATGGTTAACAAGAAAAGCCAATGCTTTTTTTGTGTATTTGCTGCCATCAGCGGCCAATAAAACTCTCATGTTCAGCTCCTTTCGCTATCTGAGTACCAGGACGGGTATGTGTGAATGCGTCAGCACATGCATGGTCTCGCTTCCCATCAGCAACCGCTTCATGCCGCGTCTGCCGTGTGACGCCATCACGATCAGGTCACACTTGTATTTTTTGGCGACGTTGATAATGGCCTCGGCGGTGAAGTCAGAAGACGTGGTCACGGCTTTGGCCTTGATGCCTTCTGCTTCCGCTGCCTCTTTGACCTTGTTGACGACAGCCATCGCCGCGTCGGCCCATTGCTTTTCAACGCCCGCAACGTTGTTGAGCGACAAGGCCACACCCCCCTCAAAGTAGCTGACGGGGTAGCGGGGCACCACCTTGAGGGCAACAACGCTGGCGCCGGTCAGTGCAGCAAGCTCCAGCCCGCTGGTCACGGCCTTTTTTGACAGGGCCGAACCGTCAGTGGCGATAAGAATTTTCTGGTACATGGTGAGTCTCCTGAAGTTGGAAGCTTCAGCATAAGAGTAGTCAATGGCCCAAGACTTGATCCATATCAAGACTTGTCCGCATAGCTGGCGGTAGTCTTGCGTCATGCAGGTTTCCGGCGCTCCGACTTACTCTGGCTTTGGGCAACCCGCCCGCCATGACGAGCCAAATGACGCCCGCTTCGGTTTGTATGACGAGCCTGAAATGTGGGCTGACTTCAGTCTCAGGCTGGACAAGCTGTCTGACTCACAGGTTTTTCAGTCCTTTGTTACCGTCAAGGGAATGCATTGTGCAGCCTGTGCACTGACGCTTGAAGACGCTGTTCGGCGGGTCAATGGGGTGCTGGCAGTGCAGGTCAGCGCAGCCAGCGCTCGCGCCAGCATCACCTGGTCGGCAACGCAGACCAAACCATCCCGTTGGCTAGGTGCGGGCCTTGTGCAGGGCTACCAGTTGTTGCCTGCGGACGACGCTGTGTCAACTGAAGGTGATCGCCAGCAGTCTCGCCTTGTGCTGTGGCGCTGGATGGTGGCTCTTTTTTGCATGATGCAGGTCATGATGTATGCGGCTCCCACCTACTTTACGCAGCCAGGCGATGTCTCGCCTGACATTGAAAGACTCCTGCGTTGGGCATCGTGGGTGCTCAGCCTGCCGGTGGTCCTGTTTTCGTGCAAGCCGTTTTTCAGCAATGCCTGGCGTGACCTGGTGCGGCGCCGCATCAGCATGGACTTGCCTGTAGCCATGGGCATAGCGGTGACGTTTGCAGTCAGCACCGCAGCCACCTTCGAGCCTCAGGGCTGGTGGGGGCGCGAGGTGTATTTTGATTCGCTGACGATGTTTGTGTTTTTTCTGCTGACCGGACGCTGGCTGGAGCAACGTCTTAACAGCCGTACTGCTGGCGCGCTGGGGGCATTGATGCAGCGGCTGCCCTCCAGCATTCAACGTCAAATGTCAGATGGCCATTTTGAACAGGTGGCGGTACGCCGCCTGCGCGTTGGTGATGTGGTTCGCGTGTTGCCTGGCGACGCTTTTCCAGCCGACGGCTCGGTTTTGTTGGGGGATGTGCTGGCCGACGAAGCGCTGCTGACCGGGGAGTCCTGGCCGGTGGTGCATCCTGCAGGTGGTTCAGTCATCGCTGGCAGCTACAACGTGGGCCAAACGGCACTGATACGTGTTGACAAGCTGGGCGTGGACACCCGTTACGCGCAAATTGTGGCGCTGATGGCGGGGGCCGCACTTGACAAGCCGCAGCTGGCCGTCATGGCTGACAGGGTCGCCAAACCTTTCTTGTGGTGGGTGTTGGTTGCAGCAGCGGGCGCCGCAGCGTTTTGGTGGCGCACAGACCCGGCCGTGGCCCTGATGGCGGCTGCGGCAGTGCTGGTGGTGACGTGCCCTTGTGCACTGTCACTGGCGACGCCCACGGCCATGCTGACCACTGCAGGGCTGCTGGCTCGTCACGGTGTACTGGTGCGGCGATTGCAGGCCATTGAATCACTGAGTAGTGTTGACACGGTTATTTTTGACAAGACCGGGACGCTGACGGACGCCGCCATGAGTCTGGAGAGGGTGCAAACGCGGTCAGATGTTTCGAGTGACAAGGCGCTGCAATGGGCGGCAAGCCTGGCCAGGCATTCACTGCACCCGGTCTCGCGGGCGCTGGTATTTGCTGCGGCGCATTTGCCTGCCTTGGCTGAATCAAATGTCAAAGAGTCTGCGGGTCTGGGTCTTGAAGCATCGTCATACTCAGGCAGCCCAGCGGCTGAAGGCTGGTCGGGTGTGCTGCGTTTGGGTTCGCGTAGTTATTGTGGTCTGAAAGGGGCAGATAAGGCGGTCGGCAGAGTCCACCTGGCTGACAGCCAAGGCTGGGTTGCTACCTTTGACCTTGCCGAGGCCCTGAGGCCCGATGCACTTGATGCAGTCGCTGCCTTGCAGGCACGTGGCTTGGCCGTGCATTTGTTGTCGGGCGACACACTGGCTGCTGCTACCCGGGTAGCCGGGCAGTTGGGCATTCAATACGTAGAGGGTGACTGTCTGCCTCAGGGCAAATTAGCCTTCATGCAAGCGCTGCAAGCCCAAGGGCACAAAGTACTGATGGTGGGCGATGGCTTGAATGATGGGCCCACGCTGGCTGCGGCTGATGTGTCAGTGGCTGTTGGCGCAGCCGTGCCACTGGCCCAGGCACAAAGCGACTTGGTGCTGCCGGGTGCACAGCTTTCAATGCTCCCCGTCATGCTGGGCCAGTCCAGGCGCACACTGCACATCGTCAAGCAAAACCTGGCGTGGGCGGCCATTTACAACGCCACCTGTGTGCCGCTAGCCATTGGTGGATTTTTGCCAGCGTGGCTTGCAGGCTTGGGCATGGCGCTCAGTTCTTTGCTGGTGGTAGCTAATGCAGCACGGCTTTCCAAATTTAAAACGAGCACCTGATGGACATTCTGTTTTTACTGGTTCCGCTTTCTGTGCTGCTTGCACTTGGCGTGATGGGTGTGCTGGCATGGGCCGTGTGGTCGGGCCAGTTTGAAGAACTCGACAGTGAAGGACAGCGTATTTTGATGACTGGGCAGGATGAAAGTTCAGACGTGACTGCCACGAGCTTGATCCATATCAATACGCCGAATTCCAAACCTCTCCACACTTGAGTCATCACTTCAGGCAAAGAGGATCTTCACTATGAGCGCAGTACTTCCCATTCCAGCTGTTCATGCGCCGCATAGGGTATGGGCTGCCTCAAAAGCCACGGTATATAACGACAAGGTGGTGCGCCAGTTCAGCATCATGGCCGTGGTGTGGGGTGTTGTCAGCATGCTGGTGGGCGTGTTTATCGCCGCGCAAATGGCTTGGCCGGAGCTCAATTTTGGTATTGCCTGGCTGTCGTTTGGACGCTTGCGTCCGCTGCACACCAATGCTGCCATTTTTGCGTTTGGCGGCTGTGCCCTGTTTGCCACCAGCTACTACGTGGTGCAGCGTACCTGCCAGACGCGCATCATTTCTGACAAGCTGGCGGCCTTTCACTTTTGGGGGTGGCAGGCGGTGATTGTGGCGGCGGCAGTGTCGCTGCCACTGGGTTATACGCGGGGCAAGGAGTACGCCGAGCTGGAATGGCCAATTGCGCTTTTGATTGCCGTCGTATGGGTGGCTTACGCCATCGTGTTTTTTGGCACGATTGGCATGCGCAAGGTGAGGCATATTTACGTCGCCAACTGGTTTTACGGCGCGTTCATCATTGCAGTGGCTATGCTGCACATTGTCAACGCGGCCGTCATGCCTGCAGGGTGGATGAAGTCCTATTCCGCCTACGCAGGTGTGCAGGACGCCATGGTGCAGTGGTGGTACGGGCACAACGCGGTGGGCTTTTTGCTCACGGCGGGTTTCCTGGGCATCGTCTATTACTTCATCCCCAAGCAAGCAGAGCGGCCGGTGTATTCGTACCGGCTGTCTATCGTCCACTTTTGGGCATTGATATTTACCTATATGTGGGCTGGCCCACACCATTTGCACTACACCGCGTTGCCTGACTGGGCACAGTCGTTGGGCGTGGTGTTTTCGCTTATTTTGCTGGCACCCAGCTGGGGCGGCATGATCAACGGCGTGATGACGCTATCTGGTGCGTGGCACAAGCTGCGTGATGACCCGATCATCCGTTTCATGATCGTTGCCTTGTCGTTCTACGGCATTGCGACATTTGAAGGGCCGATGCTGTCGATCAAGACGGTCAATGCGCTGTCGCACTATACCGACTGGAACATTGCACACGTCCATGGCGGCACGCTGGGCTGGGTGGGTTTTATATCGATGGGTGCGCTGTACTACCTGGTGCCGCGCATGTTTGGTCAAACCAAAATGCACAGCGTACCGGCTATTGAATTGCACTTTTGGGTAGCCACGGTGGGCATCGTGCTGTACATCGCGGCCATGTGGATAGCGGGTGTGATGCAGGGGCTGATGTGGCGCGCCATCAACCCTGATGGTTCGTTGACCTACACCTTTGTTGAGAGCGTCAAGGCCACCTTTCCGTTTTACGTGGTGCGCTTTTTTGGTGGCATTTTGTACCTGTCGGGCATGCTGGTCATGGCCTGGAATGTGTTCATGACGGCGCGGGCGGGCAAGCCTTTTGATGCACCTATTCCGTCAGTTGGCGCCCACGCATAAGGAAAACCGTCATGGCATTTACCCACGAAAAAGTTGAAACCAGCAACACGCTGATGATTGTGTTGATTCTGATTGTGCTGGCGGTTGGCGGCATGGTTGAAATCGTTCCACTGTTCTTTCAAAAATCAACGACGCTGCCGATCAAGGGCATCACGCCTGATTCCGCACTGAAGGTGGTGGGCCGCGACATTTATGTACGTGAGGGCTGCTACAACTGCCACTCGCAAATGATTCGCCCGCTGGTAGCTGAAACGCTTCGCTATGGTCACTATTCAGTGGCGGGCGAGTTTGTGTACGACCATCCGTTTCAGTGGGGCAGCAAACGCACCGGGCCTGACCTGCACCGCGTGGGCGGCAAATACAGTGACGAATGGCAGCGCCTTCACCTGATTGCCCCACGCGATTTGGTGCCCGAATCCATCATGCCTGCCTACCCGTGGCTGGAGAAAACGCCCGCCGATTTTGAGTCGATTCAGCAGCACATGAAAGCTTTGCGAGTTGTTGGGGTGCCTTACACCGATGCGCAAATTGCAGCTGCCCCTGATGAAGTCAAAGGCAAGACTGAGCTTGACGCATTGATCGCGTATTTGCAGGGCTTGGGCCTGGCGTTGAAGTAAGGAGGAGACAAAAGATGGATATCAATATTCTTCGCAGCTTGGTCACGGCTTTCAGCTTTGTGCTTTTTGTGGGCATTTTGGTGTGGGCGTATCGGCCGGCACGCAAAGCGGAATTTGACGAAGCCGCGCAACTGCCTTTTGCAACCCATGGGGAGCCACAGCCATGAGTGATTTCGTCAACGGGTTCTGGCCCTGGTACGTAGCAGCTATCAGCTTGGTGTCGGTGCTGGCTTGCGGCTTGTTGCTGTATCTGGCTGGCAAGGCCACGGTGGTTGCGCATGATGGACAAGCCGATGACAACACAACGGGCCATGTGTGGGACGGTAATCTGCGTGAGTACAACAACCCTTTGCCGCGCTGGTGGCTGTGGCTGTTTATTTTGACCATTGTGTTTGCACTGGTTTACCTGGCAGTGTTCCCCGGCCTGGGCAGCTACAAAGGGCTTTTGCATTGGTCAACCGAAGATGAGCACCAACAGGACGTGATGCAACTGCGCGCTGAAGTTGCCCCTTTGTATGCAGCATTTGCAGCGCAAAGCGTTGAAGCACTGGCCAAAGACAAGCGTGCGCTGGCCGTTGGCGAACGGCTGTTCATGAACAACTGCTCCCAGTGTCATGGTTCAGACGGCGGCGGCAGCAAGGGCTTTCCTAATCTGACCAACGCCAACGTGGCCTGGCTAGGCGAACGTGGCGGCGAGCACATTGTGCAAACCATCACCAATGGACGCATCGGCATGATGCCGCCCATGGGGGCAGCGATTGGTGGCGATCCCGAGATCAGCGATGTCGCCAACTACGTGCTGTCTTTGTCTGGCAGCCCCCACAACGAGATCAAGGCGTTCAGCGGCAAGTCGAAGTTTTCGGCGTGTGCGGCGTGTCATGGTGTGGATGGCAAGGGCAACAAGGCCTTGGGCGCTCCCAACCTGACCGACAACTATTGGTTGCACGGTTGGGGCGAGGCCGCTATTGTTGGCGCCATCAAGAATGGTAAGAATAACGTGATGCCAGCCCAGTCGCCCAAACTGTCGGCAGAGCAGATTCATGTGGTGGCCGCTTACGTGCTGAGCCTGTCGCAGAGTACTGTGGCGGTTGCCAACCCCACTTCCACTTCTGTTGCGCCTAAAGCACCTTGAGGCCACACCGTGCCCAACCGTGACGAAACCGCGTCCCTGGTGCAAAGAGTCATACCGATAGCGGTCGATGACTCTGCCAGCGTGGCGTCGCTGTATCAGTCAGACGCCAAAATTTATGCGCGCAGTGTGTCTGGCTGGTTTAACTACTGGCGCTGGGCCATGGTGTTTGCCACGCAGCTGGTGTTTTACGGCTTGCCCTGGTTGTCGATCAATGACCGGCAAGCCATGTTGTTTGACCTGGCATCGCGGCGGTTTTATATCTTTAACCTGGTGTTGTACCCCCAGGACTTGATATACCTGACGGGCTTACTGGTCATCAGCGCACTGTCGCTTTTTTTGTTTACTGCGATTGCAGGGCGGTTGTGGTGCGGCTATACCTGCCCGCAAACGGTCTACACCGAAATTTTCATGTGGGTTGAGCGCAAGATTGAGGGCGACCGCATTGCCCGCATGCGGCTTGATAAATCACCTTGGGGTTTTAACAAGCTGGCCCGCAAAGGTGCCAAACAGCTGGTGTGGATGGCCATTGGGCTATGGACGGGCTTTACCTTTGTCGGTTACTTCACACCCATCAGGCAACTGACCAGTGAAGTCACGAGCTTTGGATTGGGTCCTTGGGAGCTGTTCTGGGTGCTGTTTTACGGGTTTGCCACCTACGGCAATGCGGGTTGGATGCGCGAGCAGGTGTGCAAGTACATGTGTCCGTATGCTCGTTTTCAAAGCGCCATGTTTGACCGCGACACCCTGACGGTGACGTACGATGTTGAGCGTGGTGAAGGCCGAGGCTCACGCCCACGCAGCGATACCCCTTTTCAATACCACGCCAAGGGCTTGGGTGACTGTATTGACTGCGGCTTGTGTGTGCAGGTGTGCCCAACGGGTATCGACATTCGCAACGGACTGCAATATGAGTGCATCAGTTGCTCGGCGTGCATCGATGTGTGTGATTCTGTCATGGACAAAATGCATTATCCACGCGGGCTGATTCGCAACAGCACTGAAAACGGCTTGGCACAAAAACTAAGCCAAGTGCAGATGTTCAAGCGGATTTTCAGGCCGCGTGTGCTGGTTTATTCGGGGGTGCTCACTGTTATCACCCTTGGCATGTTGTGGAGCCTGTTGTCGCGTGCCAATTTCAAGGTGGATGTGCAGCGTGACCGTGGCTCAGTGGCGCGTATGGTGGGACAGGGCATGACTGAGAATGTTTACCGCCTGCAAATCATGAACGCCACAGAGCAGGCGCAAACTTATGCGGTTCGGGTGACGGGCCTTGAAGGCGCGCGTGTCGCGCCTGATGTGGCCATCGCGGTCGATGCTGCCAGCTCGCGCTGGGTGCCTGTGCGTGTGCAGGCGCCGCAGGGTATCTCAGCAGGCTCGCACCCGATTGCGTTCGTCGTTGGCGCGCAAGCCACACCGACAGATGAGGTGGGTGAAAAGTCCATCTTTTTGGTGCCGCGGTAGCCGTTTTGTGAAAGCATTCAATGATGAAAACAACCACCCTAACTGTTCCTGACCGTCGCCCTTGGTACAAAGAGTTTTACGTCTGGATGGTGATTGCCGGGCCGGTGTCTGCGGTGTTGGCGTGCGCCGTGACGGCGGTATATATCTTGCGGGGGCCAGACGCTGTAGTGTCGGAAAACTACTACAAGGAAGGTCTGGCGTTGGAAAAAGAGGTTGGGGTTGCAGAGCCTGCCATGCAACCCGCTAAAACAGGCCGAAACCACAGCGCAACTGGAGGAGACAAAAATGCCAAACCTTGACCTTCAAAAATCAAGTGCCGTCAAGCGCTGGGTGTTGATTACGTGGCCCGCATTTTTGGCGGCGTGTCTGCTCGAAGCGTTGGTGTTTGCCGCCGTCGATCCGAGCGAAGTGCATTGGCCGGGTCAGACCGTACAACCAGCTCGTCAAGCGGTTTACACAGCGGCGTTTTTCAGTTTTTGGGTGATTGCCATGGCGTGCAGCAGCCTGGTTTTGTGGCTCCATAAACCGCCGCGTGATGTCAACGACACTGCTCGTGGTTGACCAGACGTTTCAAAGCATCAGCATCCTGAATGTGGATATGACGCTGGTTGACAGTGATGATGTCATCTTCTGCAAATTTTGAAAAAGTGCGGCTCACTGTTTCAAGCGTCAGCCCCAGGTAGCTTCCGATTTCTTCTCGTGTCATGCGCAAAATCAGGTCAGAGCTTGAGAACCCACGCGCATGCAGGCGCTGCACCAGGTTCAATAAAAAAGCCGCCAGCCGCTCTTCTGCCCGCATGTTGCCCAGCAACAGCATGACCCCGTGCTCACGCACAATCTCACGGCTCATGATTTTGTGGACATGATGCTGGAGTGCCTTGACTTCTCTGGCGATTTCTTCAATCCGCTCAAACGGCAACGCGCAGACTTCCGTGTCCTCCAGGGCAATCGCATCACAGGTGTGCAGGTCAGTGGCTATGCCATCAAGTCCGACGATTTCACCGGCCATCTGAAAGCCAGTAACCTGGGTTTGCCCATCTTCGGACGTCACGCTGGTTTTGAAAAAACCACTGCGTATGGCGTAAATCGAGGTAAAAGGGTCGCCTGCCCGAAAGAGTGCGCTGCCGCGTTTGACAAGAGGGCGTTTGGTTACCAGCTCGTCAACACGTTTTAATTCATCAGCATCCAGCCCGATCGGCATGCACAGCTCACGCATGTTGCAGCTGGAGCAGGCTATTTTGATGAAGTGCTTGTCCAATTTGACCCCCGTAGCTAGTGGCTGTGATGTTACAGCACCAGACACGGGCGGCATAGCAAAGGAGGTGGCGATTGCTGACATGGTCTTTTCCTGCTGTAGTTCGTTTTTTGCTGGAAGAACGGGTCAATGCTTGACATAGCGCAAAAGATATTCGAACTACTGCGCGCATGATGCTAGTTAATCTGAAGGGTTCTACTAATGCGAGCTTTTACGCCTCCTGTGGGGGTAGGACTGCACGCCACTGTCATGCAGGACAAGGCGCTGCACCCCCGTCCATGCAGACCACGCTAGCGGCTACCGCATTGCTTATGGGCCTGGCCGGTGGGCCCCATTGCGTGGCCATGTGCGGTGCTGCTTGTGCTGCCATGGGGCGCACCCAGGCTGGCCAAAGCACGCGGGCACTGTGGGCTTTTCAGGCAGGTCGATTGGCGGGTTACTCTGCTTTGGGGGCACTGGCTGCCATGTCCATGCAGGGCTTGGGCTGGTTGAGTGTTCATTTTGCTGCTTTGCGCCCTGTCTGGACGCTGTTTCATGTCGCCGCGGCGATGTTGGGTTTGATATTGTTGTTGCAAGCACGCCAGCCGATCTGGCTTGAAAACTCCGCGCGCAAGATCTGGTACGGCGTACGTTCAGTCACGGGTCATTTGAAGGGCAACGCAGCCTTGGCGCCCATTGGCCTGATCGGCGTCTTGTGGGCATTGCTGCCTTGCGGCCTGTTGTATTCAGCGCTGCTGGTCGCCGCCATGACCAGCAGTGCTGCCGACGGTGCGGGTGTGATGGCCTTGTTTGCGCTGGGCAGCAGTGCGTCGCTGATCGCGGGACCCTGGCTCTGGCTACGCTTAAGAGGGCACGGCTCAGGCCAGTGGGCCATTCGTATTGCGGGTCTGGCGCTGCTGGCCAGCTCGGTCTGGGCGCTGTGGATGGGGCTGGTGCACAACACTGCACCGTGGTGTCTTAGCCCTTAAAGCCTAATGAGATAGCTCTTACAATTCGTTTTTTCAGGTACTTGTAACCAGACTTAACGGATCAAAGACATGTCAATGACGGTGTGGAGGGGGATTGCCTTTTCGGCCTTGACATCGCTGCTCTTATTGACAGCGTGCGGCGACAAAAATGCAGCCTCTGGACCGCAGTCTGAAGCCAGAATCCTCAACATCTACAACTGGCCCGACTACATCGCCAAAGACATGATTGTCAACTTTGAAAAAGAGTTTGGCATCAAGGTCAATTACCAGAGTTTTGAAAACAACGAGGGCCTGCAGTCGCAGCTGGTTGCGGGCAGCACGGGCTACGACATCGTGGTGCCGGGCGCGGTGTTTGCCAAGGCTCAAATTGCTGCCGGTCTGTATCAGCCGCTTGATAAAACGAAACTGACTAACTATGCCAACGTAGATGCCACGTTGATGGCCAAGCTGGGCCAGATTGACCCTGGCAACGTCTACCTGATGCCCTGGGCCTGGAGCTTTACCACAGTAGGCATCAACAGGGCCAATGTGGCTAAAGCGCTGGGCACCACAGCCCTGCCCGCCAATGTGTGGGACCTGGTGTTTGACCCCACTTACACTGCCAGGCTTAAATCTTGCGGCATTATTTTCTTGGATTCCCCTACAGAAATTTTGCCACCCGCCATGCATTACCTGGGTAAAAACGCTTATTCAAACAACCTGGCTGATCACCAGGCCGCAGGTGCCATGCTGGCCAGGGTGCGGCCGCATATCAGGCTGTTTTCAAGCACCATGATTGACGATTTGGCGAATGGCAAAGCCTGCGTGGCGCTGGGTTGGGCGGGGGACATCAACATTGCCAAAGGCCGCGCGCTTGAGAATAAGAATGGTCAGGAAGTAGAGGCACTGTTGCCCGCCACCGGGGGACTGATATTTTTCGACAACTTGGCGATTTTGAAAGACGCCAAACACCCGAACAACGCCCACACCTTCATCAACTATTTTTTACGCCCTGAGGTGTCTGCCGCACTGACGAATGAGCTGGGCTATCCAACAGTCAACAAGGCCAGTCTGGCGCTGGTCGAGCCCGGCATAGCAGCAGATAAAGCCGTTTTCCCGGATGCAGATAATTTGCAGAAAATGGTGGCACCCAACAGCTTCAGCAACGACGCAAGGCAGTCACTGAGCCAGGTCTTCACGCTGTTCAAAAAAGGGAGTTAAATCTTGACCGCCTATTTGCAAACTGATCAGTTGGTCAAGCGCTTTGGCGATGTAACGGCAGTGAGCGACGTGTCGCTCAGCATCAATAAGGGCGAAATATTTGCACTGCTCGGCAGTTCGGGTTGCGGGAAGTCGACCTTGCTGCGCATGCTGGCGGGCTTTGAGGTGCCGACTTCTGGCCGCATCTTGCTGGGCGGGCAAGACATTGCGGCCATGCCGCCCTATGAGCGGCCGGTCAACATGATGTTTCAGTCGTACGCGCTGTTCCCGCACCTGAGCGTGTGCGACAACATTGCCTTTGGCCTCAAGCGCGAGGGCATGCCGAAAGCGCAGATTGCCCAGCGGGTTGACGAGATGCTGCGCCTGGTGCAGCTACAAGACTTTGCCCAACGCAAGCCGCATCAGCTGTCAGGCGGGCAGCAGCAGCGTGTAGCGCTGGCGCGTAGCCTGGCCAAAAAACCGCAATTGCTGCTGCTGGACGAGCCCTTGGGTGCATTGGACAAAAAGCTGCGGGAGCGCACGCAGTTTGAGCTGGTCAATATTTTGGAATCTGTTGGTGTGACCTGCGTGATGGTGACGCACGACCAGGAAGAAGCGATGGCCATGGCCAGCCGGATTGCTGTGATGAGCCAGGGCCGTGTGCTTCAGGTGGGCACGCCCAAAGAGATTTACGAATACCCGAATTGCCGCTTTGTGGCGGACTTTATCGGCAACGTCAATTTGTGGGAAGGCACTTTGACAGTTGACGCAGCAGACCGCTGTGAAGTGAAAACGGCGCATGGCGTGGTGCATGTGGGGCATGGCATCAGCGGCGCGCAGGGCATGGCCTGCGCCGTGGCGATACGTCCTGAGAAAATCACCATCTCAAAAAACCGACCTTCGGTGTCGGCCAATCTGTTCACCGGAACCGTCAAAGAAATCGCCTACTTCGGCAGCTACAACACCTTCATTGTTGAAATGCCCGGCGGCGGCACCATCAAAATACTGGAGGCCAACACCTCGCGCTACGACAGCAGCGACATCACCTGGAACGACCCTGTGTTTTTCTGGTTTGACGAGACGGCCCCTGTCGTCCTGACCCAATGACCATGAAGACGCGCTTATCAGCTGGCAAGCGCTTCGTGATTGGCGTGCCCTACGCCTGGCTGCTGGTCTTTTTCGCCCTGCCATTTTTGATTTTGCTGCGCATCAGCATCACCGACATGGGGGCCAGCATTGACCCTTTCACGCCGCTGCTGGTGACGACTGGTGACAGCTGGCGGCTGCTTTTTAAACCGCAAAACTACCTGCCTCTGTTTACTGATGGCATCTCTGCATTGGGCGACACCATTTACATCCAGGCCTATCAGACATCATTGAAGTACGCCGCGCTAACCACGCTGCTGTGCCTGGCGATTGGCTACCCCTTCGCCTACTTTCTGGCGCGCTGCAAGCCGTCCATTCGGCCTGCTTTGCTGTTGCTGGTCATGCTGCCTTTCTGGACATCTTTTTTGCTGCGCATCTCGGCATGGAAAGGTATTTTGGCGGACCAGGGGGTACTGAACAACTTGCTGCTGGCACTTGGCATCATCAAGCAGCCAATGGTCATGCTGTACACCGATGTGTCGATGCTGGTGGGCATGACCTATGTGTATTTACCCTTCATGGTTTTGCCGCTGTACGCCGTGCTGGTGAAGATGGACATGCGCCTGCTGGAGGCTGCACACGATCTGGGTGCCAGCCGCTTCAAGGCGTTTTGGCTGATTACTGTGCCGCTGAGCAAGGCGGGTATTGTGGCGGGCTGCATGCTGGTGTTTATCCCGGCTGTGGGCGAGTTCGTGATTCCGTCGCTGCTGGGCGGTGCTGACAACATCATGATTGGCCGCGTGATGTGGGACGAGCTGTTCAGCAGCAACAACTGGCCACGCGCCAGCGCGCTGTCAGTCGTGATGATGCTCTTGATTCTGGTGCCGCTGGCGCTGTACTACCGTTACAAAGACCGGACTGCCGCATGATCGCCAGCCGTTTTCTTGAAAAGCACACAGCGCGGTTTTGGCTCGCGGCTGTGTTTTTGTTTTTGTACGTTCCGCTGCTGTTCCTGATCGTTTTTTCTTTCAACAGCACCCGGCAAGATGGTGTGTTTACCGGTTTTTCCCTGCGCTGGTATCAGGCGCTTTTGACCGATTCAAGGCTGGTGGAAGGTTTCTGGCTGTCCTTGAAAGTTGCGTTGCTCACAGGCACGCTGTCAGTGGTGCTGGGCTGCTTTGCTGCGTTTGTTTTAGTGCGTTACCGGCGGTTTTCAGGTCGCACACTGTTCTACGGCATGGTCAACGCGCCACTGGTGATGCCCGAAGTCATCATTGGCCTGTCGCTGCTGCTGCTGATGGTGGCCAGCCAGCGCATCTTTGGTTTTCCCGAGCGCGGCTTTGCCACGCTGGTGCTGGGGCATACCTTGCTTGGCATGGCTTATGCCACCACCGTGATCCAGTCGCGTCTGCAAGAAATGGACAGATCCATTGAAGAAGCTGCGATGGACCTGGGCTGCAAACCTGTACAGGTGTTTTTTCTCATCACGCTGCCCAGCATCGCGCCTGCGCTGGTGTCCAGCTGGTTGCTGGCTTTTACCCTGTCGTTTGACGACGTGGTGCTGTCAGAGTTTTTGTCGGGCCCTGGCGTGACCACGCTGCCGCAAGTGATCTTCAGCTACGCCCGGCGCGGCGTGAACCCGTCGATCTATGCGGCGGCTACGCTGCTGATTGCTACCGTGTCGCTGGGCATCGTTGCGTACAGCATTTACATGCTGCGTCAGCAAAGGCGCGGCGCTAGCGCTTCGCTGGCAACGTAGCCAGCACCACGCCCAGCACAGCCACGCCAAAAGCCAGCGCCTGCAAGCCGCTGAGGCTTTCGCCCAAAAACGCCACGCCCACCGCAGCGGCACTGATTGGCAAAAATACCGTGAAGACGCCTGCCTGGCTGGCGGGAATGGTTTTCAAGCCCGTCATCCATAACCAGACTGTCCACACACTTGCAGCGAGTGAATAAAACACCAGCAACAGCCAGCTGGGTGCGGCCACGCTGGCGACATCAAATCGCCAGGCTGCCCACAGCCCCAATGGCGTGATGAGTAGAAAGCCCCAAAGATTGATCAGCGCGGTGATGCGCTTGGGCCCCAGCGCACCGACCAGCTTTTTGCCGATCACGGCATACGCGGCCTCGCAAAACACCGCGCCAAGCAGTAAAAAGGTACCGAAAAGGCTGTTTCTACCTGCCAAATTGGCCTCTAGACCAATAGATTCATGCGCAAGCAGCTCCTGTTTTGATAGTGACACCAGCGTCACACCCAACACCGCGCAACCCACAGCCGCCCAGATACGTGGGCCAACACGCTCGCCTAGATACGCCCAGCTCAGCACAGCCACCGCTGCCGGAATCGTTGCCATCACCACGCCCGCAGCCACGGCGCTGGTCATACTGACGCCGAACAGCATACAGAGGGAGAACAGAAAGTTGCCCAAAAACGATTCCAGAAACAGCAAACGTTTGGTTTGGGGCGTCAAAGGCGCTTCATCTGCAGGCTTCTTCAACCAGTGCAGCATGGCTGCACCGCCAATCCCAAAGCGCAGCCAGGCCAGCAAAAAGACGGGCAGGGCGGCGACCAGCGGTTTGGACAGTGCCACATAGCTGCCGACCAGAGACATGCTGAGCGCCAGGCAGGCGTAGGCCACAATTCGGTTCATGCTGCCTACGATAACCGACACCCAACACTTCCAAGTTGCCAGATATGTTTTTGTCTACGGCACCCTGCGCGGTGGCGAGCAACGCGATATCAATCGGCTGCAACCAACGCCTGCATTCTTGGGCGGCGGGCAAATCAATGGCACTTTGTATGACCTGGGCCTGTACCCAGGGGTGCGCCTGGGCGGCCGGAGTTGGGTACACGGCGAGGTCTACAAGATTACTCCGGAGCTGGAGCGCCAGCTGGACGAAATAGAAGAAGTCTGGCCACAGCAAACGGGTGAATACGCGCGGCGGGAGGTGGTGGTGCAATGCGCAGAGTTGGCGTTGACGTGTCTTGTTTATGAGGCGGCAGAAGCGCGCACGCAGGGTCGGGCGGTGATTGAGTCCGGCAATTGGCTCAAACGCGGATCTGAAAATACAAGCGCCTGATAGGACCAAAAAGATGAATGGGTACGGCCTTGGTCTGTTGTAATCGAGGTTTTCGCGCTAACTCATTTGAGGAATTGGTTCACGTCATGCAGATTCAGGAAACCCCCAAATTTGACACGCCTTTCGAATGGATTGGTGGCGAGGCGAATGTCAAAGCGCTGGTTGAGCGCTTTTATGACCTGATGGATCTGGAGCCCGGTTACAGCGCCCTGCGCGCCACGCATGCCGGGCCGCTGGACAATGCGCGACAAAAAACGTTCTGGTTCCTGTGCGGCTGGCTGGGTGGGCCGCAGCACTACACCGAGCGCTTTGGTCACCCGATGCTCAGAATGCGCCACATGCCCCAGCAAACGGGTGGCGGTTCGATTGGCATCAAAGAGCGCGACCAGTGGCTGGCCTGCATGAACCAGGCGATGGTTGAAACCGGTGTTGACGAAGCGCTGCGGGCCCGCCTGAACACCTCGTTTTTTCAGACCGCCGACTGGATGCGTAACAAGGGCGAGTGACAAAGGAGGGATTTAACCCCTCTCGCTGCGCTCAATTCGCCTTCAAAAATTCCCCGACTTCCAGCAGGATCAATTCATTGTCATCAGCCTTGTTCGGCTCGCGGCTGCTTGAAAACGGCAGGTTGTTGTCGTTGCCCACAATGATGTGTTTGGCGTCCACGATGTCCACGTTTTCAATCGTGAAGAACGGGAAGGTCAACACGCCGTTGTTCAGGGGCTTGCGTGCCAGCCTGGCCGGGTCGGCTATTGCCATCAGGTCGATGTAGCCGATTTTTCGAATTGCGCCGCCCACGTTGGCATCGTTGAGCTCAACCTTGTAAACGCGCTTGAATTTGGCCAGGTCATGAAAGCAGTCGGTGCGCTTTTGATCCGCCGGGCAGGCCTTGTCTGCTGTGCCTTCGCCGTTGTCGCGCTCAATGATGAGACCCGTCGTGCCGTCGATCATGTTGAAGTCGCCAATTGCGTGGCTATTGGCCTCCAGCATGTACTTCCAGTGGCGCCCTGTCCAGCTTTCGGTTTTAACGTCAAACTCCAGCACCCTCAGGTAGTCTTTGCCGTCGATGTTCTCATTGGCTTTGATGGCTGCGTTGTAAAGCGCGCCTTCCAGCAGCGCATACAGCTTGCTGCCGTCTTTGGAAGCGGCCATTCCCTCAAAGCCTTTCGAGCGACGCACCTGAAAGTCGACCATGCCGCCGGGCGCTGCAGGCATGCTCAGAGCCGGGTTGTCGGGCGAACGCACCACCTTGCCGTCGACCAGCGTGTCAAACACGGTCAGTACCTTGCCTTTCAAATCAGCCTTGATGAGGAAGGGGCCCAGCTCGTCGCCAATCCAGAGTGCACCACCCGCAATCTGAAAGCTCTCGGTGTCAAAGTCGCTGCCCGTCAGGTAGCGTTTTTTACTGCCTTCATGAACGATGCGAAACGGCACTTTTTTGTCCGGGTCGTGCAAAAAAATGGTTTCCAGCTTTTTCATGCTGCCCGCTTTGAAGTCAATCGCATACCGGTTCAGGTACAGCATGGCGTCGGGGGAGTTGGCCTTGGAGCCAAAACCGTTGTCGGTCAATATCCAGAAGCTGCCGTCGGGCATTTTCTTGATGCCCGAGTGGCCCTGTAATGGCTGCCCCTTGAAGGGCAACGACACGCCCGTAGGCCTGCCAGCAGACGCGCCCTCAACCGTACCTAGTGTCTCGACGCGTTTGCCAGACGTAAATTTGCCACTGACCTGCAAATCGGCGGGGGCGTCTTTGGGCGCAGCGACAAACGACAGGGCGGGCATCACCACATGGCCAGCCAGCGTTGCGGGAAAGGCGGTTTGTGCATGCAACGGTAACCCGGCCAACGTACTTGCCAGGGCTACCGCGGCTGATAGCGTTAAAAGTTTGGATGAACACATCTGAGCATTCCCTTGTTGTTAAGAATGCCATGGTGCGCAGGCTGTGTGACGGCGTGATTACATGGGCCGAGTTAGCCCCAAAATCTAGCGATAAATACGCGGCCAACATTGCCTTTAATGACCCGGGGCTTGATTTGCCGCCTGAAGTATGTTCACACGCGAGGTGGGATTCAACACTACCGCCGTCCAGTTTTAATTATGCGCATCATCCCACTACGGGTCTTAAACCAAGTCATCTGTCCAAGGCGATGGATGTGCCGGACGAGATGCGCGCAGAGTCCTGGGGCTGAAAAACAATGAAAAGCAGGGCCTGCCGGCTTCATCAGGGACAAAAATGGGGCCTGGCTTTTGGCTGGCACAGACCCCATGCTTTTAGACCTTCGAATTTATCTAGCGCCCATTAAGGCTTTGAGTTACCTGGCCAAGTCCATCTTGTTGATCTTGGCCTGCATAAAGGCTTGCTGGCGCGCTGGGGTCATTTGGATCTGTACCAAGCGCCAGGTCAGGTTATAGGTGGAGACCTGAAAGTTTGCGGGCACGCCACCGAAGTAAGAATCGTAGGCGTTCAGAGGTCGGGTTGTGAAAGAGTCTTGGCCGCTGCTGATCAGTTTGATTTCACATACCGTGCCGTCGATAGAACCTGTAACTGAACGGTAGTACTGCCAGATCAGCGACGGGTTCCCCAGGTTGTCAGTGAGGGCACGCATGCCAGGAGCAACCGGTTTGGTTGAGTTGTAGGGTGTCGTGGAACCACTGGTGAAGTCGTACGTCATGGTGTCCACGAATTGCGCATTGGCGGTGTAGTTAAATGCAGGCTTGGCAAGAACGATAGCGTCCATCACCTGTTTGACAGTGGATGTCGGACCGACAGTTGGTAGCTGCAGATTTTCAAAATAGCAATACAGACCGACGACTCTGAAGCTGACTTGTAATGACATGATGTTGATTCCCTGAAATAAATAATAAAAGTTGGATTAAAAGCGGTCTTCGCGTTGGCAAACACCATTTTTGACGTGCCCCGCGAACATTGACAAAACACGAATTGGCGAATTGGTTCGCTCGCCGCAAGCTCCCCTGTTTAAATCGCTGCGCTTTCAGGTCTGGGATGAGATGCTGATCACACGCCGACGAACTTTAAGGCAGGCAAATCAAAATTGGTATCCTCCAAATAGAGGATGTTTGCGCTTTTGAACTTGAAGCGCAGGCTTTTAGCGTGGCGCCAAAAAGCAATATTTTAAAAGTATTGTTTGCGCCCCGCGGCAGCTCTTTTGATTTTTTTTTAGCTACAAAAATCGCCTGTATACCAATGAATACGTGCGCAAAAAGCTCCTGAATACATAGCAATCAGCTTGAAGTTTAGCTTTGCGCCAGCAGCACCACCAGCGCCCCAGCCCCGCCATGCGCAGGCCGGGCCTGCACGAAGGCCAGCACTTCCTGCTTTTGAATCAGCCAGCTTTGCACCTTGCCTTTGAGCACCGGTGTTTTGCCGGGCGAGCCCAGGCCCTTGCCGTGCACCACACGCACGCAACGCCAGCCCATGCGGACGGCGTCCTTGATGAAGTCGACCAGCGCCTCGCGTGCGTCTTCACGGCGCAGGCCGTGCAAGTCCACCTGGCCCTGAATGGCCCAGCCGCCTTTGCGCAGCTTGCGGGTCACGTCGGTGCCTATGCCTGCGCGTCGAAAGCTCAGGGCGTCGTCGGTGTCCAGCAGTGTCTCCACATCAAACTCGTCTGACAGGGCCTCGCGCATCACGGCCTCCTCGTCGAGCTGGTGCTGCACGGCAATTGGGGCGGCTTGTATCAAGGGCAGTGCGGCGCGCTCGCCAGGGCGATGTTTGGGTGGCAGCGGTTTGACGATGCCGACAGCCCGGGCAAAAAATTCTTCGTCAGCTTTGGCCTTGGCTACGGCGGCTTTGCGGGTGGCCTCCAGTTCCTTGGCCAGTTTGACGCGCGCCTCCAGCTCAGCCTTGACGGTTTTCAGGCCTCTCATCTCCTTGATGGCGTGCGCTTTCATCTTTACATCAAGCCCAGCTCAGCCATCGACACCGCTTCAGATCGCGTCACGATGAAGTGGTCCAGCACCCGTACGTCGACCAGTGCCAGCGCGGCCTTCAGCGTCTGCGTGATGGCTTCGTCTGCGCGTGATGCTTGCGCTGTGCCGCTCGGGTGGTTGTGGGCCAGCACCACGTTGGCGGCGTTCAGGGCCAGGGCGCGTACGACCACCTCACGTGGGTAAACGCTGGTTTGCGTGAGCGTACCTCTGAACATTTCTTCCAGCACGATCAGGCGGTGAGATGAGTCTAAAAACAGCACCGCAAAAATCTCGTGGTCTCTAGAGCCCAGCTGCAACTTCAAATAGTCGCGTATGGCTTGCGGGTTGCCAAACATGGTTTTTTCTTGCAGCTGGCTGGCCAATGCGCGTCGGGCCAGTTCAAGCACCGCCACAATTTCGGCCCGCTTGGCGGGTCCCAGGCCTTTGATTTTTTTGAGTGCCTCGGCCGGTGTGTTGAGCAAACCCGATACGCCGCCAAACGTATCTACCAGCTCCTGGCCCATTTGTAGCGCGTTTTTACCCGGCAACCCTGTGCGCAGCAGCAGCGCCAGCAGCACCGCATCGCTGAGCGCGCCGGGGCCACGAGCCAGCAGTTTTTCACGCGGGCGGGCATCTTGGGGCAGGTCTTTGAGCAGCATGGAGGGTTGAACGGCTAACTTTCTACAATAGGGCCAGTTTACAAACAGTTCCTGGCTTTCAGGCCGCACCTAGAGAGTTTTATGTCCGTTGATCAGCTTATGCCCACTCCGATGATTCAAGCCAGGTCGTTCCTGACCCTGCACTACCGCATGGCCGGGCCTGACGGCGTGGACATCATCAACACCTTTGGCGGCAAACCCGCCACGTTGAGCCTGGGGACTGGCCAGTTGTCCCCCGCCATTGAGCAGCACCTGCTAGGCTTGCCTGAAGGCACGCACACCACGTTTGAGCTTCCTGCGGGTGCTGCCTTTGGCGAGCGCAACACCGACCTGCTGCAGTGGGTGGCACGCAAGCTGCTCAACGAGCTGGGAGATGCGGATGAGGCCTACAAGGTGGGCGATGTGGTGCAGTTCCCCACGCCGGATGGGGCAGGGCAGTATGCAGGCAGCGTGGTGCAAGTCAAAGGCGATGGGGATGCGGTGCAGTTCGACTTTAACCACCCGCTGGCTGGACAACCCGTGACTTTTGAAGTTAACGTCATAGGAGTCTTATGACCACGCTCCCCCAAGAAATTCTTCTTGCCGAGCCGCGCGGCTTTTGTGCAGGCGTTGACCGCGCCATTGAAATTGTTGAACGCGCATTGACCAAATTCGGCGCGCCCATTTATGTGCGCCACGAGATTGTTCACAACACCTACGTGGTCAATGACCTGAAACAAAAAGGCGCGATTTTCATTGAAGAGCTGGCCGATGTGCCGCCCGGTGCCACGCTGGTTTTCAGTGCGCACGGCGTGAGCAAGGCGATTCAACTGGAGGCACAGCAACGCGGCTTTCAGATCTTCGACGCCACCTGCCCGCTGGTCACCAAGGTGCACGTTGAAGTGGCCAAGCTGCACAAAGAAGGCTACGAGTTCATCATGATCGGTCACAAGGGGCACCCCGAAGTGGAAGGCACGATGGGCCAGCTGGACAGTGGCATTCACCTGGTCGAAGACGTTGAAGATGTGCAGCGCATCAATCCGCAGCAGACGCAGTTGCTGGCCGTGGTGACGCAAACCACCTTGAGCGTGGACGATGCGGCCGAGATTACCGCTGCCGTCAAAGCGCGTTTTCCGATGGTGCGCAGCCCCAAAATGCAGGATATTTGCTACGCCACGCAAAATCGGCAGGACGCGGTGAAGGTGATGAGCTCGCAGGTCGATATTTTGATTGTGGTGGGCAGCCCCACCAGCTCCAACAGCAACCGTTTGGCCGAGTTGGCCAACAAGCTGGGCACCGAGGCCTATATGGTTGATGATGCAAGCGAGCTGAAGGAAAGCTGGTTTGAAGGCAAAGCCAAAGTCGGTTTGACCGCGGGTGCGTCAGCGCCCGAGGTGCTGGTCAAGCAGGTGATTGACCGCATCAAGGCGCTGGGAGCGGTGTCGGTGCGAAAGATGGACGGTATCGAAGAGACCATCAAGTTTCCGCTGCCCAAAGGCCTGAAGCTGGACGCTCAGGGCGAGCTGTCTGCCGGCCAAAGCACGTTGCACCAGCAGATATGACCAGAATTTGAACGCTATTTATTTAGTAGCTGCTCGCGCATATATTTATTGGTCTACAGCATTATTTGATACCTGAAAACACTATTTTTAAGCCATTTTCATGCTCGATATCACCCTTTTACGCAAAGACCTGCTCCATGCCGTCGCACGGCTGGAGACACGCAAGTCGCCTCAGGCTTTTTTGAATGTTGACGCCTTCACCGCGCTGGAGCAAGAACGCAAAACCATTCAAAGCCGAACTGAAGAACTGCAAAACCTGCGCAACACCCTGTCAAAGCAGATCGGCCAGCTCAAAGCCAAGGGTGAAGACGCCAGCGCCGTGATGGGGCAGGTCAGCAGTTCCAAAGCCGAACTGGAGGCGTCCAGCGCGAGGCTGGACCTGATCCAGCTTGAATTGCAAAACCTGTTACTGGCGGTGCCCAACCTGCCGCACGACAGCGTACCGCTTGGCAAAGGCGAAGACGGCAATGTCGTGGTGCGAAGCTGGGGTGCACCCAAAACCTACGGTTTCCCCGTCAAAGACCACGTTGATGTCGGTCAGCCGCTGGGGCTTGACTTTGAATTGGGTACCAAGCTTACTGGCTCACGCTTTACGGTCATGCATGGCGGCCTGGCGCGTTTGCACCGCGCCCTGGCTGCCTTCATGCTCGACGTGCAGACGCAGGAGCACGGTTACACCGAGTGCTATGTGCCGTACATCGTCAACGCTGATTCGTTGCGCGGCACAGGCCAGTTACCCAAATTTGAAGAAGATTTGTTTGCAGCCAAAAAGGGCGGGCAAGAGGGTGCAGCAGAGAACGCCGCTTTGTATTTGATACCCACCTCGGAGGTACCCCTGACCAACTTTGTGCGCGACGTCATCACACCAGAAGCTGACTTGCCCCTGAAATTCACTGCCCACACGCCGTGCTTCAGGTCAGAGGCGGGCAGCTATGGCCGCGACACACGCGGCATGATCCGCCAGCACCAGTTTGACAAGGTGGAGATGGTGCAAATCGTGCACCCTGACAAGAGCTACGAAGCGCTGGAGACAATGACCACCCACGCCGAGGCGATTCTGCAAAAGCTTGGGCTTCCCTACCGCGTCATGTTGCTCTGCACCGGCGACATGGGTTTTGGCGCCACCAAAACCTACGATCTGGAGGTCTGGCTGCCTGCACAAAACACTTACCGCGAGATCAGCTCGGTCTCGAATTGCGAGGCTTTTCAGGCCCGCCGTCTGCAAGCCCGATTTAAAAATGCTCAGGGTAAAAACGAGTTCGTGCACACTCTCAATGGGTCCGGCTTGGCCGTGGGCCGCACATTGGTGGCAGTTTTGGAAAATTACCAGCGCAAAGACGGCGGCATCGACATTCCGGCGGCGTTGCAGCCCTATATGGGCGGCATCACTGAACTGGTTGCCAAACCTGGACAATAAACCGGCTGATAGAATCAGGCTTCGAGTGGAGAGGTGGCAGAGTGGCCGAATGTACCTGACTCGAAATCAGGCGTACCGCAAGGTACCGTGGGTTCGAATCCCACCCTCTCCGCCAGCACTGACCAACCTCCAAGTCGGTACGCACAATTTCACCATCTTGTAGCCGTGCCAGACTTTATGTCCGCAGATTCAATCACCTCGCCAACCCCCGCGGACAAGCTGGAACGCAGCGATTGGGTCGAGATGCAGCTTGGCAAAAGCTTCATGCTCAACACCCGGCGATTGATGCCCGTGTCCCTGGTGCTCACATGGGCGATTGCTGCGGTGCTGTACGAAGGCGTACCCACAAGCGAACTCCTCACTTGGCTGATCCTGTCCGATATGGCGATCCTCTTTCGCTACCTCGTTGTTCTTCAGTACCAAAGCAGCATGCGAGATGTGAGCGGGCCTGCGCTTCGTGCCTTTCTGGGGCGGTATGACGTGCTCTGGATGTTGAGCGGGATTTTATGGGGTGCCTCCAGCTTTCTTTTCTTTGGCAAATCCAGTGGCATAGACCAGTTTATTTGCGGCATGATTCTGATCGCTGTCTCCGGCTTTTCGGTGTACTCGTATGCGTCTCGTTTGCGAAGTTTCTTTTTGTTTACCACTTCGCTGGCGGGTGTGACGGTAGCGGTTTTTATTTATCGGCTTGTGATCGAGCAAGCACTGCCTTCCACTCGCGATGGTTGGAGTCTCATTTTTTTTCCGGTTGTTTTTCAGATGATGGTGAGTTATTTTGGGGTCGGTTTTCACTTGCTCCAGAAGCGAAGCCTGCAGCTGCAGTTTGACAACGCCCGGCTGATTCAGTCGCTGACGGCCAAAAGCGCAGCAGCATTGGAAGCTGTAGAAAATAAAAACCGCTTTATTGCCAACGCTGCGCATGACCTGCGCCAGCCGGTTCATGCATTGAACCTGTACGCCAGCTGGCTGGTCGATGACCCGCAATTGAGCCATCAGGTCGCACCGCAGATCGTGCGTTGCACCCATGCCGTCAATGAGCTGTTCAATTCACTGTTTGATTTTTCTGGCATGAACACAGACACCCCCACTGCCGACTTGCAGGATGTGAATCTATCTGACGTGCTGGTTGACGTGTATCACCAGTACGCTGCGGTGGCACACGAGCGCGCCTTGCGGTGGCGGCTGCGTACCAGCAGCGACCCCATCATCGCTCGGTCAGATCCGGTGCTGCTCAAACGGCTGCTGGGCAACCTGATTTCAAACGCCCTTAAAAACACCGAGCAAGGCGGCGTACTGCTGGCCTTGCGTCAGCATGCGGGCCAGTGGCGTATCGAAGTGTGGGACACCGGTGTCGGCATTGAGCCGAAGCAGAAGGAAGCCATCTTCAAGGAGTTTTACCGTGTGCCCCGGCAGGGCACTGAAGATGGTTTTGGGCTGGGCCTGGCGATAGCGTCCCGTCTCGGTCAGATACTGGGGCTGGTGGTCAGAATGCGCTCTCGCCCCGCAAGAGGCAGTGTTTTCTGGATTGAAGCCAGTGGCGAAGTGCCCGCCAGCGCCGACCGCGGGCAGGTTACAAAAGGCCCTGTGTCCTGGCCAGGTGACTGGCCTGTGAACGGCTCTTGACGTTGAGCCGTCGGAACAAACGCCAGAGATGAACCTTGACGGTGTGCTCGCTGATCTGCAGGTTGTCAGCGATGTCGCGGTTGCTCAGACCTTTGTCCAGCAAGACCAGCAGCTGCTTTTGCCGCTTGGAGAGTTTGCCGACTGCAACAGGCGCCTCGGCGTCGGCATCTGCCTCTTCGACAAGAAATGCCCTGAGGACATGTGCAATTTCAGTAGCTCCCACTGATTTTTCAAGAAAAGAATCAGCACCAGCTTCCATGGCCAGGTCTTCATAGTCGCCGGCGGGTGACGCCGTCAGCACCATGATGGGCACCTCGGGGTAGCTGCGCTTTAACTCCCTGATGCCGGAAACCCCGTGGGTATCGGGCAGCTTCAGGTCAAGACAAATCAGCTGGGGCATGCCGTGTTTTTCAACCGCTTGCGCAACGACAGCAATTCGTCCCAATTCAACAACTTGGGTGTTCGGACTCAAACGGCGCACGAGCATTGCAATGGCTTCGCGCATCAAAGGATGGTCGTCAATAACAAAAATGCTCATTGAATTTTGATGGACTCAGTTACTTCAAAGGACAAGCATAACTGTTTTGCTACAAATGTATTGTCAGGAAAAGTCGCCGAAAAATGTGAATTTGCACATTTTTTATAGTTTCAAATACCACTTTTTTGCGCATTTAGCGTTGCTTTTTAATGCTTTTTAGTGAAATTCAGATGAGAATGGAGTGTAGGGTCAGCGCTTTAATTTTTTACGGGGCTGCTCTGCATACCGAGCGCGGATGCAATCTCGTCCATTGCAATACCTGCCACCACGTCAAGCTGGTTTTGCAATGCGGGCAGGGCATCAGCGCCGTGCTGCTGCAGGCTGGCAATGGCCTGAGCCGCTTCCTTGGGCGATACGAAGCCCCGGCTTTGCATCAGCAATTTGCCGTCAGCACCCATCAATTTGAAGTAAAACAGGCCATCTGCCTCGCGGTATTGCTTGAAGCTGGGCCCGGCGGACTTAACCGCCTTGGCTTTGCCGACAGGTGCAGTGGCTTGTAACTTGCGCAGCCCCACCGCATGGCGCAGCTCCTGCATCAGGGGCCGCGACAGGGCGGTTGCTTTGGCTGCACCTGCCTGCAAGACGTCTTCAATCTTTTCAGGGCTAGCCATCAGGGCATGGTAGTGCTCGCGCATCGGCGCAATATCCCGGTCAATCCGTTCAAATAGCATGGCTTTGGCATCACCCCAGGCCATGCCGTCGGCATAGGCGCGCCGCATGGCGGCTGTTTCATCGGTGCTGGCAAAGGCTTGGTAGATCTGAAACAGTGCCGAGCCTTCGGTCTGCTTGGCAACACCAGGGCCGTTTGAATCGGTCACGATGCTGGCAATCAGCTTTTTGAGTTGCTCCCGGCTTGAAAACAGCGGGATGGTGTTGTCGTAGCTCTTGCTCATCTTGCGGCCGTCCAGGCCGGGCAGGGTCGCCACAGACTCCTCAATCAATGCCTCGGGCAACACCAGCAGGTCACCATACAAATGGTTAAAGCCCTTGGCCATGTCGCGTGCCATTTCGATGTGCTGAATCTGGTCACGGCCCACCGGTACCTGGTGCGCCTTGAACATCAAGATATCGGCGCCCATCAGCACCGGGTACATGAAAAGCCCCGCGGTTACATCGTGGTCAGGCTCGGCGCCTGATGCGGTATTTTTGTCCACCTGCGCCTTGTAAGCGTGTGCACGGTTCAGAACGCCCTTGCCCAGCACGCAGGTTAAAAACCAGGTCAGTTCGGGGATTTGCGGAATGTCGGACTGGCGGTAAAACGTGACGCGCTCAGGGTCCAGGCCCGCTGCCAGCCAGCTGGCGGCAATCTCCAGCGTGGACTGCTGGATGCGCGCGGGCTCATCGCATTTGATCAGCGCGTGGTAGTCGGCCAGAAAATAAAAGCTCTCGGCATTGGCCCCCTTGCTGGCGGCGACTGACGGGCGGATGGAGCCCACATAGTTGCCTAAGTGGGGCGTGCCTGAGGTGGTGATGCCGGTTAGAAATCGTTGCTTCTTGTTTGTCATGCCGTCTTTGCTTCGCTTTTATTTCACCAGAACTGCCAGGGGGATGAGCATCGTCTCCAGAATGCCGTAAGTCACTGACATCAGCGGCTGCATCCACAGCTTGCTGACCACGCCCGCCAGCACCAGCGCCATCACCACAAAAAATCCCCATGGCTCAATGCGGGACACCAGCACAGCCTGTTTGTACGGCAGCAAGCCCACCAGAATACGGCCGCCATCAAGCGGCGGTAGCGGGAACAGGTTGAACACAAACATCACCACATTGACCAGAATACCGGCCTGACACATTTTCAGAAAAAAGGGTTCGGTCACGTCACCGCCCTGAAGCAGATAAAAAGCAATGCCCCAGCCAAGGGCCTGCAGGAAGTTGGACGCAGGCCCGGCCAGTGCCACCCACACCATATCGCGCTTCGGGTTACGTAGCCGACCAAAATTAACGGGCACTGGCTTGGCATAGCCAAACAAAAAAGCCCCTGAGGTGGCAAAGTACAGCATCAAGGGCATGGCAATGGTGCCTATCGGGTCAATGTGCTTGAAAGGGTTCATGGTGACGCGGCCCAGGGTCCAGGCTGTGTCATCACCAAAGTATTTGGCAACGTAACCATGCGCAGCCTCATGGATGGTGATGGCAAACAGCACGGGCAGGGCGTAAATGGCAACGGTTTGAACCAGGTTTGAAATATCCATGACCTGATTATCCCTTTGTATCCCTCGCGCTGGATGTCGGCAAGGGCTTCAGGTTTGCAGCCCCAGCACCGCGATGTCACCGCGCCCCAGACGCAGGACGACCGCCTCACCACCATCGGCCATGGCGGTCAGGTCAATCACGGTCGTGGGCTGCTGGTGGCAGGCACCAGCGTCGAGCACAGCGGCCAGTTCGTGCTCCATCAGGTCACGTATGTCGTTGGCGTCATTGAGGGGCTCGGCGGAGTCGCGCGGAATCAGTGTGGTGGCCAACAGCGGCGCACCGTGCAGCTCCAGCAGTGCCTGCAGGGTTTTGTGCTCTGGCACGCGCAGGCCGATGGTTTTGCGGGAAGGGTGGCTCAGGCGGCGCGGCACTTCCTTGCTGGCCTCCAGAATGAAGGTGTAGGGCCCTGGGGTGGCGGCTTTCAGCAGGCGAAATTGCTTGTTGTCCACCCGCGCATAGGCGCTGAGTTCTGACAAGTCGCGGCACAGCAGCGTCAGGTGGTGCTTGTCATCAACACCGCGAATGCGCCGCAAGGCGTCCGCTGCGGCTTTGTCGTCAAGGTGGCACACCAGTGCGTAGCTTGAATCGGTGGGCACGGCGGCTATGCCGCCGCGTGCCAGCAGGGCTACCGTCTGCTTGAGCAGCCGGGGCTGCGGGTTGTCGGGGTGGACTTGAAAAAACTGGGCCATGGTGTCAGGTGAGGTCAGGCGTCGGCAGGCTCAATGGTGATCTTGCCCTCCCGCACCACCAGCCAGGCCCCGGCCGCGCCACAAACAGCAATCATGGCCATGCCAAAAACGGCGAATCCGTCTGGCACATGCGAAAAAAGCAGCCAGCCGCCCAGCATGGCGAAGGCAATCTGCGTGTACAGGTAGGGCGTGAGGGTGGCGGCCGGTGCTCTTTGGTAGCCGAGGATCAGCAAAAAGTGGCCAATCGCGCCCAGCACGCCGACCAGCGCAATCAGCCCCCATAGATGGTTGGAAGGCAAGGTTTGCCAGACAAAAGGCAGGCCCAGCGCACTGACGAGAGCCGCTACCCAGCCGGTGTACAGGTGCATGGTGGCTGGGTCTTCGGTTTTGGCCAGCTTGCTGGTGAGGGTTTGAAACCAGGCCATGCAAAACGCCAGGGTGACGGGCAACAGGGTCGCCCATTCAAAGCCTTCATGACCGGGCCTGATGATGATCAGCGTACCGGCAAAGCCGCCCGCCACCAGCGCCCAGCGCAGGGGCGACACCTTTTCGCCCAGCAGCGTGGCCGCCAGCAGGGTGATGATGAGTGGCGCAATCATGACAATCGCCGTGAACTCGCCCACTGGCATGAAACGCAGGCTTAAAAACGCCAGCAGACTGGTGCTGAGCAGCAGCACACCCCGCAGCACCTGAAACTTCGGGTGTGCCGTGCGCAAAATGGCCCTGCCGCGCAAGGGCAGCACCACAGCAGTGGTCAAAACGGCTTGTACCGTGTAGCGAAACCAGATCGCCATGAACACCGGAACGCTGGCGCTGACGTACTTCGTGATGGTGTCCAGCGTGGCAAAGCAGACCATGGCAACAATTGCCAGCGCGATACCGATTAACGTGGTGGCTGGCTTGCCAGCGACGCTGCTCACTGGATGCGGTCCGCCAGCATTTCCCAGACTGGCGTCAGCCCACCCGGCAGGAAAGGCAGCGTCCCCAGATCGGTACGGCTTTCTTCCGGGCTGTGAAAGTCGCTGCCTCGTGACGCCGCCAAACCGAACTCTTTGGCCGTGTCGGCGTACTTCACATATTCAGCGGCTGTGTGACTGCCCGTGACGACTTCCACACCGCGCCCGCCGTGGGCTTTGAATTCGGTGAAAAGTGCGTACTCTTCGTTGGGTGTGAACTTGTAGCGAGCAGGGTGCGCGATGATGGCCATGCCTTTGGCGGCTGTGATCCAGTTCACCGCGTCTTTCAGACTGGCCCAGCGGTGCGGCACATAGCCGGGTTTGCCTTCGGTCAGGTATTTGCGAAACACTTCATTGGTCTCGCTGCACACGCCGCTTTCCACCAGAAAGCGCGCAAAGTGGGTGCGGGAAATCAATTCAGGGTTGCCAACAAACTTCAAGGCACCTTCAAAAGCGCCCTTGATGCCCACCTTGGCCAGGCCGTCAGACATTTCTATGGCGCGCTCGGTACGGCCGCCGCGTGTGGCTCTCAAGCCTTGCACCATACTGGCATCGTCAGGGTCAAACCCCAAGCCCACAATGTGAACCGTTTCACCTGCAAAGGTGACGGATATTTCAGTGCCTGTCAGGTACTTCATGCCTTGTGCTTTGGCTGCCGCCGCCGCGCGATGCTGGCCGCCAATCTCGTCATGGTCGGTCAGTGCCCACAGCTCGACACCGTTGGCCTTGGCCCGTTCCGCCAGTACTTCAGGTGTCAAAGTGCCGTCTGACACTACTGAGTGGCAATGCAGGTCAGCATTCAAAATGGAGGTGGCCGCTGGCAGGGACTGCTCTGTAGCAGCGACAGGCGGCTGGGTGGTCTGTTGAATCACTTCCTCATTCTAGGCTGCACCGTATCGCAATGCCACCAGCCCAGTTACTCGGATTTGTAATTGCTATTAATTCAGGAGCTGCTTGCGCATGTATTCATTGGTCTAGAGGCCGATTTGATACCTGCAAAGGGCTGTTTTTAGGTTGCTTTGGCCTTAAGTGGGCGATCTTTTGTTTGAAAGCTTTGCAAATAGCTTTGAAACGATAAAACTGGTGCCCAAAATGCTTAAAGCGGGAGTTGAAAACCCCGCGCCAAGGAGAACCAAAATTTTTATTCCCTCGGTGCTGGTAACCCAACCCAGTTGACCCAGTGCCGCAGCAATAGCCCCGAACAGTAACAAGCACAGCATCCAGCAGGGTGCGAGCAAGGTTAAAAAAATCACAAGATTGCAAATTGCGCGAACCATTGCAGTTTTTCGTAGGATTAAATTAATCAAGCTGCCAGCATTTCCCGCTCGGCAGCCTCAATCAATTCAGCGGCAACACCACGCCGTTTAAGCGCATCAATCAACCTGGCTTGCGATGCTGCGGCAAACTGCGCTTCGTCGCGGCGCAGCCCTTCACTCAAATAAGCTTTGAGCAGGGTTTGATAGCCTGCAAAGCCGCGCTGGGGGGCAATGGTTTTCATCGACTCCACAACGTCTACGGGAATGCGCAGCGTGATGGAGGTCATGGGGCGGTCTTTGTTAAGACGAGATTTCAAGCGTTCACTGAGCATAAATCACCTCTTCATTAAGCTCTGCACGGCGCGCAGAAATGATGCGGATACAAGTTGCTTCGATCTCGATGTGCACTACAAACAATAAACGGCCTTGTATGTCAAAGCCAATCGCTGCGTCACGTGCCTCATCGTTGCGCGAAGCATCCGTCAAGACAAACATCGGATCACTGAACACGGTTGCCGCCTCTTCAAAGCGGACGCCGTGCTTGTTCCAGTTGATCTGCGCTTTGTCTTGATTCCAGACAAACAAGTCGCCATTGAAGGCGTATTGATCATCCATTGGAGAATTATGCTTTATGTATTTACTTTGTCAATACATTGTTTTGATCTGAATCGCTTACTTCTTTGGCTCTAAACGGGGAATGGCACTTCCATCACCCAGCGACAACAACCCAGCCTTCGCATACATGGCAAGCTTGTCGCGCGTGTCCACAATGTCCAGGTTGCGCATCGTCAACTGGCCAATCCGGTCCAGCGGGCTGAACGGTGCGTCCTCGACCTTTTCCATCGATAGGCGCTCGGGCTTGTAGGTCAGGTTTTGTGACTCGGTGTTCAAGATCGAATAGTCGTTGCCGCGCCGCAGTTCCAGCGTGACTTCACCGGTGATGGCACTGGCCACCCAGCGTTGGGCAGTTTCGCGCAGCATGATGGCCTGGCTGTCAAACCAGCGGCCCTGATACAACAGGCGGCCTAGTTTGCGGCCGTTGTCACGGTACTGCTCAATCGTGTCTTCGTTATGAATGCCGGTGACCAAACGCTCGTAAGCGATGAACAGCAATGCCAGGCCCGGCGCTTCGTAGATGCCCCGGCTTTTGGCTTCAATGATGCGGTTTTCGATCTGGTCGCTCATGCCCAAACCGTGGCGACCGCCGATGACGTTGGCCGCCAAAATCAAATCCACCAGACTGTCAAAGCGTTGGCCATTCAGGGCAACGGGCTGGCCTTCTTCAAAGCGCACGGTCACTTCTTCGCGTTTGACAACAACCTCGTCCTTCCAGAAGGCCACGCCCATGATCGGGTTGACGATTTTCATGCCGCTGCTGAGCAGTTCAAGGTCTTTGGCTTCGTGCGTCGCGCCCAGCATGTTGCTGTCGGTTGAATAGGCTTTTTCCGCCGACATCTTGTAGCCAAAGCCAGCCTTGGTCATGAAGGCCGACATCTCTGCGCGGCCGCCGAGTTCGTCAATGAACAACTGGTCCAGCCAGGGTTTGTAGATTTTCAGGTCCGGGTTGGTCAGCAGGCCATAGCGGTAAAAGCGCTCAATGTCATTGCCCTTGAAGGTGCTGCCGTCTCCCCAGATGTTGACGTCGTCTTCTTTCATCGCGGCCACCAGCATGGTGCCGGTCACGGCGCGGCCCAGCGGGGTAGTGTTGAAGTAGGTCACGCCTGCGGTGGTGATGTGAAACGCCCCGGCTTGCAGCGCGGCAATGCCTTCGGTGGCGAGCTGTTTGCGGCAGTCGATGAGGCGTGCTTTTTCAGCGCCATATTCCATCGCCTTGCGCGGAATTTCGTCGTAGTCGGGCTCGTCAGGTTGGCCCAGGTTGGCGGTGTAGGCGTAGGGCACGGCGCCTTTGAGCTTCATCCAGTGCAGGGCGGCGCTGGTGTCCAGCCCGCCTGAAAACGCGATGCCGACTTTTTGCCCTGTGGGCAGGTGCTGGAGTATGGTGGCCATGAAGTGATGGGTGCTTTTTAGTTATTCAAAGTGGCAGATGTAGTGGTATGGCTCGGTGACGCGAATGTCAAACTTCGAGTTACCGGGCACGCTGAATTTTTCACCAGCGGATGACTTGACCCATGCATCGCTACCGGCCAGTTTGTAGTCACAGCTGCCAGCCACGCATTCCATGACTTCCGGCGCGCCCGTGTTGAAGGTGAGGGTGCTGGGCAAAATCACGCCGACTGATTTTTTGGTGCCATCGGGGAAAGTGATGCCGTGGCTGACGCATTTTCCGTCAAAGTACACATTGGCCTGGGTGGTGACGGTGATGTTGGGGATGTGGAGGGTAGTCATAAGACGGGATTTTAAATGACAGCCTAAATGACAGCCCACTTGTGTGTTGAATCTGTTGGCTTCTTGTCTGCGTATCCCGTATTAATGGACAATCCTGTTCATGACACCTTTAAACCCGATTCACCCGGACAGCACTTTGATCGCCCTGATTGACCGAGTCGCACTGGCTGATGAAAAAGCCCTTCGCGAGCTCTATGAGATGACCTCGTCCAAGCTTTACGGCGTAGCCGTGCGTGTCGTGACCAACCGTGAATGGGCAGAAGACGTGTTGCAAGAAGCGTTTATCAATATCTGGAAAATTGCGGGCGACTACAAGGCCACGCTGTCGCCGCCCATGGCCTGGATGGCACTGGTGGTGCGCAGCCGGGGGCTGGACTTTTTGCGCCGCCGGGCATCCGAGCGGGCTGACCGCATGCAGGAGCTGGACGACGTGATCTCTGACACGGTAGCGGGCGATTCGCCCAACCCGATGGACACAGCCCAGGCCAGCGAGCAGGCCATCGCCCTGCACAACTGCCTGAGCCAACTCGAGAACAAGCAGCGCGAAGTCGTCAGCCTGGCCTATATGCGTGACCTGAGTCATGGTGAGCTGGCCGAGCAGCTCAAGCTGCCGCTGGGCACCGTCAAGACATGGATACGACGTGGGCTGGAGCAATTACGCGGCTGCATGGCCAAATTGGCTTAGTACGGCATAGATACGGGCAAAGAAAGAACAACATGAACCTGATTCAAAACCCCTCACTCACCGAGCAACTGGCTGCCAGCTATGCGCTGGGTACGCTGCGCGGCGGTGCACGTCGCCGCTTTGAGGCGCTGGCGCGAAGCCACTCTGAGGTCCGCGCGCAAGCGCTGATCTGGCAGGGCAGGCTGTCATCGGTGGCTGAGCTGCAGCCGCAAGCCGTGCCCAGCGCGGCTGTCTGGAAGCGGATTGAAAACCTCGTCAAGGCAGAAAAAGAAACCCAGGCCATGCAGGCGGCTCGTGCCCCCGCAGCCCAGAATAAAGGCTGGTGGAGCAGCCTGAACCTGTGGCGCGGTTTGTCGAGCATGGGCGTGGGCGTGGCGGCGGTGGCCCTGATGGTGGGCGTTAACCTGAACAGCATCAACGCCAAGCTGGGTGGCGAGGTGCAGGAACTCACCGCCAAACTGAGTGCCACGCCGGAGATTCAGTACGTGGCCGTGCTGGCTGATGACAAAGCAGCGGCATCGATGCTGGTGACTTTTGACCCGAAAAGCAAGCGCCTGACGCTTAAACGCGTGGGCGGCTTTCAGGAGTCACCTGACAAATCGCTGCAGCTCTGGGCGCTGCCGCAAACGGGCGGCCCCAAATCATTGGGCGTGCTAGGCAGCGACGCAGTCATCAAGCTCACGGCTGCGGGCAACGAGGTGAACGTTCCCACGTTGGCGATCAGCCTGGAGCCCAAAGGCGGCGTTCCATCGAGCGGCGGGCCGACAGGACCGGTGCTGTTCAAGGGTGCGTTGATTGAAACAGCGCTGTAAAACTTCCCGTACATAAAAAAAGGGCGCATCAGGCGCCCTTTTTTGTGCCTGGTTTTAGCCTAGCGCCAGTGGCCGTAACCCCGGCTGTAGCCAAAGCTGACAGACGGGCCGTAATAAGGCCGATAGTAGTGACGCGGATAGTACGGCTGAGGGTAATAGGTAGAGTAAGACTCCACCACCACAGGCGCTAAATAAACGGGCTGCTGCACCACATAACCGGGCTGGCTGGGCGCTTGCTGGTAGTAAGTTTGGGGCTGCGCAGGCTGAACTTGCTGTGCTGGAAAGCCGGGCTGCGGCGCAGGCGCAGAACCGGAATTTAGTGCGCCAACTGGCGTGACCTGCAGCCGCACATACGGCCCGGGGTCTTGCGCCATTTGCACGTTGTATTGCGTGCCCTGGTATTCATAGACCACGTTGTAATGGCTGGCACGGTTTTCATAGAAGGTCTGGGTGCTGCATTGCTGCACGTTCTGCACCTGCTGGTTGCTGCCTTCGACCCTGTCCCCGACCATGGCGCCACCGACCAGGCCGATCACCGTGGCCACAGCCCGCCCGCCACCATTACCAATCGCATTGCCGACAGCCCCACCCGCTACTGCGCCCAGCAAAGCGCCGCCGCCTGATTTGGGCGTTTGGGTGATGACCTGCTGTGTGTTGCATACCTGGCGCGGCACCGCGACCTGGTTCACGACCGGTGTGCTGGTGATCACGCGGGCCAGAATGTCGGCGGCTGAGGCGTTGAGCGCCAGCAGGCTGGTCGATGCCAGGGCAGACAAGACAAGTATTTTTTTCATGATGCGAACTCCTGAAGAATCCCTGAGGGATGTCGGTAAGACTGTTTTGACCAAAAGTGGTTCAGGGCTTTACAAACATGTCCTTATTTTCCGGCCATTTCTGACCAACGTGCGTCATCAAAACCCACTGTTACATCACCCGTTGGCCACTGCACCACGGGCCTTTTGATGAGGCTGGGATTGGCCAGAGCCAGCGTTTGCGCGCCCTGCGGCGTCGCTGTACTGGCCTGACTTGTCGCATCGAGCTTGCGCCAGGTGGTGCCCTGGCGGTTGATCAGCTTGTCCCAACCTACCGCTTTGGCCCATGTGGGCAGCTTGTCCGCAGGCACGCCCTGCTTTTTGACATCGTGGAATGTAAAGGCCAGGCCTTGTTCGGCGAGCCATGCTCTGGCCTTTTTAACCGTATCGCAGTTCGGAATGCCATAAATTTCAATCATGGCGAGAATTTTGCCATAAAAACGCTGAAAACGGCCTAAAAAAGGGTTTAAATCAGCCTCCGAGCCAATAGATACGTGCGCTAGCAGCTATTAAAGTAATAGCATTTGAGAAGACTTATCAGGCCAACGCCCATTCACCTGAGGTGACAATACACACCAGTATGAAAATCGACTCAACCGCCAATTACCTGCTCGCCGACTGGCTGGCCCACGCCGAGCGCCTGCACCCCAAAACGATCGACATGGGCTTGGCCCGGGTCAAAACTGTAGCTGAACGCATGGGGCTCAAGTTTGACTGCCCTGTCATCACCGTGGCTGGCACCAACGGCAAAGGTTCGACTTGCGCCATGCTGGAGGCTATTTTGATGGAGGCGGGCTACCGCACAGGGGTCTACACCTCGCCGCATCTGGTGGACTTTGAGGAGCGCTGCCGGGTGCGGGGCGACATTGTCAATGCTACTGATTTAGTAGCTGCTTGCGCACGTGTTGAAAGGGCTAGAAGCCAAAATAACACCCAATACGGCACTAAAAACGATGAAATTTCGCTGACCTACTTCGAATTTACCACCCTGGCCATCATGCAACTGCTGATGGACGCCAAGCTGGACGTGGTGATTCTGGAGGTGGGTCTGGGCGGCAGGCTGGATGCGGTGAATATTCTTGACACCGACTGCGCCATCATCACCAGCATTGACCTGGACCACATGGAACTGCTGGGCAACACCCGGGAGCTGATCGGTTTTGAAAAAGCCGGCATCATGCGGCCCGGCAAACCGGTGGTGGTGAGTGATCCGATGCCGCCGCAGAGCGTGATCGACCATGCGGCAGCAGTGGGCGCTGACTTGTGGAAATTTGGCACCGACTTCAATTTTTCGGGCGACAAACAGCAGTGGGGCTGGGCGGGCAGGGGGCGGCGTTATGCGGGGCTGGCCTATCCAGCGCTGCGGGGCGCCAACCAGCTCATGAACGCCTCTGGCGTGCTGGCCGCCTTGACGGCGCTGCGCGACGTGCTGCCGGTGACGGCCCAGGCCGTTCGCGTCGGCCTGTCGATGGTCGAGCTGCCGGGCCGGTTTCAAATCGTCCCCGGGCAGCCCACGCTGGTGCTGGACGTGGCCCACAACCCGCATTCGGTGGCGGCCCTCAGTGAAAACCTTGACGCGATGGGTTTTTACCCTTGTACCCACGCCGTGTTTGGTGCCATGGCAGACAAGGACGTCGCCCCCATGCTGGCGCGGGTCGGCCCGATGGTGGACAAGTGGTACTTTACCGATCTGCCCACGGCGCGTGCCGCCACGGGTGAGGCTTTGCAGGCCACCTGGCAAGCGTCCAACAGCCGCAAAGATGCCACGTCAAACGCTTACAAAACACCCGAATCCGCCCTGCAGGCGGCCGTCGCCGCTGCAGACCCCACTGATAGAATTGTGGTGTT
>JANNYZ010000103.1:0-28304 GCA_031410335.1 Polaromonas sp. | reverse complement strand
TGGGCATTGAGCCGAATCGCGAGCGCATTGCAGAGCTGTTAGGTAGCTCCCTGATGCTGGTGACAGCACTGAACCCGCATATTGGTTATGACAAAGCTGCATCCATCGCCAAAAAAGCGCACAAAGAAGGCAGCAGCTTGCGCGCTGCGGCCATCGCTTCAGGCCATGTCACGGCGGAACAGTTTGATGCCTGGGTGGTGCCTGCAAGAATGACACACCCTTGAAATGGCAACCGCCCAATCAATGCTTTTGCGCTG
The DNA here is from genome assembly GCA_031410335.1 of Polaromonas sp. GTDB lineage: Bacteria > Pseudomonadota > Gammaproteobacteria > Burkholderiales > Burkholderiaceae_C > Polaromonas. The sequence continues at coordinate 28,047 of JANNYZ010000103.1, read as the reverse complement.
CAATCCCTGACATGATTTTGTCGGTATACGCAATCGCCATCGCGGAGAGCAAAAATGCGATGTGAATCACGGTTTGCGCAACCAGCACCCTGTCGGTGTAGTTGTCCGCGTTGATAAAGGTTTTGAGCAGATGAATGGAGCTGATGCCGATGATGGCTGTGGCCAGCTTGACCTTGAGTACGCTGGCATTGACGTGGCTTAACCACTCGGGCTGGTCTGGGTGACCATCCAGATCCATACGGCTGACAAACGTGGCGTAACCGCCGACGATGACCATGATCAGCAGGTTGGAAATCATCACCACATCGATCAGCGCCAGTACCACCAGCATGATGACGGTTTCGTTCAGTGTGGTGATAGGCACGGTAGCCTTGTAGCCAATGCTGGAGACCAGCGCCTGCAGGTCAGGCTGGCTGCCGAAGGCGGCGGCAATCAGGTGCTTGAGCTCCACCATGAAGTGAACCACATACACGGCTTGCGCTGCAATCAGGCCCAGATACAACGGCAACTGGAGCCAGCGACTGGCAAAAATGAAATTTGGCAGGGGCCGCAGGGGAGGGTGTTTTTTAGGTGTTTCTTCAGTCATGGACAAAATTTTAAAGGCTGAAATAAAAAGAGCTTCGTCGACCTCATGGGACTTACAAGGAGGCCTAAAGTGAGTTTTGTAAGATTCAAGCCAGTCAGTGACTTGTAAGAGCCATGCAGGACAGTAACACGGTTCCCAAGACAGGCTTGCGACAAACAGGAGACAAAAATGAGCACGAACAACTCGAACATCGAGTCCACGCTGGTTGAAGACCGCGTTTTCCCGCCTAGGCCGGCCGCCGCCAAAGCAGCCCGCATTTCGGGCATGGCGGCTTACAACGCCCTGTGCGCCGAGGCCGACAACGATTTTGAAGGCTTCTGGGCCAAGCTGGCACGTGACAACCTGAGCTGGAAAAAGCCCTTCAACGAGGTGCTCAACGAGTCGAACGCACCGTTTTACACCTGGTTTGCGGACGGTCATCTGAATGCGTCGTACAACTGCCTGGACCGCCATATGGGCACGCCGACGGAAAACAAAAAAGCGATTATTTTTGAAGGCGATGACGGTTCCGTCGTCAATGTGACCTACAAGGAATTGCACGCCAAAGTCAGCCAGTTTGCCAGCGCTCTGAAGGCTATGGGCATTCAAAAAGGTGACCGCGTGGTCATCTACATGCCGATGACCGTCGAAGGCGTGGTGGCCATGCAAGCCTGCGCCCGCATTGGCGCGACCCACTCGGTGGTGTTTGGCGGCTTTTCAGCCAAGAGCCTGCAAGAGCGCATTCAGGATGCGGGCGCTGTAGCCGTTATTACCGCCAATTACCAGCTGCGTGGCGGCAAAGAGCTGCCACTCAAAGCGATTGTGGATGAAGGCCTCGCTATGGGCGGCTGCGAGTCGATCAAGAACGTCATCGTGTACCAGCGCACTGCCACCGCCTGCAATATGGTGGCCGGGCGTGATAGCCTGATGCATGAAGTGACCGCCCAAGCTGCTCCCGTTTGCGAGCCGGAATTTGTCGGCGCAGAGCATCCGCTGTTCATTCTTTACACGTCAGGCTCCACTGGCAAACCCAAAGGCGTGCAGCACAGCACCGGCGGCTATTTGCTTTGGGCCAAGCTGACGATGGACTGGACTTTTGATTTGCAACCGACAGATGTGTTCTGGTGCACCGCAGACATTGGCTGGATTACCGGGCACACCTATGTGGCCTATGGCCCTTTGGCAGCAGGCGCGACGCAAGTGATTTTTGAAGGCATTCCTACTTTCCCAAATGCAGGGCGCTTCTGGCAAATGATTGAGCGCCACAAGGTGTCCATTTTTTACACCGCGCCTACGGCCATTCGCTCCCTCATCAAGGCCGCTGAAGCCGATGAAAAAGTACATCCCGACCGTTCTGATTTAAGCAGCCTGCGTATCCTGGGCTCAGTCGGCGAGCCGATCAACCCCGAAGCCTGGATGTGGTACTACAAAAACGTAGGCGGCGAGCGCTGCCCGGTGGTGGACACGTTTTGGCAGACTGAAACGGGTGGCCACATGATCACGCCGCTGCCCGGTGCCACGCCGCTGGTGCCTGGCAGTTGCACGCTGCCTTTGCCTGGCATCATGGCTGCAATTGTGGACGAGACGGGTAATGATTTGCCCAATGGCGCGGGCGGCATGCTGGTTGTCAAACGCCCCTGGCCATCGATGATTCGCACCATTTGGGGTGACCCTGAGCGGTTTAAAAAGGCCTACTTTCCACCCGAGATGGGCGGCACGATTTATTTGGCTGGCGACGGCGCGGTACGCAACAAAGACAACGGTTACTTCCGCATCACGGGTCGCATTGACGACGTGCTAAACGTTTCAGGCCACCGAATGGGCACGATGGAAATCGAATCAGCCCTGGTGGCGCACAGCGCGTTGGTGGCGGAGGCAGCGGTGGTGGGCCGGCCAGATGACTTGACGGGGGAGGCGATTGTGGCGTTTGTGGTGCTCAAGCGCTCACGCCCCACAGGCGATGAGGCCAAGGCGATTGCCAAAGAGCTGCGCGAGTGGGTCGGCAAGCAGATCGGTCCGATTGCCAAACCGAAAGACATTCGCTTTGGCGACAACCTGCCCAAAACCCGCAGCGGAAAAATCATGCGCCGCCTCTTGCGCGGCATTGCCAAGGGCGAGGCGATCACGCAAGACACGTCAACGTTGGAAAACCCGGCGATTCTCGACCAGTTGTCTGAAAACTTATAAACCACCCGACGTAAAAAAGCCCGCTGCCAGCGGGCTTTTTTACGTTCACAGCTTCGAGAGATTACTTGGAACCCGCCAAGATCCAGGCGACCAGTTTCTTGGCGTCGGCATCATTGACCTGGGCATTGGCGGGCATGGGCACGGGGCCCCAGGCACCAGAGCCGCCTTTAACTACTTTGCTTGCCAGCTTGTCAACCGCATCAGCCTGACCCGCATATTTGGCGGCGATGTCTTTGTACGATGGGCCAACGAGCTTTTTATCAACCGCGTGGCAGGCCATGCAGTTTTTGGAGGTGGCCAAAGCCATATCAGCCAGGGCCGGTGTTGATACCGCAAGGAAAGTGGCTACAGCGGCAATGGCGACAAGAATGCGTTTCATGGATTGTCCTCGTGAGGTTCGTAACAAGTTCGGTTACAGTGATTTAACGCCATTGTAGTGACTTGGGTTGACCTGTGCAGTTACCGCGCAGACAACTGGCACTGAGGCATTTCCAACACTGATTGCTTGAAAGCAGGAGCTCCGTATGTATTTTTTATTGGCCGGTATCGCCGCCTTGTTGATGAAGTACCTTGAATTCGGCCCTGTCGCTGCCTGGCCGTGGTGGGTCGTGCTGTCGCCGTTTGGCATGGCGGTAGCCTGGTGGGCCTGGGCTGACAGCTCTGGCTACACCAAGCGCAAGGAAATGGACAAGATGGAAAAGCGCAAGCAGAACCGGCTTGAAAAACAGCGGGAACAGATGGGCATGCTGTCATCCAAGCGTAAAAAATGAATCAGTAGTCGTCCAGCACAGCGCCCTTGCTGGCGCTGGACGCATTAAAGGCAAACTTGGCCTGCACGCCACGCACGTAACGCGGCTTGGGTGCCACCCAGCCCACCTTGCGTTTGGCCAGTTCCTCGTCGCTGATGTTCAGTTGCAACAGCAACTGCTTGGCATCGATGGTGACCGAATCGCCTTCCTGTATGAATGCGATGTTGCCGCCTGCTGCGGCCTCGGGTGCCACGTGGCCGACCACCATGCCCCAGGTGCCGCCTGAAAAGCGGCCATCGGTGATCAGGCCCACGCTTTCACCGAGGCCGGCACCAATCAGTGCGCCGGTAGGTGCCAGCATCTCAGGCATGCCAGGGCCGCCCTTGGGCCCCAGGTAGCGCAGTACCATCACGTCGCCCGCTTTGATTTTGCCCGCCAAAATAGCGGCCAGGCCCGACTGCTCGTCGTCAAACACGCGCGCCGGGCCGGTCATCACCGGGTTCTTCAGGCCCGTGATTTTGGCCACAGCGCCTTCAGGCGACAGGTTGCCTTTCAAAATCGCCAGATGCCCTTGCTTGTACATCGGCCTGTCAATCGGGCGGATCACATCCTGATCCGCACGCGGCACATCCGGGATGTTTTTCAGCACTTCGGCAATCGTCTGGCCGCTAATCGTCAGGCAATCGCCGTGCAGCAAGCCAGCGACCAGCAGCGTTTTCATGACTTGCGGAATACCGCCTGCCTTGTGCAGGTCAACCGCCAGGTACTGGCCCGACGGTTTCAGGTCGCACAGTACTGGGGTTTTGACGCGAATGCGCTCAAAGTCATCAATCGTCCAGTCCACACCCGCCGTGTGGGCAATGGCTAAAAAGTGCAGTACCGCGTTGGTCGAGCCACCTGTCGCCATGATGACCGCCACGGCGTTTTCAATCGCTTTTTTCGTCACGATGTCGCGCGGCTTGATGTCTTTTTTGACGGCTTCAATCAGCACGCGGGCTGACTCAGCGGCCGAGTTCATTTTTTCGTCATGCGGGTTGGCCATGGTGCTGGAATAGGGCAGCGATATACCCAGCGCCTCAAACGCACTGGACATGGTGTTGGCCGTGTACATGCCGCCGCAGCTGCCCGTGCCGGGAATGGCGCGACGTTCAATTTGCTCCAGGTCTTCGTCGCTCAAACGGCCAGCTGAGTTTTCACCCACCGCTTCAAACACGCTGACGATGTTCAGGTCTTTGCCCTTGTAATGGCCGGGCAAAATCGTGCCGCCGTACACATAAATGGCCGGCACGTTGGCGCGCAGCATGCCCATCAGGCCGCCGGGCATGTTCTTGTCGCAGCCGCCGACGACGAGTACGCCGTCCATCCACTGGCCCTGAACGCAGGTTTCAATGCAGTCGCTGATGACTTCGCGGCTGACAAGCGAATACTTCATGCCTTCGGTGCCCATGGCCATGCCGTCTGAAATGGTGGGCGTGCCAAACACCTGGGCATTGCCGCCTGCCGCTTCAATCGCCGCAATCGCGGCATCGGCCAGCTTTTGCAGGCCGCTGTTGCATGGCGTGATGGTGCTGTGTCCGTTGGCCACGCCAATCATGGGCTTTTTGAAGTCGGCCGTCTCGTAGCCCATCGCGTAGTACATCGAGCGGTTGGGCGCGCGGGATTTGCCTTCGGTGATGTTTTTGCTGCGTGGGTTCAGGGTGATGGTTTTGATTTCCATGGGGGTGTCTCGTGGAGATATGTGGTTTGTATGAAGTGGATTGTATTTGCTCAGGTTTTCAACGTGCAAAATAGCCCCATGCTCATACACCCTGAAATTCCTCCCGTCGCCCTGCAACTTGGTCCCTTGGCCATTCACTGGTATGGCCTGACGTATCTGGCAGCTTTTGGTCTGTTTTTCTTTTTGGCCACGCTGCGCTTGCGGCATCAGCCGTATGCATCCATCACGGGGCCGGGTGTCTGGTCGCGCAGGGACATTGAAGACATTCTGTTTCTGGGCGTGATGGGTGTCGTGATTGGCGGGCGCATGGGCTACTGCCTGTTTTACAAACCGGCTTACTACGCCAGTCACCCCCTGGAAATTTTTTATGTCTGGCAAGGCGGCATGAGCTTTCATGGCGGGCTGATTGGCGTTTTGGTGTCGCAGTGGTGGTTTGCGCGCACCCGCCAGCGGCCCTGGCTGCAGGTGATGGACTTTATTGCGCCCTGCGTGCCCACCGGGCTGGCGGCCGGCCGGGTGGGTAACTTCATCAACGGCGAGCTGTGGGGCAGGGTGGCTGACCCGTCGCTGCCGTGGGGCATGATTTTCAGGGATGGCGGCCCCTTGCCGCGTCATCCATCGCAGATTTACCAGTTTTTGCTTGAAGGGCTGTTGCTGTTTGCGCTGTTGTGGCTTTACGCACGCAAGCCGCGCAAGATGGGCCAAGTTTCTGGCGCATTCCTGTTCGGCTACGGCGTGTTCAGGTTCATCGCAGAATTCTTCCGTGAACCAGACGCACATCTGGGCATTTTGCAGCTCGGCATGAGTATGGGCCAGTGGTTGTGCATACCGATGATTATTGGCGGCGTCGCTATGTGGGTTTGGGCTTCAAAACGGCAAAAAACAGCCTGAAAAGGCCGTTTTCAGGTACCTTTTAGGCCTCTAGACCAATGAATACATGCGCTAGCAGCTATAAAAATAGTAGCGCTTGTTTCAAACTCAAGTCAACTGCCTGGCCAGCAGAACCGCCACATGCACCGCCTCGCGCGCAGCGCCGTCCCTGATCTGATGGCGGCAACTGGTGCCGTCTGCCACCACTATTGCATCAGGCTGCTGGCGTATGGCGGGTAGCAGGCTCAGTTCAGCCATTTGCATGGACACGTCGTAGTGCGCTGCCTCGTAGCCAAAGCTGCCCGCCATGCCGCAGCAGCCCGATTCGATCAGCTCCGGCTGCGCGCCCGGGATGAGCCTGAGTACATCCATGATGGGGCTGACCGCGCCGAAGGCTTTTTGGTGGCAGTGGCCGTGCAGCAGGATGGACTGGGTCGTGGCTTTCAGTTTTTGCTTGAGTGCATCTAACTTGCCTGCTGCCGCTTCGCGTGCCAAAAACTCTTCCAGCAGCAGGGCGTGCTGGCTGATGGTTTGCGCAGCCTGGCCCAGGCCCATGACCAGCGTTTCGTCTCGCAGGGTTAGCAGGCATGACGGCTCCAGACCGACGATGGCGATGCCTTTTTCGGCGAAGGGCAGCAGGGCGGTTATCAGCTCTTCTGCTTTGGCTTTGGCTTTGTCCACCATGCCGCTGGCCAGGTAGGTTCTGCCGCAGCACAGTGCCTTGCCATCGGGCGCGGATTTGCTGGCGATGTGCACGGTGTATCGGGCGGCTTGCAACACCTGCAAGGCTGCAATGGCGTTGTCAGATTCAAAATAACCGTTGAAGGTATCGACAAATAGCACCACCGGTTTTGCGGCTTGCAGCACTTCGTCGCGGCTCGCGGTTTTGATGCCGGAGTTGAAAAATGTATTTGTTTGCCACTGCGGCAAGGTGCGCTTGCTCGACAAGCCCAGCAGCTTTTCACTCAATGCCGCCAGGCCCGGAACCTTGTCACGCAAATTCAGCAGTGGTGCCAAGCGGCTTGCCCAGGGCGCGTAGTCGGGCAGGTGGGCGACCAGCTTGTCCTTCAATGTAAAACCGTGCTTCGCCTTGTAGTGATGCAAAAATTCGACTTTCATTTTGGCCATGTCCACACCCGTGGGGCAGTCGCGCCTGCAGCCTTTGCAGCCGACGCACAGGTCCAGCGCATCCCTAACAGATTCATCGGCGTCGTCAGAATCACCCTCCAATTGCCCAGACAGCGCCAGCCGCAGCGTATTCGCCCGCCCGCGTGTCGAATCTTTTTCATCCCGTGTCACGCGGTAGCTGGGGCACATGGTGCCTGCATCAAACTTGCGGCAGTGGCCGTTGTTGTTGCACATCTCCACCGCTTTGGCAAAGCCCTGCGCTGCGTCGCCGCCTGTGCCGGGGGCGCTGGTTTGTTCTGTGACCGGGTCGTTTTGCACGTTCCATGCGCTCCAGTCAAGCGCGGTGGTTATGGGGATGACTTTGTAGCTGGGCGCAAAGCGCATCAGGCGCGTGTCGTCCATGCGCGGTGGGTTGATGATGCGCTGCGGACTGAGCAGATTGATCGGGTCGAGGTAGTTTTTGATCTTGCCAAAGGCCTCGTTGATCTTCGGCCCAAACTGCCATTCAATCCACTCGCCCCGGCACAGGCCGTCGCCATGCTCGCCGCTGTACGCACCCTTGTATTTGCGTACCAACTCTGATGCTTCTTCAGCAATGGCGCGCATCTTCGCTGCACCTTCACGCCTCATGTCCAGTATCGGCCGCACATGCAGGGTACCGACCGACGCGTGGGCATACCAGGTGCCCTTGCTGCCGTTTTTTTTAAACACTTCTGTCAAGCCATCGGTGTACTCTGCCAGGTGCTCCAGCGGCACGGCACAGTCTTCAATAAAACTCACGGGTTTGCCGTCGCCTTTCAGGCTCATCATGATGTTCAGCCCGGCCTTGCGTACTTCCCACAGATTTTTTTGCGGCGCATCGTCAATCATTTCAACCACCGAGCCGGGCAAGCCCAGGTCGCCCATCAGTTCTACCAGTTGGTTGATTTTTGGAATCAGGTCGGCTTTGTTGTGACCGGAAAATTCCACCAGCAAAATCGCATCGGGTTTGCCAATCAACGCCGTGCGCACGGTGGGGGCAAAGGCCGGGTTTTGCAGCGACAGCTCGATCATGGTGCGGTCGACCAGCTCAACTGCCGTCAACATGCCATCGCCTAACTTGACGATGTGCTGCGCCGAATCCATCGCCTTGTGAAAGGTCGGGAAATTCACCACGCCCAGCACCTTGGTGCGCGGCAGCTCGCTCAATTTCAGGGTGAGTGACCTGGTTAAACCCAGCGTGCCTTCGCTGCCCACCAGCAGATGCGCCAGGTTCACCGAGCCGTCTTGCGTGTACGGTTTTTCGTTCTGGTTGTTGAAGATGTCCAGGTTGTAGCCCGCTACGCGGCGCAATACCTTGGGCCAGCGTGCCTCAAGCTCTGGGCGCAATTCGTCTGACAGTGTTTTGACGTAGTCACCCAAGGCGCGTGCGTCACCGCTGGCCTGGTCATACCGACCTAATTCAAGAAAAGCGCCGTCAGAACGCCACACGCTGGCCCCCAGCACGTTGTGCACCATGTTGCCGTAGGCAATGCTGCGGCTGCCGCAAGAGTTGTTGCCCGCCATGCCGCCCAGCGTGGCCTGTGCGCTGGTGGACACATCGACTGGGTACCACAGGCCGTGTTTTTTAAGCGCTGCGTTCAGGTGGTCCAGCACAATGCCGGGTTCTACCTCTGTTACACGGTTATCCACATCGACATTCAAAACTTGACGCAGGTGTTTGCTGTAGTCGATGACCAGGCCCGCCCCCACCGTCTGTCCGCACTGGCTGGTACCGCCACCACGCGCCACGATGGGCACGTTCAGTTCACGGGATATATCGAGCGCGGTCTTCACATCGTCAGTCGTGCGTGGCACAAAAACGCCTACAGGCACGACCTGGTAGATTGAGGCATCGGTGGCGTAGCGGCCTTTGTCTGCGCTTGAAAAAAGCACGTCGCCCTGCGTTTGTGCTGCCAGATGTTTAGCCAGCTGGCCTGCGACTTCGTTGCTTACTCTGGCGACGTCGTCATAAGCGTTGGCGGTATCGCGCGTGATTTTTAAAGGAAGGGGGGCGTTCATGCTTTGGCGCTTACTTTTGAATGGGGAGTTGCCGCGCGCAGCTGTTCAATGACGACATCGCGTTTGTTGATCAAGTGGCTCATTAGCACGGCGCGCATCGCTACGGCGTCTCTGGCGCTCAGTGCGCTGATCATCTGCTCGTGCTCTTTCACGGCTGCCTTCCACTTCTCGCCGTCCTGATTTGACCTGAAGCGCAGCGCCTGTAAGCGTGCATTGACCTGTTGGTAGGTCAGCGTCAGCACCGGGTTTTTGGCTGCCATGTTGATGGCGTTATGGATGGCGGCGTTCAAGCGGTAGTAAGTCGGTAAGTCTTGCCGCGTGTAAGCCGCCAGCATCTCGTAGTGCATGGCCTTGATCTCGGCCAGCTCGCTATCTGTGATGCGCTGCGCAGCCAGCTCGCCCGACTGCGCCTCAAGCCCGGCCATCACTTCAAAGGTGTTGAGCACGTCGGTCTCGGTCAGTTCAACGGCTATGGCGCCACGGTTGGGCAGCAGCTCGACCAAGCCTTCTGCGGCCAACATTTTGATGGCCTCACGCAGCGGTGTGCGCGACACATGGAGTTCATCGCTGAGCTCACGCTCATTGAGCTTCGCGCCGGGTGCAATGCGGTTTTCTACCAGCATCTGGCGCAGGCGGTGGGCCGCTTGCTCGTGAAGGGCTGTTCTGGGTATGGCAATAATGTCTGCGGTCATGCGTAAATTTTGTATGCAAAATAAATCGCTGTCAAATAAGTTTTACACAGGTAAAAACCCTTTGAAGGCCCTTTAAAGTATTGACAAATAGTTTTTGTATGCAAAAAATAGCCATAACTTCATGGAGAGACTTTGTATGTTGACGCTAGACTTTCATCCCACGGGCCGCCATTTTTTGCAAATCCCGGGTCCATCGCCCGTGCCAGACCGCATCTTGCGGGCCATGAGCTACCCAACCATTGACCACCGTGGCCCCGAGTTTGCAGCGCTGGGTTTGAGGGTGCTGGCCGACGTTAAAAAAATCTTCAAAACCACCCAGCCCGTCATCATTTACCCGGCATCGGGCACGGGCGCGTGGGAGGCGGCACTCGTCAACACCCTCAGCGCTGGCGACCATGTGCTGATGTACGAGACAGGTCACTTTGCCTGGCTGTGGCAAAAGCTGGCCACTCGCCTGGGTCTGAAGGCTGAGGTGATGAGCCACCCAGGTGCCGAGGTGTGGCGGCACGGCGTGCATGCGCATTTGATTGAAGAACGCCTGAAGGCCGACACAGCCCACAGCATCAAAGCCGTGTGTGTGGTGCACAACGAAACATCTACCGGCGTGACCAGCAATGTTGCTGCGGTGCGTAGAGCGCTAGACGCAGCCAAACACCCCGCGCTGCTTTTGGTAGACACCATTTCAGGTTTGGGGTCAGCCGACTATTGCCACGACGCCTGGGGCGTTGACGTGACGATCAGCGGCTCACAAAAAGGCCTCATGCTGCCGCCGGGCATCAGCTTTAACGCGGTGTCAAACAAAGCCATTGAGGCCAGCAAACAAGCCACGCTGCCCAAAGCCTTCTGGGCCTGGGACGAGATCATCGAGATGAACAAAAGCGGCTACTGGCCGTCCACACCCAACACCAATTTGCTGTATGCACTGAGCGAGGCGTGCGACATGTTGCTGGCGCATGGGCTGGATGCCGTGTTTGCCCGTCATCATCGCTGGGCCGAAGGTGTGCGCTCCGCTGTCAAAGCCTGGGGTTTGCAGATTCAGTGTGCTGACCCTGCGGTGTATTCGCCCGTGCTGACGGGCGTGATGATGCCTGAGGGTGTGGACGCTGATGCGGTGCGCAAAATCATTTATGAGCGGTTTGATTGTTCACTCGGCACCGGCTTGGGCAAGGTCAAAGGCAAGATGTTTCGGATCGGGCATCTGGGTGACTGCAATGACCTGACATTGATGGCCGCCCTGGCAGGATGTGAGATGGGCTTGAAGCTGGCGGGTGTCAAGCTGGCAGGCTCGGGCGTGCAGGCGGCGATGGACTATTTTTCGAGTCATGCGGCCGCAGTGCTTGAACGCAAAGCCGCTTGAAAACTTAAAAATACTGGAGACAAAACATGCAACGCAGAACTCTTCTGACAGCAACAGCCACGGGTGCAGCCATGTTGGCATCACCCATGCTTCGCGCACAAACGCTTCCCGCTGGCACGGTGCGCATCGTGGTGGGCTTCCCGCCCGGCGGCGGCACAGACGCGCTGGCCCGCGTCGTCGGTCAAAAACTGGCCGTGCTGTGGAACACGTCGGTCATCATTGAAAACAAGGCCGGTGCTGCCGGCGTGATTGCCGCAGACTTTGTGTCCAAGCAGCCGGGTGATGGCAACACGCTGCTGATGGCGCACATTAACAGCCATGCACTGGCCCCTGCACTGGGCATCAAGCTGGGCTACAACGCCGAGCGCGACTTTGCCCCCATCAGCATGGTTGGCATCACGCCCAACATGCTGATCTGCAATGCGGACCAGCCCGCCAAAACCGTCAAGGACGTGGTGGCGCTGTGCAAGGCCAAGCCGGGTCAAATCAGTTTTGCATCAGCCGGCGGGGGCTCAGCGCAGCACTTTGCGCTCGAGATGTTCAAGTTGCAGGCCAAAATTTTTGCTCTGCATATTCCGTACCGCGGCTCCGGCCCTTTGCTGGTGGACCTGATAGGCGGGCAGGTCAACTACTGCTTTGAAACCATGACTGCGGCGACGCCACATGTCAAAAGCGGCAAAGCGATTGCTATTGCTCAAACGCGCCTGAAGCGGGCCAAAGGCCACCCGACGGTGCCCACCATGGACGAGTCTGGTTTTCCAGGGTTTGAGGCGACGGTTTGGTACGGCCTGATGGGCCCATCCAAAATGCCACCCGCCATGGTGCAGCGCATGAACGAAGACATCAACAAGGTGTTGGCCATGCCCGATGTGCAGGAAAAAATGGAGCAATACGGCGCAGAAGACGGTGGCGGAAGCACCGAGAAGTTTGCAAGCTTTATCAAAGCTGAGCAGAAAAAGTGGACTGATGTGGCCATCCAGGCCAAGGTCAAGGTTGATGCCTGAAAATGGCGTGTTCGCAGCCATCCCGGCACCGTTTTTAAATTGACTTTGCGTATGGAATTGCCTGGTGCCATGCGTCCCCGTTTTCCGCTCACGCCTTTGCCGTCATGGCTGTCGGGCACGCCGTGATGCTGACAGGTGCATACCCTGACCGTGAGGGCATGATCGGCATTGAATGGCGCAACCCTGAAACGGGTGCGCTGGTTTCCAACACCCTGATTTGTTCCTATGTGGCCGCGCATCTGTATGGGCTGCCGAGGTTATTTTGATGAGCCAACAAGCAAGACCCCTGGACGGCATCACCGTCGTCTCTTTGGAACACGCGATTGCTGCGCCTTTTTGTACCCGCCAGCTGGCTGACCTGGGCGCACGCGTCATCAAGATCGAGCGTCCCGGCGTGGGTGATTTTGCACGCGCCTATGACCAGCGCGTGGACGGCATGGCCTCACACTTTGTCTGGGTCAACCGTTCCAAAGAAAGCCTGACGCTGGACCTTAAACAGCCCGCCGCGCTGGCTGTGCTCAAGCAGTTGATAGGCAGCGCGGATGTGCTGGTGCAAAACCTGGCGCCTGGTGCAGCTGCGCGTATGGGCCTGGGTTTTGCCGAACTCCATGCCGCGCATCCAGGGCTAATTGTTTGCGATATTTCTGGCTATGGTGACAACGGTCCCTACCGCGATAAAAAAGCCTATGACCTGTTGATCCAGAGCGAAGCCGGGTTTTTGTCGGTGACTGGCACCGACGCAGACCCTAGCAAGGCGGGTAACTCGATTGCCGACATTGCCGCCGGCATGTATGCCTACAGCAGCATTCTGGCGGCGCTGATGCAGCGCGACAAACGCGGCGGTACCGGCAAGGGCTCGCACATTGACATATCCATGCTCGAAGCGCTGACCGAGTGGATGGGCTACCCCATGTACTACGCCTATGAAGGCGCGGCGCCGCCGCCGCGCAGCGCAGCGGCCCATGCCACCATTTACCCCTATGGCCCGTTTGCCGCAGGTGATGGCGGCACCGTGATGCTGGGCCTGCAAAACGAACGCGAGTGGCAGCTGTTTTGTGGCGTCGTACTGGCGCAACCCGCGTTGGCCAGAGACCCGCGTTTTGACAGCAACGCGCGGCGCAATGCCAACCGGGCTGCCCTGGAGGCCATCATCTTGAACGCCTTTGCCAGCCTGAGCACAGCGCAGGTGCTGGCCAAGCTCGATGAGGCGCAAATTGCCAACGCGCGCATGAACAGCATGGCCGAAGTTTGGGCGCATCCGCAGCTACGGGCACGTGAACGCTGGCGCACGGTGGCAACGCCCGCGGGCAACATCCCCGCGCTGCTGCCGCCGGGTCGCAGCAGTAGCTTTGACTATCGAATGGACGCGGTGCCTGCTGTTGGCGAGCACACGCACGCCATCCTGCGTGAGCTGGGGCAGGGCGAGGCAGACATTGCCGCCTTGCAACAGGCCGGTGCCATTTAATTTTTATACAGCAACCCGTCACCATTCACCATGCAAACAAGTCCCACCGCACAACTGGCAGCCTTTGCCGCAGACCTGCGCTTCAATGCCATTCCAACCCCGGTCATCCGCAAAACCGAAGACCTGCTGGTCGACTGGTTTGGCTCTGCGATAGCGGGCAAGGGCGCTCGACCGGTTGAAAGCATCACCCGCTTTGTCGCCAGCATGGGGCCGTCCGTCGGGGCGTGTGAAGTGCTCATCAACCGCAGCAGCAGCAGCGCCTACTTTGCTGCCATGGCCAATGCTGCCGCTTCGCATGTGGCCGAGCAGGATGACGTGCACAACGGCTCTGTGTTTCACCCGGCCACGGTGGTGTACCCCGTGGCGCTGGCCATGGCGCAAAGCCTGGGCAGCAGCGGCGCTCAGATGTTGACTGCAGCGGTGGCGGGCTATGAGGTGGGCATTCGGGTGGGGGAGTTTTTGGGCCGCTCACACTACAAGGTGTTTCACACCACCGGCACCGCGGGCACGCTGGCCGCAGCGGCCACGGCGGGCAGTCTGCTGGGCTTGAACGCCGCACAAATGCAGCACGCGCTGGGCTCGGCTGGCACGCAGTCCGCGGGGCTGTGGGAGTTTTTGCACACGGCTGCAGATTCAAAGCAGTTGCATACCGCCCACGCGGCAGGGGCGGGCCTGATGTCGGCTTGCCTGGCGCGTGATGGGTTTACTGGCGCGGCGCAAATACTTGAAGGCCCGCAAGGCATGGCCGCTGGCATGTCTACCGATGCTGACCCTTCAAGGCTGACCGATGCGCTGGGCACGCGCTGGGCCACGGCTGAAACCTCGTTCAAGTTTCACGCTTCATGCCGCCACACGCATCCGGCGGCAGACGCCTTGCTGCAGGTCATGCAGGCCAACCACTTGCAGGCGCAAGACCTGGCGCGCGTGGTCACGCATGTGCATCAGGGCGCCATTGACGTCCTGGGGCCGGTGGTGAACCCCGCTACCGTGCACCAAAGCAAATTTTCAATGGGCACAGTCCTGGGTCTGGTGGCGCGCTTTGGCCACGCCGGGCTGGTCGAGTTTGACCAGCACTTCAACGCCCAGGCCACCACGGCTTTGTGCGAGCGGGTGGAGATGGTTCTGGACGCCGAGGTTGACGCCGCCTATCCGCGCCGCTGGATCGGCAAGGTCACTGTGACGACGACCGACGGCCGCGTGTTGCAGGGCCGGGTGGATGAGCCCAAGGGCGACCCCGGCAATACCCTGAGCCGCGAAGAAATCACCGCCAAGGCGCAGCGGCTGGCCGCTTTCAGCCGCGGCGCGACGCCGCCTGAAATGACACGCGCCATGAATGCACTGTGGGATATTGGCCAGTGCAACAAAGTGGGCCACCTGCTGCATGCACCGGCTTGAACGGCAGGCATTGAATCGGCACTGAAAGCCCGCGAGAGTGGTGTTTTCACTCTGTACGGTGAAGGCTTGATGTCGCAAGATATGGTCAGGATTCTTGACAGCACGGTTTTAACAACGACACGGAGACAGACAACATGACATTCAAACTCAAAACCTTATTGCAGACGGGCGCGGCGATGGCTTGCCTGGCCGCCAGTTCGCTGGCATGGAGCCAGGACGCTTTTCCGAACAAATCGATTTCCCTGGTCGTGCCGTTTGCGGCTGGTGGCCCGACTGATGTGGTCGCCCGCATGATCGCTATTCCCATGGGCAAGTCGCTGGGGCAGACGGTGCTGGTGGAAAACGCGGTGGGCGCTGGCGGCACCATTGCCTCGGCCAAGGTGGCGCGTGCAGCGCCGAATGGCTACACCATCTTCATCCACCACATGGGCATGTCGACGGCGCCTGCGCTGTACAAGAAACTCAGTTTTGACCCGCTCAATGACTTTGAATACATTGGCCAGGTGGTGGATGTACCCATGACGCTGCTGGCCCGCAAAGATTTCCCGCCCACCAGTTTTGCTGAGCTGCAAACCTACCTCAAAGCCAACGGCAACAAGGTCTCGCTGGCCAACGCCGGCCTCGGCGCGGTGTCGCACCTGTGCGGCTTGCTTTTCATGAGCCAGGTGGGGGCTGAGCTGAACACCATTCCTTACTCGGGCACCGGCCCTGCCATGAACGCGCTGCTGGGCGGGCAGGTCGATATGCTGTGCGACCAGACCACGCAAACCGTGCCTCTCATCAGAGACGGGCGTGTCAAGGTTTACGGCGTGACCACCCTGAACCGCCTGGCTGCGCTTCCCAATGTGCCGACGCTCAATGAGCAGGGTTTGAAGGGTTTTGAAGTGAAGGTCTGGCACGGCATGTATGCGCCCAAAGGCACGCCCGCTCCCGCGCTGGAAAAGCTGAACGCCGCATTGCGCGCTGCGATGCAAGACCCGCAGGTCAAGCAGCGCCTGACGGACTTGAGCTCTGATGTGCCCCCACTCGATAAAATCACCGCCGCTGGTTTGAAAACCCACCTCGAGGCTGAAATTATCAAATGGGGCCCCGTGATTAAAAAGACCGGTGTTTTTGCTGACTGAGGCGAAAATTGACGATTCGCAGGTACCCAGTCATGCTGTAGGCCAATAGATTCGTGGATAAGCAGCTTCTGAATGAATAGCATTAAAAATCCTCATCACATGAAAATATTCACGCTGCTACGCACTTGCCTCGTTACTTCAGCCACTTTGTTGCTGGCCAGTTGCGCGGCACCCACCCTGCCCATCACGGTATCGGCACCGCCCAAGTTGCTGGTGTTCATGGTGGTCGATGGTTTGCCGCAACGGCAAATCACCGGCTACCGCGAACAGCTCGCACCCGATGGATTTGCACGCTTTCTAGACCGCGGCACCTGGTTTGCCAACGCCAATTACGCGCATGCCTTTACCGTCACGGCTGCCGGGCACGCCGTGATGCTGACAGGCGCCTACCCGGACCGCACGGGCATTATTGGCAATGAATGGCGCAACCCTGACACTGGCGCGCCCGTCTACAACACTGAAGACACGAGCGCCACTTACATTGGCCACAAAACCAGTGCTTTTGACGGCACCAGTCCCAAATTACTGAAAGTACCAACCTTGGGCGACATGCTGCGCGCAGCCAGCCCGGCGTCAAAAGTGGTGGCCATTTCAGGCAAGGACCGGGGCGCGATTTTGCCTGCTGGCAAAAGCGGTACCGCTTACATGTACATGGCCACCAGCGGCGGGTTTGCGTCAAGCACCCACTATATGGCGCAGCACCCGGCCTGGGTGACTGCCTACAACGCAGCCAAGCCTGCTGACCGTTATTTCAAAACCGAATGGAAGGCCCTGTTGCCCGAAGCCGCCTACGCCCGGTCGCTGCCCGACAGCCAGCCCTGGTTTGGCCCAGCGGGCGGCAAACTGCCCATGATGATGGGCGTGGCAGCTGACGATGCGCCTGGCCCGGCTTTTTACAACGCCGTCATGCGCAGCCCGTTTGGGGATGCACTGACCCTTGGCTTTGCGCGTGCGGCCATTGCGGGCGAGCAACTGGGCCAGCGCGGCGTGACCGATATTTTGACGGTCAGCCTGTCCAGCCACGACTACATCAACCACGCGTTCAGCGCCGAATCGCGTCTGTCGCACGACCATCTGCTGCAACTCGACCGGCAGCTTGAAAGCTTTTTTGCCGACCTGGATCAGACCATCGGCAAAGGCAACTACGCTGTGGTGCTGACGGCTGACCACGGCTTTATGCCAGCGCCTGAAGTATCAGCAGCGCAGGGTTTGCCGTCAGGCCGCTTGAATGCCTCCCAGCTTTTGGGCCGTATCAATGCCGGGCTTGACAAGCGCTTTGGCCCGCTTGAAAGTGGCAAATGGGCGACCGGTTTTTCGGGCTCGTCCTTGTTGCTGGACAAAAAAATGGTGGCCCTCCAAAAGGCAGACCCCGCGGCTGTGGCGCAAGAAACCAAATCGCTGCTGCTGGCCGAACCCGCGATGGCCGCCGCCTACACACGGGCCGAGTTGTTGGCAGGTGTGCCGCCTGGCGCACCGCTGTTTAGCGCCATGCGTAAATCGTGGCACCCCGATGTGTCAGGCGACGTGCAGTACGCGCTCAAGCCCAACTGGATGTTTGGGTCCGCTTCAAATATCGCCACACACGGCTCACCGTATTCGTACGACACCCAGGTGCCGCTGCTGGTTTACGCGCCGGGCTGGTACAAGCCGGGCAGCGTGGACGCGCCGGTTGACATTGCCAGCATTGCGCCCACGCTGGCCCAGTTGCTGGGTGTGGCGAAGCCGCCAGCGGCTGCGGCTGCAGTTTTGCCGCTTCTGGCGCCCTGAGCTGCCTTTTGGGGCAATTTCAGCGCTACTGTTTGCGTTTTTGGGTATCAAAAGTGCCTGCAAGCCAATAGATACATGCGCAAGCAGCTCCTGAAACAGGAGCAATTTCAGGGCGCGGCAGTCTTTGGCTTGAAGCTGCAATAGCTGCTGACCGCACATTCCCAGCAGTGCGGTGACCTGGCCATGCACACATAGCGCCCATGCAGTATCAGCCAGTGGTGTGCGTCCACCAGGTATTCAGCCGGTATGCGTTTGAGCAGCTTCAGCTCCACCTCCAGCGGCGTTTTGCCCGGTGCCAGCCCGGTGCGGTTGCCCATGCGAAAGATGTGGGTGTCGACTGCCATGGTGGCCTCGCCAAAGGCAGAGTTCAGCACCACATTGGCGGTTTTTCGGCCCACGCCTGGCAGCGCCTCCAGCGCCTCACGCGAGCGCGGCACCACGCCGCCGTGCTGGTCCACCAGCATCTGGCAGGTTTGCAGCAGGTGCTTGGCCTTGCTGCGAAAAAGCCCAATGGTTTTGATGTGATCTTCAAGCTGCTTTAACCCCAGGTCCAGAATCGCTTGCGGTGTGTTGGCCACCGGGAAAAGCCTGCGTGTGGCCTTGTTCACGCTCACATCGGTGGCCTGCGCGGACAGCAGCACAGCGGTCAGTAATTCAAACACGCTGGTATATTCAAGTTCAGTGACAGGCTGTGGATTGGCCGCCTTCAGGGTGGCAAAAAACGGTGCAATATTTTCTTTTTTCATAAAGCCATTTTTACATGTCTCTTCAATTCGCCACGCGCCTGAACAACGTCGAAACCTCCGCCATCCGCGAGCTTTTCAAGCTGCTGGGCAAGCCCGGCATCATCAGCTTTGCAGGCGGTTTTCCAGACCCCGCCATGTTTGACGTAGCGGGCATTCAGGAGGCATCAGGCAAGGCCCTGGCTGAAGACCCGGGCGCTGCGCTGCAGTACGGGGCCACCGAAGGCTTTGGGCCGCTACGCGACCAGCTGGCCAGCTTCATGGCCACCAAAGGCGTGACACTAACGGCCAATGAGCTGATCGTGACAACAGGCAGCCAGCAGGCGCTTGACCTGCTCGGTAAAACCATGATCTCCCCAGGCGACAAAGTCATTGTGGAAGGCCCTACGTTTTTGGCCACCATTCAGTGCTTTCGTCTGTACGGGGCCGAACTCATCAGCGCACCGTGCGACGGCCATGGCGTCAAAACCGACGAGCTTGAAAAACTGATCGCCGAGCACAAACCCAAGTTTGTGTACTTGATTCCCACCTTCGGCAACCCCAGCGGCGCACTGCTCAGCCTGGAGCGCCGCAAAAAGGTGCTCGAGATGGCCGTCAAGTACAACACACTGATCGTTGAAGACGACCCCTACGGCGACCTGTACTTCAACGAGACACCGCCGCCGTCATTGCTGGCGCTGAGCAGCGGCGTGCCGGGCAGCCGTGACTTGATTGCGTATTGCGGCTCACTGTCAAAAGTGCTTTCCCCCGGCTTGAGAGTCGGCTGGATGGCCGCCCAGCCCGAGCTGCTGGCCAAAGCCACCATGTGCAAGCAGTTCAGCGACGCCCACACCAGCACCTTTGCCCAGGCCACAGCCGCGCAATACCTGAAAGCCGGCCGCATGCCAGCCACGTTGGCCAACGTGCGCAAAACCTACGCCGAACGCGCCAAAGCCATGGGCGAAGCCCTGACCCGCGAACTGGGTGATGCGGTCGAGTTCACGCAGCCGCAGGGCGGCTTGTTCTTTTGGGCGCGCCTGACAGGCAAGGGCGGCAAAGTCAAAGACGCCGGCGAGTTTGCCAAACGCGCGATTGAACAAGGCGTGGCCTTTGTACCCGGCGCACCGTTTTATGCGGCTCATCCTGATGCGTCTACCTTCAGGCTCAGCTTTGCGACTGCCGGCGTTGACAAGATTCTTGAAGGGGTGGGTCGCCTGGGCAAAGCCCTATAAAAGGCGGTTCGTGCGCCCTGTCAGAATCAGCCAAATCCTGAAGGCGCACCATGACACCCTCATCGCCCGCTTCGCCTGCTTCTGCTGACGGCAACAAAGTCGGCATCACGCTGGCGGTGATTCAGCTTTTCTTTACCCTGACCTGGACGGTGTACGTCATCTTTTTGCCGCAGCTGGCGGCGCAGGTGGGGCTGGCCAAAGACATGGTGCTGGTGATCTTGATGATGGATCAGCTGATTTTTCTGGTGGCCGACACCGCCATGGGCGTGATGGCCGATAGAGCGGCGCGGGTGTTTGGCAAGCTGGGGCGCTGGGTGGTGCTGTTGACGCTGGCGTCTTGCGCCGCTTTTCTGCTGTTGCCTCTGGTGGCTTCAACCGGGCCGCCGGCGCAGTGGCTTTTTTTGGCGCTGACGATGGTCTGGTCTGTCACATCATCTGCATTGCGTGCGCCGCCTTTGGTGTTGCTGGGCAAGTATGCGGCGGTGTCGGCCATTCCGCGTTTGGCCAGTGTGTCGCTGATTGGCCTGGGCATTGCGGGTGCGATGGCGCCTTACCTCACAGTGGCCCTGCGCGGGCTGGACCCGCGCTGGCCGTTTGCCTTGTCCAGCCTGGCCCTGGCGATGGCCACGTTTGGCATTGTGTGGGCTGAGCGCACTTTAAAAAATGATGCAACACCTGTTGGCAAAACCGTGACTGAGACCAGCACGGAGGCCATCAAGCCGCCCATGCTGCCGTTTTTGCTGGCGATGGCATTGCTGGGTTTCGGTTTTCAGGTTCATTCCTCACTCAATTCAGCGCCGCAGTATTTGCGCTTTGCCAAGCCTGCCGAGCTGGAGTTTTTGATGCCTGTTTTCTGGATTGGCTTCAGCGTGCTGATGCTTGTTGCCAGCCGCTTGAACGCCCGTTACGCCAGCCTGCTGGTGATGGGCCTGGCTGGGTGTGTGGGCGCGCTGGGAACCTGGGCGGCCAGCGTGGCCAGCTCGTTGGGCCTCCTTTTGGCAGCACAGTTTGTGGCCGGTGGTGCCTGGGGCTTGTTGATGATGAGCGCCTTTACAAGTGCCCTGGTCATTGGCCGCACCGGGCGTGAAGGTCTGGTGACGGGCGCCATGTTTTCACTGCTGGCGCTGGCAGCTTTTGCGCGCATTGCCCTGGTGGCCAGCCAGCTCAACAAGGACGCACAGCTTGCGCCGCTGCTGGCATGGCTGCCTGCCCTGGTTTGGGCTATGGCAGGCCTCTTACTGTTGGCGGCGGCGCGTGCGCAGGGCAATCCACGCAATCAGCACCAGTAGGCCAAGCTGCAAAGGCAGGCGCAACACCAGCGCCCAGTAAGGCACCGACGGGTACAGCGAAGCTTGCTCCAGCATATAAATATTGGCAGGCGTGACCGCCACCGTTAGCGCAAACAAGCCCCACGCCGCCGCCTGGCGTGTCGGACGCCACAGCAGCCCGAGTGCACCCACTATTTCAAACACCCCACTGACCAGCACAGCAGCCCGCGGCCAGGTAATGAAAGGCGGGATGACGCGCATTTGTGCTTCAGTAAACACAAAATGGGCGATACCACCGACGAAGAACCACACAAAAACCGCAGCCAGCGCAAGGCGCATGGCCCAGCTCAGATGATGTGGCTTAGTGTCTTGCACGCATGCCTCTGCAGCCAAAGTCCGTTCTTGTATGGGCAGGAGAGGTGATTTGGGGTTTGAACATGTTGTGCGGCTTCATTTTGGCCTCAATCTGAAAAGGGCGTGCAAGCTGTCGCAGGAGCGGCAGGCCGGCCGCAGCCGGGGCGCATAAACTCGACACACCAACTACTTGCGGAGACTTTTCATGCTGACGCTTCATGGCTTTCCTGTGTCAAATTACTACAACAAGGTCAAGCTGGCCTTGCTGGAAAAAAACCTGCCGTTCACCGAAGAGTACGTGCATCCAAAAAGTGTGGATGCGGCAGGCATGGCGGCTTCACCGCTGGGCAAAATCCCGTTCATCACCACGCCGCAGGGCACCCTGTGCGAAAGCCAGGCCATCATTGACTACCTGGAGGCCGCCCACCCTACGCCAGCGCTGCTGCCCGCAGACCCGTTTGCCGCCGCCAAGGTGCGCGAGCTGACAACCTATATTGACCTGCATGTGGAACTGGTGGCGCGCCAGTTGTACGCACAGGCGTTTTTTGGCGGCACGGTGAGCGAAAGCACCCAGGAGCGCATACGAAAGCAGCTTGAAAAAACATCACCGCTCTCAAGTCGCTCATCAAGTTTGCGCCCTATGCAGCGGGCGACACCTTTACCCAGGCCGACTGTGCCGCCTTTGCCAGCCTGCCGCTGGTGGGCATGGCGACCAAGGCGATTTATGGTGAAGACCTGCTGCTGGCAGGCGGGGTGGACTACAAGGCCTACGTCAAAATGATTGGCGAGCGGCCCGCCGCACAGAAGGTGCTGGCTGACCGCAAGGCCGCCACTGCAAAGCCGTAAGGACGCTCGGCATATGACGTTTGCGCTGTTGATCGATTGGGTCACTGTTACCGCCTACCGTATCAGCTCGCATGCGCTGCTGAACTGGGTGGATGACCCGGCCTTGCTGGCGATTGTCTTTTGCTGATGTCAGAACGCTATTAAAAATATAGCTGCTCGCGCACGTATTTATTGGGCTGGAGCCCTGAAACATGCCTGAAAATGGGCTAAAAATGGCATTTCAAGGGTGCTGGCTGGTCAAAGTTGCTTCCAAAAGCGGCTGGAAACCTGAAAAATAGCCTTTTTAGGGCATCAAATCAGCCTCTAGGCTAATGGATATGCGCGCGAGCAGCTCCTGAATTGATAGTGACTTTAACGCTACTGATGGCAAAGGCGTTCTTAGCGGGGAAATAATCGGGGTCTGTCCCCAATTTCTCACTCGAAACGGTAAACCAAACTCTAAAGGGAGCACGAAATGTGTAAGAAAACCAGAGAAACTCTCGTCGCGAGGTTGCGAAGCAACTTAATTGGACAGTGGACAGGACGCAACAGCTTTACAAAATCGTGATGGGAGAAGCACGAATGACTTTAACCAATCAAGCAATAACAACCGGATTTTTTAAACGCAATCAATGGCGACTGCTATTTATCGGGGCACTGATACTGATCTCATGTGCGCTGACATGGCGTTACTACGATAGCCGCTACCCGAGTTGGTACGAGGAAGTGCGTTTGAGCGATAGCCGCATCGTCACGATCCATCAAAAGCGCGAGTACTACGATAACTACGGTACGAACCAGAGCTGGGTTGAGATTGACTTGCCAGAGTTGGGCGGCAAAAGAGTATGGCATTCGTATTTGATGCCTCAACGTGTGGATGTAGTTGATGGCAAGGTTTATGTGTTTGGCATTCCTCGAGGCGACCGGCAACTTCAATACTATCGATTCCCAAGGTATTACATGGTCGCATTTAAATGGAATGGTTTGGATTTCGAACGAATTCCGTTTATGCAAGTGCCAGAGCAGGTACGCAAAGAAGAAAATATATTTTCATGCATACCTGCAGCGAAACCTTCAAAGTTACTGCTGAGTTCGAAAGAGTCCATCTGGTGTCCAGCCCGTGGCGATAAAGGGCAGCTAGGCAGATTTTTAGACATACCAATTTACAGCAGGGTAGCTGATCAATGGGCCGCCACATATAACTGGACAAATCGGTCGGAATAACTTTTTAAATTAATAGAAAGAATTGAGAAAGAACTGGCGTCATATACCAACTAACCAGCCCCCGCTATCAATACGGGAGCTGCTCGCGCACGTATCCATTGGCTTTAAGGCCAATTTAATACCTGAAAACGGCTTAAAAACGCCTCTAACCGCTAAAAAACCAAAAATCAAAGTCCCAGCGCTGCATAAACCCGCATCGCCGCGTAGGCATCATTAGCGGCGTAGATGATTTGCGCTTCTGTCAGGTGCGGATTGGCCCAGTTCGACGTGCTGGCTTTTTTGGACTTGATGAAGCGCTTGTTGAACAGCACCGCCACCGCGCCGCGCACGCCCATATCCTTGCGGTAGCCTTTTTCCCGGAAGACGGCATTCAGGTCCAGCACGCCTTGCAGGTCAACGCCCAGTTTGTAGGTGATGCGTTTTTTATCGTCGCCCAGGCCAAAACCTGCCTTGATGATGTGGGGCGCCTCCAGCAGCTCGCCCACGGCGCGGCGGCAGACTGCGTCTTCGAGCTGAAAAATCCAGGCTCTGTGCAAGGTGGACAGCTGCACGATGTGCGGGCCGGTCGAAGCTTCGTTTTTGGCAAAGGTCGGTTTTGACTCGGTGTCAAAGCCCAGCACTTTTTCCCCTTGCAAGGCTTGCAGCGCGGCGTTGGCCTGCTCGGCGGTGGTCACCATCTGTATCTGGTGCAAGTCCAGGCGGTCAAACGCGTCGAGCAGGTTGATTTGCTCTTTGTCGGGGGTGGGCAGGTGTTCAGTCATGTGCCCTGATTTTGCTTGAGTCAGAATACACAACCCAAAACGCCTCATGAAGCCTGATGAAATCCGATGAAAAATAATCAAACGAACAAGGGTCTGGCAGGCCTGGCAAACCTCGGTGGACTGGTCTATTCAACCGACGCAGGCCGCATGTGCCCAGACTGCCGCCAACCTGTTGCCAGTTGCATTTGCAAAGCGCAGGCACAAGCACAACAACTAAGCAAAACTGATGGCGTGGTGCGCGTCAGCCTACAGACCAAGGGTCGGGGCGGCAAAAGCGTGACGCTTGTCAAAGGCTTACCGCTGGATGCTGAGGGGCTGGCCGCGCTGGCCAAACAGCTGCGCAATGCCTGCGGTTCAGGCGGCACTGTCAAAGACGGTGTGGTTGAAGTGCAGGGCGACCATGTGGCTACCGTCATGGCGGCCCTGCAAAAGCAAAGCTATGTTGTCAAGCGCGCGGGTGGCTAAGCTGGTGGTTAAGCAACAAATCAAGCCCGCAGGTTCTTATTGAAAAACTCCAGTGTGCGGCCCCAGGCCAGCTTGGCTGCGGTGGCGTCAAATCTTGGTGTGGTGTCGTTGTTAAAGCCGTGCTGGGTGCCCGCGTAAATGTGGGCGGTGTAGTTGGCGTTGACGGCTTTCAGGGCTGCTTCATAAGCCGGCCAGGCAGCGTTGATGCGGTCGTCAATGCCTGCAAACTGAATGAGCAGCGGTGCCTTGACCTTGACCGCCTCACTGGCGGCCGGGTGGTTGCCGTAAAACGGCACGCCAGCATTCAGATCGGGCAGGCGGGTCGACAGCATGTGCACCACGCCGCCGCCAAAGCAAAAGCCCACAGCGCCCAGTTTGCCGTTTGATTCAGGCCGCGCCTTCAAAAATGCGGCAGCGGCTACAAAGTCTTCAGCGGTTTTCTTCTGGTCCAGTTTGGCAAACTGCTCACGCGCCTTGTCTTCATCACCGGGGTAGCCGCCCAGTGGGGTCAGTGCGTCGGGTGCAAAGGCGACAAAGTTGTCAAGCGCCAGGCGGCGGGTGATGTCTTCAATGTGCGGGTTCAGGCCCCGGTTCTCATGCACCACCAGCACCACGGGCAGCTTGCCTGTCATGTTGGCGGGTTTGGCCAGGTAGCCTTTGACAGTGCCGCTGCCGTTGGGGGACGCGTAGTCGAGCATCTCGGTTTTGATGCGGGCATCGTCTTTGGGCACGACCTGGGCGCGGGCAAAGTCCGGGCTCAGGGCGGTCAGCAGGCCGGCTGCTGTCATGCCGCCCACGGCAAACTTTTGCGCCCGGTCCAAAAAGCCGCGTCGGTCTATCGTGCCGTGCACGTAAGCGTCAAACAGAATCAGCAGTTCCTGGTCAAAGTCCTGGGCAGTCTTCAGCGGCATGGCGGGCTCCTGTTGAAAAAATCGCAGCATAACCCGGCTGCGCCATCGTTGCATTTGCTGCCAAAGCGATAGCGCACTGCGCCTGTCGACAAATGCCTGTGGCCGAAAGTTGAAACTACTGGTAACTGCTCTGGTGCTCCCAAAATTGCGTATTAATATGTTTGTTTTGAATCAAAACATAAAAGTGGAGCAGTTGTGAACACATTGACATTACTCATGGCAGCTGTGGGCATGGTTTTGGGTGCGGCTTTGGGGGTTGGCGCTTATGCATGGTGGCTGCGCAACCAGGCCAACGCACGCATGCGGATGCCCAGCAAGTGGCCTCTGTCGGCGCGGGTGTTGATGACCAACGAGGAGTACGAGGTCTTCAAGTGGCTGCGCACCACTTTTCATGACCATCTGCTCATGGTCAAGCTGCCCGTGTTGCGCTTTACCGTGCCGATCAGCAAAGATAAAAACGGCGGCGGCGCGCGCTGGCAAGAGCTGCTGGGTGGCGTGTACTGCACGTTTACCGTGTGCACAGACAACGGCAACGTGGTCGGCTGTGTCGACGTCCCCGGCAAACGCGGTTTGAACAAAACCAACCGTGAACTGAAAGAGTCGCTGCTGTCAGACTGCCGCATCGCCTACACGGCGGTGCGCAGCGTCAAGCTGCCCAAGCCCAGTGCCATGCGCGCGGCATTTTTGGGCGAACTGGAAATTGAAGACCAGGTCGAGGCCCAGGTCACACGTGGTGGCAACAGCAGCTTTCATGCAGACCTGGACAACTTCACCAAAGAAAAACGACAGGCAGCCAAGGACGCAGCACTGGTTGAGTTAAACCAGAACGATGCGCTCAAACCGATTCCACGTCCGCAGGCTGCCGGCTTTAACCCGGACGGCAGTGGCGCGTTTGGCTCGGGCAAGTCTGGCAGGTACCCGGCCAAGTGGGACGACTCGTTTATTCAGTCTGACGAAAGCCGCCCGGCCAAGCTGAACGAGCTTTAGCCCAAACTTCACGTTATGTGGCTTGGGCCTTTACAACGGCCAGGCGCAGCAGGTCCAGCCTGTCGTTGCCAAAGTACATATCGTCGCCCACAAAAAAGCTGGGCACCCCAAAAGCGCCGCGCGCAATGGCTTCATCGGTATTGGCTTTCAGCGCGTCCTTGATGTCTGGCTGCGTGATGCCGGCGGCAAAAGCGTCGGCGTCGATGCCTGTCTGCTGGCAAACGGCTGCCAGTACCGCGTCTTGCGAGACGTCTTCCTGCCGGGTGAAATAAGCGGCAAAGGTGGCTTCAATAAAGGGCAGCAAACAGGCTTTGAAGGCGTCGCTACGGGCGAGCCAGATGCAGCCGCGCATGGCCTTGACGCTGTTGACCGGAAACACCTTGGGCGGAAAAACAATCGTCACACCCGTTTGCCGCGCACAGTCTTGCAGGTCTTTGAGCACATAGCGGTTGCGTGGTGAGTTGCTGTCTTCACGCGAGGCATACATGCGCTGGTTGACGGTGTTAAAAATGCCGCCCACCAGCACGGGCCGCCAGTGGATGGCCACGTCCAGCGCTTTGGCCATGGGCTGAATGTTGCGAAACGCAAGGTACGTCCAGGGGCTGGACACGTCAAAGTAAAAATCAATCATGTGAGTCAATCATTTTTATGCGCTCCAGTTTGAATGCTGGCAGATGTCTGGCCAAACAGGGCTTTGCGTGCGTCTTCGGTCAGGGCAGGGGCACGCAGTTCTTTGCCCAGGTCAAGCCCGCGCTTGACAGCCGGCCTTTCAAACAGCGCGTTGTACCAGCGCTCGACGTGTGCAAATTTTCCCATGTCAACCTGCTGCGCCTTGTGGGTGCGCACCCACGGGAAGATCGCCATGTCGGCGATGGAATAGTCAGCGCCAGCGACAAAGGCCTGTGTTGCAGCTAGCTGGCTGTTGAGCACGCCGTACAGCCGGTCCACTTCTTTGCCATAGCGCTCAATGGCGTAAGGTATTTTTTCAGGTGCGTAAAGCAGAAAGTGCCCGTTCTGCCCAGCCATCGGCCCCAGGCCGCCCATCTGCCACATCAGCCATTGCAGGGTTTGGTAGCGACCGCGTAAGTCGGCGGGCGTAAAGCGCCCGGTCTTTTCTGCCAGGTACTGCAAAATCGCGCCGCTTTCAAACACCGCCACTGGCGCACCGCCACCCGCCGGGGCGTGGTCAACGATGGCGGGCATGCGGTTGTTGGGGCTGATGGTCAGAAAGCTGGGGG
>JANNYZ010000102.1:0-3915 GCA_031410335.1 Polaromonas sp. | reverse complement strand
CGCATGTCACCCGCTTCGACCATCATCTGGAATGCGCGGGAATACAAAAAGTCGCCCACCAGAACGCTGGCAGGGTTGCCGAAAGCCTCATTGGCAGTGGCGCGGCCACGCCGCAGGGTGGATTCGTCCACCACATCATCGTGCAGCAAAGTGGCAGTATGGATAAATTCGACCACCGCAGCCATGTTGAAGCGCTGCTCTTGCTCGTAACCCAGCGCGCCGCACATCAGCAACAGCAGGGCCGGGCGCAGCCGCTTGCCGCCTGCGGCAATGATGTATTGCGATACCTGGCTGACCAGCGGCACATCAGACTGCAAGCGCCTGGCGATGACAGCATCCATCCCTCTCATGTCGTCGGCAATGAGGGCAAGCGCGGCAGCGGTGCTGGATGAGTTGGCAGACAAAAGAGGTAAATTCCAACGATGAAGTGGAGTGATTATAGGAAGCCGGACGGCAACGACAGCCCTGTGTTTGAGACGTATTTGACAGATAGGGCCATTTTGGGCCTGCCGTGCTAGAATCTTGGGTTCTGTGGAAATTCGTCTGCAGAACTCAATATATAAGAGGTCTTACATGTACGCGGTCATAAAAACTGGTGGCAAACAATACAAAGTTGCTTCCGGTGAAAAAATTAAAGTCGAACAGATTGCTGCGGACGTAGGCCAAGAGATCGTTATTGACCAGGTGTTGGCTGTCGGGAACGGCGCTGATATCAAAGTTGGTACGCCCTTGGTGCTAGGTGCCAGTGTTACTGTGACAGTCATCTCTCACGGCAGAGGCGACAAGATTCGCATTTTCAAAATGCGCAGGCGCAAGCACTATCAAAAACGCCAGGGTCATCGGCAGAACTACACAGAACTGCAAATCGGCGCTATTGCTGGCTAATCCCGGCACCATCAGGAGTAACTGAAAAATGGCACAGAAAAAAGGCGGCGGCTCTACGCGAAACGGGCGCGACTCGCAGCCCAAAATGCTTGGCGTCAAGAAATTTGGTGGCGAAGTCATCAATGCAGGCAGCATCATTGTTCGCCAGCGCGGTACCCGGTTTCACCCCGGTACCAATGTCGGCATCGGCAAGGACCACACTTTGTTTGCATTGGTAGACGGTCAAGTCTCCTTTGCCATCAAGGGCGCTTTGTCCAAGCAGACTGTCAGCGTGACCCCGGCGTAAGCCTGTCACTTCGGCAAGTCCTTGCGACCCAATCGAAGCCCCGACCAGTCGGGGCTTTTTTATTTGTAGACTACTTCCAACTGCGCAGCCAGACCGGGCCACACCATGAAATTCGTTGACGAAGCCTTTATTGACATTGCCGCAGGCGATGGCGGGGCGGGCTGCGTCTCGTTCAGCCATGAAAAGTACAAGGAATTCGGTGGTCCGAACGGTGGTGATGGGGGACGCGGTGGTCACGTTTACGCAGTCGCCGACATCAACCTGAACACGCTGGTGGACTTCCGCTTCTCGCGCCGCCACGACGCCAAAAATGGCGGTCACGGCATGGGCTCTGACATGTTCGGCGCCAAGGGAGATGACGTCATTTTGAAGATGCCGGTCGGCACCATACTGACCGATGCAGAAACAGGCGAAACCCTGTTTGAGCTGATGGAGCCGGGCGAGCAGGTTTTGATCGCCAAAGGCGGCGATGGCGGCTTTGGCAATTTACGGTTTAAAAGTTCGACCAACCGCGCACCGCGCAGCAAAACCCCGGGCTGGCCCGGTGAACGAAGAAGCCTGAAGCTAGAGCTGAAAGTGCTGGCTGATGTGGGTTTGCTGGGCATGCCCAACGCGGGGAAATCCACTTTTATAACCGCCGTGTCCAACGCCAGGCCACGCATCGCTGACTATCCTTTCACCACCCTGCATCCCAACCTGGGCGTGGTTCGTGTCGGGCCCGAACAAAGCTTTGTAGTGGCCGACCTGCCTGGCTTGATTGAAGGCGCCTCTGAAGGCGCTGGCTTGGGGCATCTGTTCTTGCGGCACCTGGAGCGTACCCGGCTGCTACTCCACATTGTGGACTTGGCCCCATTTGATGAAGGCGTTGACCCAGTGGCGCAGGCCAAGGCGATTGTGGGTGAACTGAAAAAGTATGACGACGCACTGTTTAAAAAACCGCGCTGGCTGGTACTGAACAAACTGGACATGGTTGACAGCGACAAGCGTGCGGAGATCGTCAAAGACTTCGTCAAGCGCTTCAAGTTCAAAGGTCCGGTGTTTGAGATATCGGCCCTGACACGCGAAGGCTGCGAGCACTTGATCAAGACGATTTATCAGCACGTCAAAAAGGTGCAAAAAAGTGAGCAGCCGGTGGAAGAAGTCGACCCACGTTTTGTTAAATTGCCACCAGAGTAGGCAAATTGCTATCAATTCAGGAGCTGCTCGCGCATATTTTCATTGGTCTAGAGCCCTAAATCGCAACTGAAAACCGCTTCAAATCGCCTTGAAAAACCTTCCACACCTGCAAGATGCAAGATAAACCCGGCTCAAACGTAGTGCTGCATGCCAAACGCATCGTGGTCAAGGTCGGCTCCAGCCTCGTCACCAACGAAGGTCGGGGGCTGGATGCTGTGGCGATTGGCCAGTGGTGTGAGCAGTTGGCGGCGTTGGTCAAGGACGGGCGTGAGGTCATCATGGTCAGCAGCGGCGCCATCGCCGAGGGGATGAAGCGTCTGGGCTGGGGCACGCGACCCAAAGCCATCCACGAGCTGCAAGCTGCGGCAGCCGTCGGTCAGATGGGTCTTGTGCAGGTGTATGAGACGCAATTGCGTGAAAACGGCATTGGCAGCGCGCAGGTGTTACTTACCCATGCCGACCTGGCCGACCGCGAGCGCTACCTGAATGCGCGTTCAACTTTGTTGACCCTGCTGAGCCTGGGTGTGGTGCCCGTTATCAATGAAAACGACACTGTCGTCAACGACGAGATCAAGTTTGGCGACAACGACACGCTGGGAGCGCTGGTGGCCAATCTGGTGGAGGCTGATGCGCTCATCATCCTCACTGACCAGAAAGGCCTGTACACGGCAGACCCGCGCAAAGACCCCGCCGCACAGTTTGTGGACATCGGCAAAGCCGGCGATGCAGCGCTTGAAGCCATGGCGGGCGGTGTAGGGTCCAGCATTGGCAGTGGCGGCATGATCACGAAAATCCTGGCGGCCAAGCGGGCTGCAGGCTCTGGTGCGTCAACAGTCATTGCCTGGGGCCGGGAGCCATCGGTGCTGATTCGTCTGTGCCATGGCCAGAGAATTGGCACGCTGCTGCTGGCACAAACAGCCAAAAATCAAGCGCGTAAACAATGGATGGCTGACCATTTGCAGATGCGGGGGTCCGTCACAGTTGATGCAGGGGCAGCCGCCAAAGTGGCCAGCGAAGGCAAGAGCCTGCTGCCGATTGGTATGACCGCTGTGCTGGGTGAGTTTTCACGTGGCGATGTGATTGCCATCAAAAGCCCCGACGGTATAGAAATAGCACGCGGGCTGGCCAACTACTCCAGCGCAGAGGCGCGGCTGATTGGCCGCAAGGCGTCCACCGAGTTTGAAAAGCTGCTGGGCTACACCGGCGAGCCGGAAATGGTGCACCGCACCAACCTCGTCTTGATGCGCTGATGCCAGGGTGCTGAACCCTCGTCTACTGGTCCAGGTAGCGCGGCGGATTCTTCAGTTTACTTACCAGCTCAGTGACCGAGCCCACTGGCGCCGTTTGATCGCACGCGCCAGCCCTGGCCAGGCGCAGAGGATGTTTGGACGGCATGTTGTCAAACACCGAACGCCACTGCGGATTGTTGACCAGACTCCATTTGCCATCAGAAGAATAGCGGGCATAGGTTTTGAACTCACCGCTTGAGCAGCGCAATGCCTCGTACATCACGTTCCTGGCACCACTGCTGCTGGTCGCCACCACCACATAGCGCACCAGGCTGTCGC
>JANNYZ010000101.1:0-30347 GCA_031410335.1 Polaromonas sp. | reverse complement strand
TCGGCATGCGTCAGGGGGTTGGGTATGCGCAGCTCGGCGAGGCTGCGGTCAAGCCGTGCCATGTGCTGGGCAAACCTGAACAGCTGGCCCGCATAGGCGGGTACGACCTCATAAACGCCATCGCCAAAGATAAATCCCCGGTCAAGTACGCTGATCTTGGCGTCTTTTAGGGGCGTGTAGTCACCATTTAAGTAGCAAAGCGTGTCGGGCAGGTCAGATGTTGCGATGTGGGGCATAAAAATTGGGTAGAAAAGTTACTGTGGTGCTGGCTGTGGAGGTGCTGACGAAGGTTGTCGCGCGACCAGCACGCGGGTCTCACCCAGGGCCATGACGCTGAAGTCGCCGTCTGCCAGGCCCTGCGTGCGGGCGGCCAGTGCGAGGTCTTGGGGTGGCTGGTCAAGGGACTCATCGGACAGTTCAAACGTACCCCAGTGGATGCCGACGCTGCGCTTGGCGCGCAAGTCCCGGTGTATTTGTACGGCCTCTTGTGGGTTGACATGCTGGTCTTTCAGAAACCATCGTGGCTCATAAGCGCCGATCGGGATCAGCGCCAGGTCAAAGCTGCCGCCCCGGCTGGCGGTGTGCCGGTCCGCAAATCGGGCACCGGTGTCGGCAAAGTCTTTGGAGTAGCCGGTATCGCCGGCAAAGTACCAGTGCAAGTCGGGTGCAAACACGGCAAATCCGCCCCACAGCGTCTGGCTGCGGTCCGTAAAGCTACGGGCTGACCAATGCTGTATGGGCGTGAAATTGAATTCCACGCCTTTGTGGCTGTGTTTGTCCCACCAGTCCAGTTCAACTGCGTTGGCGATGCCCATATCGGTAAACCAGGACTTCATGCCGAGCGGCACCAGAAAAAGAGTTGACGTGCCGGCATCCCTGGCGCGCTGGGCAATCTCCAGCACCGATGGGCGGTCCAGGTGATCGTAGTGGTTGTGCGAAATCAGCACCACGTCAATCACCGGCACGTCGGCCAGCACCACACCGGGCGGGTGTTTGCGCACCGGCCCAATCAGGCTGATGGGGCTGGCTCGGCTGGAAAAAATCGGGTCGGTCAGCACGTTCAGGCCACCAGACTGCACCAGCATGCTGGCATGGCCTATCCAGGTGATGGCCGGTGCCTGCCCTGACTTGCCGGTGTAGGCTTGCAAGGCAGCGATGTCCGGTTTTTGTGACGGCGTGGGCAGCTCGGGTGGCTTGGGCAAACCGGCGGCATACCTTTCACGCTGCCAGCGGATCAGCTCGCCAAACGATTTGTCAATCGCACCGATGTAATTGTTCTTGAAGCCCTCAGCAGTGTGGTGCGGTTTGGAAGGGCTGTACTGCGCGTTGACACTGGCGCATCCGGTCAATGCCAGCAGCAGGGCAGTGAGGACCGCAGCGGCAAAATTGCTATTAAGAAAGTAGCTTCTGAAGCACAATTTAATGGGGCTGGACGTCGATTCAATCATGAAGGCAAGGGATAAAAATAGTCAGCGTATCAAGCGTACCGCGAGTATGGCCAGCCAGCCCAGCGCAAAGTTCAGCAGCGTCATTTTATGAATCAGCCCGCCAGCTTTGGCTGCCATGGGCCATTCGGCTGCGGCAATGGCGCGCTTGTATTTTTTAAAACCGGCAAAATAAATATGGCCAAACACCAGCATCATGGTGATGCCCAGTACCAGCATCAAGTTCCACCCCAGCGGTACGCTGCCATTGCCTGTCGCCAGCCGGGCGGCACGAAATGTCGAGGTGTACAGATGCGTGCCCGTGGCAAAAAGCACCACAATTGCCACCAGCACCCAAACATAAAAGCGCTGCCAGACGCGCCCCATCAGCACGGCTCTTGGCTGCGCGTCCATGATGGCCATGGCGGCTGGCCGCAGGGCAAACAGCATGAACGTCATGCCGCCCATCCAGACGATGCCTGCGATGAGGTGAAGGAGTTTTGCGTAGTCGTACATAGGCTGAGGCGTCCGGTGTGGAAAGCTATCATTGTGGCCGCGCTTTTTGCTTGCTGCCAGGCACCAAAATGCACCTAAAAGCCGCCTGGGATTTAAAACTGTTTTTGCATGCCGGGTTTCTACGTATAATCAGAGGCTGTGGAAAAAATGCTTTTTGTAACCCGCCTGTAATCTGCGATGCACAAAATTCATCATTTCGCTGCAAACGACGCTTGGGATCAAACCGCTGGTGACGATGTCATCAAGCCCCTGACCCGGGAAGAAGCACAGGTTCTCAGGCAGCAAAATCCGGCGATTTCTCCCTGGATGGTGTTGGCGGGCCAGGCCGCTAGCGGCGTCTTGACTGCTTTTGCAGCGTGGTGGGTGTCTGGCAAGTCGTCGGTGGGCTGGTCGACACTGTATGGGGCGATGGCGGTGGTCATTCCCGGCGCATTGTTTGCACGCGGCTTGATGAGCAAAGTGTCTTCGATCAATCCGGCCGCTGCGGTGACTGGATTTTTTTTGTGGGAAATGGTGAAGATCGGTTTGGTATTGGCCATGTTGTTTGCGGCCCCCAGACTGGTCACAAATTTAAGCTGGCCCGCCATGTTGGTGGGGCTGGTAGTGACGATGAAGGCGGTTTGGTTGGTGCTTTGGCTTGAGGCCAGAGTGCGGCGCAAATCGAAAACGATAAATGTCGGCTAAATAAAGAGATTTGAGATGAGTGCATCTTCTGGAACTGCTTTAACCGCTGGTGATTACATTGGTCACCATTTGGTGCATCTGCAAAATAAAAAGCAGACAACGCTGATTGACTTTGGCGTTATCAATCTCGATACGATTTTCTGGTCTGTCACCCTCGGCGTGATTGGCTTGTTCTTGATGTGGCGCGTGGCAAAAACCATCCACTCTGGCGTGCCTGGCCGTATGCAGGCGGCGGTAGAAATGTTGCTTGAGATGGTCGACAGTCAGGCCAAGGGCATTGTTAAAAACGCTGAATCGCGCAAAGTTGTTGGCCCGTTGGCGCTGACGGTGTTTGTCTGGATCTTCCTGATGAACTCAATGGACTTCTTGCCCGTTGACCTGTTTCACAGCGTCTTCGCGGTGACTGGGCTGGACCACAAAATTGAATACTTCCGCGTCGTACCAACGGCTGACCTGTCTGCCACGCTTGGCATGTCATGCGGCGTACTGCTGGTCTGCCTGTTTTACAACATCAAGATCAAGGGCTTCGGCGGCTGGGTACATGAGCTGTTTTCTGCCCCCTTCGGTGACAAGTGGTTTTTGTACCCCGTCAACTTCCTGATGCAGATGATTGAGTTTGCCGCCAAAACGGTCTCTCATGGCCTGCGACTCTTTGGCAACATGTATGCGGGCGAGTTGCTGTTCATGCTGATTGCGCTGATGGGTGCAGTTGGTTTTGGCTCGGCAACTGGTGTATTTCTCTTTATCGGCCACATTCTGGCCGGCACGGGCTGGGCCATCTTCCATATTTTGATTGTGGCGCTACAGGCCTTTATTTTCATGATGTTGACGCTGGTGTATGTGGGTCAAGCCCACGACCACCACTGATCGACTGTTGACGGGTTTCGGTATTTCGGTTTTTTTCTTGGTTAGTTTATTTGTTAATTAGTAGGAGCTTTAAATGGAAAACGTACTTGGTTTAGTCGCATTGGCCGCAGGCCTGATCATTGGCCTGGGCGCACTCGGCGCCTGTATCGGTATCGGCATCATGGGTAGCAAATACCTCGAAGCAGCTGCCCGCCAGCCAGAGCTGATGAACGAACTGCAAACCAAAATGTTCCTGTTGGCTGGTCTGATCGACGCGGCTTTCCTGATCGGCGTGGGTATTGCCATGTTGTTTGCATTTGCTAACCCGTTTGTACTGAAGTAAGCAGGCTTCTTATCAGTCATCCAACTACAGAGGTGCTGCTGTGAGTATCAACTCCACATTTTTTGCGCAGCTCATCGTGTTTGCGATTCTGGTGCTTTTCACGATGAAATTCGTGTGGCCCCCGATAGCAGCCGCGCTGGACGAACGCGCGAGCAAAATCGCCGCTGGCCTGGCAGCTGCTGACAAAGCCAAAGCCGAACTCACCAACGCCAACAAGCGTGTTGAGGAAGAGCTGGCCAAGTCAAAAGGCGAGTCCGCCGTGCGACTGGCTGAGGCCGAGCGCCGCGCACAAGCCATGATTGAAGAGGCAAAGGCCAAGGCGACCGAGGAGGGCAGCAAGATCATTGCCGCCGCCAAAGTCGAGGCTGAGCAGCAAACCGTCAAAGCCCGTGAGACCCTGCGCGAGCAGGTGGCCGCACTGGCCGTCAAGGGCGCTGAACAGATCTTGCGCAAGGAAGTCAATGCCTCTGTGCATGCCGACTTGCTGGGTCGCCTGAAAACTGAACTTTGACCGTAAAGACAAGAGTACAAACATGGCCGAATTAGCCACCATTGCACGTCCTTACGCTGAAGCGCTGTTTAAAACTGCGGGTGCTGACCTGGTCGGCACAGCCGCATGGCTTGACGAGTTGGCCGCTATTGCGTCGAACGAACAGTTGCAGCAGTACGCTGGAAATCCCAGTGTCACATCTGCACAAACGTTTGATGTGATAACTGGAGTTGCCAAAACCGCTTTGCCTGAGGCTGCCAAAAACTTCCTCAGGGCTGTGATTGACAACGGACGCATCAGCGTGCTGCCCGAAATCGCGAGTCAGTTCCGCGCGTTGAAAAACGCGAAGAGCGGTTCTTCAGACGCTACTGTTTTCAGTGCTTTTGCACTTGACGCGGCGGCATTGGCTGACTTGTCGGCCACGCTGGAAAAGCGCTTTGGGAAAAGGCTCAACTTGACAGTTGAGCTGGAGCCGGACCTGATAGGCGGCGTACGTGTCGTGGTGGGTGACGAGGTGCTGGACACTTCGGTCAAAGCCCGTTTAGAGCAAATGAAAGTAGCACTGGTTTCCTGAGCGGCGTTTGTCGTCAGAAAACACAGTCCAACAACCTAGAAAGAAGGAAAGAGTCATGCAACTCAATCCAGCAGAAATTTCTGAACTGATCAAGAGCCGTATCGAAGGCCTGACCGCATCCAGCGACATCCGTAACCAGGGCACCATCGTGTCGGTGACTGACGGTATTGTGCGCATCCACGGCTTGTCTGACGTGATGCAAGGCGAGATGCTGGAATTCCCGGCTACTGCTGATGGCACACCGACCTACGGTCTGGCGCTGAACCTCGAGCGCGACTCGGTCGGCTCCGTGATTCTGGGCGAGTACGAGCATCTGGCGGAAGGCAACATTGTCAAATGCACGGGCCGTATTCTTGAAGTGCCGGTAGGCCCTGAGCTGCTGGGCCGCGTGGTCAACGCTCTGGGTCAGCCGATTGACGGCAAAGGCCCGGTCAACGCCAAGATGACCGACGTGATTGAAAAAGTTGCGCCAGGCGTGATTGCCCGTAAATCAGTCGATCAGCCTTTGCAAACTGGCCTGAAGTCCATTGACTCCATGGTGCCAGTCGGCCGCGGCCAGCGCGAACTGATCATTGGCGACCGCCAGACCGGTAAAACGGCCGTTGCGATTGACGCCATCATCAACCAAAAAGGCAACGGCGTGAAATGCGTTTACGTTGCAATCGGTCAAAAAGCATCGTCGATCAAGAACGTGGTGCGCTCGCTTGAGCAAGCTGGCGCGATGGAATACACCATCGTTGTGGCCGCTTCTGCTTCTGAATCAGCCGCCATGCAATATGTAAGCGCCTACTCTGGCTGCACCATGGGCGAGTACTTCCGCGATCGCGGTGAAGATGCGCTGATCGTGTATGACGATTTGTCAAAACAAGCCGTCGCTTACCGTCAGGTGTCACTGCTGCTGCGCCGACCGCCAGGACGTGAAGCATACCCAGGCGACGTGTTTTATCTGCACAGCCGTTTGCTCGAGCGCGCAGCCCGCGTGAACGAAAAATATGTCGAAGACTTCACCAAAGGTGCGGTCAAAGGCAAAACGGGTTCACTGACAGCTCTGCCCATCATTGAAACGCAAGCTGGCGACGTGTCGGCTTTCGTGCCCACCAACGTGATCTCGATCACTGACGGTCAGATCTTTTTGGAAACCAGCTTGTTCAACGCCGGTATCCGTCCTGCGATCAACGCCGGTATTTCGGTGTCCCGCGTAGGTGGTGCAGCCCAGACCAAGCTGATCAAAAATCTGTCGGGCGGTATCCGTACCGACTTGGCCCAGTACCGCGAGCTGGCTGCGTTTGCGCAGTTTGCGTCTGACCTGGATGAAGCCACCCGCAAGCAGCTGGACCGCGGTGCCCGCGTGACCGAGCTGCTCAAGCAGGCGCAGTACGCACCCCTGACTATTTCCAACATGGCCGCCACACTGTTTGCAGTGAACAAAGGCTTCATGGACGATGTGGACGTGAAAAAGGTGTTGGCTTTTGAGTCCGGCTTTCATGCTTATCTCAAAGACAAGCACGCTGCGCTGATGGCTAAGCTGGAAGCCGCCAAGGCCATGGACAAAGACGCGGAAGCTGAAATGACCACAGCAGCTGCTGCGTTCAAAAAGTCTTTCGCTTAAGCCAACCTGAAACCAAAGCGTTCTAGAAACTATTAGGAACAGACATGGCTGCAGGCAAGGAAATTCGAGGCAAGATCAAGTCGGTGGAAAACACCAAAAAGATCACCAAGGCCATGGAAATGGTGGCCGCTTCCAAAATGCGCAAGGCGCAGGAACGGATGCGCGCTGCCCGTCCTTACAGCGACAAAATCCGCAACATTACGGCCAATTTGTCCAAGGCCAACCCTGAATATACGCACGCCTTCATGCAGGCTAACGACGCCAAAGCCACTGGGTTTATCGTCGTCACCACTGACAAAGGTTTGTGCGGTGGCTTGAACACCAACGTGCTGCGCGCCGTGACTGTCAAGCTCAAGGAATTGCAGGCTGCGGGTCATGATACCCAAGCGGTAGCCATCGGCAACAAAGGCTTGGGCTTTTTGAACCGTGTGGGCGTGAAAGTTGTGTCGCATGCTACCCAGCTAGGCGACAAGCCGCACCTGGACAAGCTGATTGGTCCTGTCAAGGTGCTGCTTGATGCGTATGCAGAAGGCAAGATCAAAACGGTTTACCTGTGCTACACCAAGTTCATCAACACCATGCGCCAGGAGTCCGTGGTCGAGCAGTTGCTGCCGCTCACGGCTGACCGCCTGCAGGCGGACAAAGACCAGCACGGCTGGGATTACATCTATGAGCCTGATGCACAAACGGTGATCGATGATTTGCTGGTGCGTTACGTTGAGGCGCTGGTGTTCCAGGCGGTGGCTGAAAACATGGCCTCTGAGCAGTCAGCCCGCATGGTCGCCATGAAGGCGGCAACAGATAACGCCGGCAGCGTGATTGGCGAGCTCAAGCTGGTGTACAACAAAACGCGTCAGGCGGCGATCACGAAAGAACTTTCGGAAATCGTCAGCGGTGCTGCTGCGGTTTAAAACACTGCACCCACACAGATTTAAAGATTAAAGAACCCAATAGGACTTCATCATGGCTCAAGCTCAAGGCAAGATTGTTCAGTGTATCGGCGCAGTGGTTGACGTGGAATTTGCACGCGACCAGATGCCGCGTATTTACGACGCGCTCAAAATGGACGGTTCAGCGCTGACGCTTGAAGTTCAGCAGCAACTGGGTGACGGCGTGGTGCGCACGATTGCACTGGGCACGTCTGACGGCATGCGCCGTGGAAACATTGTTTACAACACGGGCGCGAACATCACCGTTCCGGTCGGCAAGGCAACCCTGGGCCGCATCATGGACGTGCTCGGCGCACCAATTGACGAGCGTGGCCCGGTTGACCAAACCCTGACCGCCCCGATTCACCGCAAAGCCCCAGCTTACGATGAACTCAGCCCCTCACAAGAGTTGCTGGAAACAGGCATCAAGGTGATTGATCTGGTGTGCCCGTTTGCCAAGGGCGGCAAGGTGGGTCTGTTCGGCGGCGCTGGCGTGGGCAAGACCGTGAACATGATGGAACTGATCAACAACATCGCCAAGGCGCACTCCGGCTTGTCCGTGTTTGCTGGTGTGGGCGAGCGTACCCGTGAGGGCAATGACTTCTATCACGAGATGGCCGATTCTGGCGTTGTGAATCTTGAGAACCTGGGCGAATCCAAAGTGGCCATGGTGTACGGTCAGATGAACGAGCCACCAGGCAACCGTTTGCGCGTGGCGTTGACCGGCCTGACGATTGCAGAGTCCTTCCGTGACGAAGGCCGCGACGTGCTGTTCTTTGTGGACAACATCTACCGCTACACGCTGGCCGGTACCGAAGTGTCTGCGCTGCTCGGCCGTATGCCATCCGCTGTGGGCTACCAGCCAACACTGGCCGAGGAAATGGGTCGTCTGCAAGAGCGCATCACATCGACCAAAGTCGGTTCGATCACTTCCATCCAGGCCGTTTATGTGCCAGCTGATGACTTGACCGACCCATCACCCGCCACCACTTTTGCTCACCTCGACTCCACTGTAGTGCTGTCCCGTGACATCGCTTCGCTGGGTATCTATCCTGCGGTTGACCCGCTCGATTCAACCAGCCGTCAGCTTGACCCGAACGTTGTGGGCGAAGACCACTACGCAACGGCACGCGCCGTGCAGGGTACGCTGCAGCGCTACAAAGAGCTGCGCGACATTATTGCTATTCTGGGTATGGACGAGTTGGCCCCTGAAGACAAACTGGCTGTGGCACGTGCCCGCAAGATCCAGCGTTTCCTGAGCCAGCCTTTCCACGTGGCTGAAGTGTTTACCGGCTCGCCTGGCAAGTACGTCAGCCTGGCCGAAACCATTCGCGGCTTCAAGATGATTGTTGCTGGCGAGTGCGATCACCTGCCAGAACAGGCTTTTTACATGGTCGGAACGATCGACGAGGCTTTCGAGAAAGCCAAGAAGGTTTAATTAGATAGCTTGTGGCAAGCGCCGCGAAAGAACTCCCATGTCAACCATTCATGTAGACGTCGTTTCGGCAGAAGAATCCATCTTCTCAGGTGAAGCCAAATTTGTGGCTTTGCCTGGCGAAGCGGGCGAGTTGGGCATCTACCCGCGTCACACCCCCTTGATCACCCGGATCAAACCTGGTGCAGTTCGCATCGTCAAGGCTGACGACAGCGAAGAGTTTGTGTTTGTGGCGGGCGGCTTGCTTGAAGTACAGCCCCACTCGGTCACGGTTTTGAGTGACACGGCGATTCGCGGCAAAGACCTCGACGAAGCCAAGGCCACATCAGCCAAAGCGGCTGCCGAAGAAGCCCTGAAAAATGCCAAAGGCGATATCGACATCGCCATGGCGCAGTCTGAGCTTGCCGTGATGGCGGCCCAGATTGCAGCCCTTCGCAAATACCGCCAGAAGAAATAAATCGTACATACATGTGCATTTGGCATGTGTACTTATCGATTTTACCGTTTTCGCCATTTAATGGACGTTTTGTAAGGTCAGCACGACCTTAATTCTTTAGACTCGCTGGTAATTTCAGTTATGTCACCCATAAGGTGCTGCGCATTTGACAACGCGCACCTGGGTCATAAACTTACGTATTACCAAAGAGGGCTACCAAGAATGAAGACGGAAGTAAACGTTCTGCTGCTCGGTTTCGTGCCGTTCGAAAAATCAACCTTTGAATCTTTTTTCAAGTTGGCGGGCAGAAGGGACACCCATTACAAAACTGTCCCCGACCTAGATCAAGCTCAGGTATTGCTTGTGAACGCAGGCAACGCAACAGCCGTCAGTTGGGTAGCGGCATCGGTCAAACCACTACAAAAAGTCCTGTACATTGGTGCGCCTGACCCTACTGGAAGGTGGCCTGCTGCGCCGCGCCCCATCAAGCTGACGACAGTTTTGGGACTGCTGGATGTATTGGTGATGGCCGACAAGCCCTCAACCGAAAGCGCTCCAGTTCGTCGCGAAGAAGCCGCAATAATGATTGCGCCTGTATCAAAACCCGAAGTAACGCAGGATCTGAAGCCGAAAACGAAAGACAGCGTACGTCAGGGAACAGGCAAAAACAGCAGCAACTTTGATAACTCCAACTTCATGGGGTTGGCCATGGCACCAACCCGCGCCGCAGTCGCCCAAGTCTACGACGATATTCTGGTTGTTGATGACAGCGACATCGCGCTGAAATTCATG
This sequence comes from Polaromonas sp., assembly GCA_031410335.1. Lineage (GTDB taxonomy): Bacteria > Pseudomonadota > Gammaproteobacteria > Burkholderiales > Burkholderiaceae_C > Polaromonas. The sequence goes on along the minus strand of JANNYZ010000101.1, from coordinate 20,269 downwards.
CAAAACCGCATCACACGATACGGCTTTCGCGCAGAGCTCGCCAGAAGCGGAGAAGAAGCCCTGACGCGACTCTCGCTGGAGAAATTCAAATTCGTGTTTCTCGATGTGATGATGGAAGGGCTGGACGGCTACCAGACCTGCCGCGCCATCAAGCAACGCAAATATCCATCTGGCAAAGCACCCGTGGTGGTGATGCTCACAAGCCGTGGCGGCAGCATTGACAAGATTCGCGGAGGTTTGGCGGGTTGCGATGCCTACTTGACCAAGCCACTGAACGAGGCGGAATTGCTAAAAGTGCTGTCCAAATACGATGAGCAGGTCGAGCGCAGCTTTCGTGATACCAACCTCGGCGGTAGCGGTCTCAGCTCGATGCGTGCAAACCAATAGAACTACAACCGCGCCCGATTAAGTTTGATGCGTTTGAAAACGCGAATTGCATATACAACCTGGAACACTTTATGAGCAAAATCCTAATTGTTGATGACTCACCTGTTGACATACAAAATCTGCAAAACATCCTGACGGACGCTGGCCATCTGGTGACGGTGGCGACCTCTGGCGCTGACGGTGTTGCCAAGGCAAAGGCCAGCACACCCGACATCATCATGATGGATGTCAACATGCCAGGTCTGGATGGCTTTTCAGCCGCGCGTCAGTTGACGCAGGACGCGGGCACCAAAAAAATCCCGGTGGTCTTTGTCACCGGTAAAGATCAAAAGGCTGACCGTGTGTTTGCACAAATGCTGGGCGCAAAAGGCTACGTGACCAAGCCCTACACAGCTGCGCAAATTTTGTCGCAAATCTAGTCCCGAGCATGCTGGACCTGCATCTCGGTGATGAGGATGTGTCGCAAGCTGCTTTGCCAAGTGAGGCAAAGGTATTGGCCCAGGGCGTGCAGTGCGGTGAGTTTTTGCTGGCATTTCATTTTCAGTGGGCGCGACAAATCATTGAGCAATTCGAACTGGTGCCCATACCGCGCGCACCATCATGGATGTTGGGTGCCGTCAATGTCAATGGCCTCATCGTGCCTGTGGTCGACCTTGCAAGCTATTTCTCCCAGAGCGTTGTACCCGCCCAATTGCAAAGAGGACAACGCCTCTTGGTGGGCGGGATTCAGGCGGAAGACGCCGACCAAGCGCTTGCAGTCGTTTTTTCGGACACACCCAGCCAGCTTGAATACCAGCCACAGCCCATTGCGCGCGCACATGAGCTACCCGCACGCCTGCGGGAAGTGTGCTTCGCCACGGCAACAGACGACAAGTCGCGCACTTATCTTGAGATAGCGCCTGACAAACTGATGGATGCCATGTCGGCCGAGTTGTCGGTTATTTAAACGTCCAAACTACCTAAAAGAATTTCCGGAGATAAGCCATGAATATTCGTCAAAAGATGCTGCTGGGCGCGGCCGCTCTCACACTCATCCCGGTCGCGCTGACCTCGCTGTTGCTGTGGCAGGGTGCGTCAGCCCTGAGCGCTGAGACGGTTGGAGGGCAGGTGCGTACCCAGCTGGTGTCGATTCGGGACACCAAGCGCCAGCAGGTGCGGGATGAGCTGGAAGACCGCATCAAGACACTCCAGGTGCTGGCCGGACAGCGCTCGACCATTGAGGCTTACAAGCAATTCAGAGGCAGTTTTTACAATGGCGGTAAAGAATTGTCAAAAACACTTGATCCTGTTGAGGCGAAAAAAAACCTGACAGAGTACGTCAATCTGTACTTCAATACCGAATACGCAAAGCGCAACCCGACTGCTGCGCCGGCGTTGACCAATGCGCTGGCCACCCTCGACAGCAACGCCGTCGCGATGCAAAACGTCTTCATTGTTGACAACCCAAATCCTCTGGGCCTGAAGGACCAGATGGACGAGCCGGCCGTGGACTTTACCTACGGACGCGCGCATGCGCAATTTCACCCCAGCTTTGAGCGCGCTCAAAAGCTATCGGGCTATTACGACATTTTCATGATTGACCCAGACACGGACACGGTGATTTACACCGTCTTCAAAGAGCTGGACTTCGGCAGCAAGCTGACCGGTGATGGCATCGCTGCCAAAACCAAACTGGCTGAGGCCTATCAAAAAGTAAAAGCGGCCAAGCCCGAAGCGGTATACCTGTCAGACTTCGCCACCTACCTCGCCTCATATGATGACCAGGCTGCATTTGCTGCTGTGCCCTTGTACGAGGCGGGCAAGCAAATCGGTGTTTTGGCCATGCAGTACCCGATCGACAAGCTCACCGAAACACTCAATGCTGGCAAGGCCTGGAAATCGATCGGATTGGGTGAAACCGGTGACGTATTTCTGGTCGGCAACGATAAATTCATGCGTACCAATGCGCGTTATGTGCTGGAGAACAAGGCAGAATTTTTGACGCAATTGGGCAGTACGGTAGACGCAAAAACCAAGGCGTTGATCGACAAGAAGGTTTCTACGGTTGCTCTTGTCAAGGTTGACAGTGATGCGACTCGCCCTGCTCTTGAAGGAAAAGAGGGCGTTGTTGACTTTACTGACTATAGGGGTGTGCCATCGATTGGTGCGTATGCGCCGCTGAAGGTGCAGGGCTTGAACTGGGCCATCGTTGCAAAAATCAATGAGGCTGAAGCCAACCAGCCGATTTCGGACTTGAACCAATCCTCCCTCATACGCGCCTTGCTGATTGCAGTGGCCGTGGTGGTGGTGGCCGGTATTGCCGTGACGCTGTTCCTGCGGCAGTTTTTGTCGCCGATTAACAAGTTATCTGACACGGTGAAGGCCGTGACGGGTGGCGACAGTGCCGCCCGGGCCCGGTTGACCGAAAAAGACGAGATTGGTGAGCTGGGCCGTGCTTTTGACACGCTGCTCGATGACCGTATTGCGGCACTTGAAAAAGCCGAGCGTGAAAACGAAACCATCAACAACTCGGCCATTGGGTTGCTTCAGGGCGTGTTCCAGTTGTCTAACAAAGACCTGACGGTGCGAGCGCCGGTGACTGAAGACATTGTGGGCACCATCTCTGCGTCGGTGAACCAGCTGGCTGACGAGATCGGCACAACATTGACCGACGTTCGCAAGGTCGCCGATGACGTGCGCCACACGTCGCTGGGCCTGCAAGAGCAGTCAACCCTTGTGGAAAAAGCGGCCTTGCGCGAGCGCGAGTCTCTTGATTCGATGGCTGAAGCGCTCGGTCGGGCAACCCAGCAACTCAACGACGTGGCTCAACTGTCAGTGACCTCCAGCGACACAGCCCGCAGGACAGCCAGTGCCACACAAGCTGCTCAAACAGCGGTGGAGGGCACGGTTCGAGGAATGGACGCGCTGCGCGAATCGATTTCCGAGACGGAAAAACGTTTCAAGCGACTGGGTGAGCGTTCTCAGGAGATTTCAAGTGCTGTGGCGCTGGTCAACACCATTTCTGAACGCACGCACGTGCTGTCGCTCAATGCTTCGATGCAGGCGGCAACGGCGGGTGAGGCGGGGCGCGGCTTTGCGGTCGTGGCGCAAGAGGTGCAGCGGCTGTCAGACAGCTCGCGCCAGGCTACAGCGCAGATTTCGCAACTGGTGTCCAACATTCAGGCCGAGACCAACGAAACCCTGCTGACCATGAACCGCCTGATCAGCGATGTGGTGTCTCAAACCGAGCTTGCCCGACTGGCGGGCCGCGAAATGACGCAAACCCAAACGGCCACCACCGAACTGGTCGGTCTGGTACAGCAGATTGCCGCGTTCTCAAGTCAGCAGGAAGCACTGGCCGCAGCGCTGCAGCAGAACGTGCTGGACATCAATGACAGCAGCAACCTCACAAGCTCGGCCATTACCCAGCAGTCAGAGGCGACCCGTACGCTGGTGATCTACGCCAATCGTCTCAACGAAGCTGTTGGCCAGTTCATCCTGCCCGAAGCTGTCAGGGCATAAGCTGTGCCTCACTTTCAGATGAGGGCTCACCTGCTGTGAAACTCGACGATTTGCTGGACATGCTACGCGCAGAGTTTGCGCTGGATGTGCCCGGAGCCACTGATACGCTGGCCCAATGGCAGGCCGCGCCGGATGTGGTGCCTGAAGGCTTGCCAGACATGTTGTCGTTTCTGGACCGCTCTGCCGAAGTGGTGCAGATTGTCGGCATGCTGGGTCTGGCTGGTTTTTTGCATCAAGTGAGGGCTTTCTCAGGCCTCATCAGCAGCGCAGACACTGTTTTCTCTCCGCCAGAAGCACCCGGATTCACGCGGGTTGCGAGCACGACATGGCTGGCAGACTGGGTCGGTAAGGTCACTGCCTATCTCGACCAGCCGGGTGAAGCAGCTGCTGTTCAGGCGATGGCCAAGTACCTGTATCGCTGCCCCTTGAAGCCCGATACAGACGCTGTGCTGGAGCTGGCTGCACTGCTGTCTGTCAAGCCCAGCTTGCCGCAAGATGACCCAGATTCCGCGCCGTTAGAGCAAGCGCAGGACGCTGATGTGAGCCTGTCGACCGAGGAGGTAGATGGTGACTTGCTGCAGGCCTTGCTGCTTGATGCGCCCCAGCAACTGGAGCAACTGGAAAGCATCTTGCAGCGCTGGACCCATGGAGACGCTACAGCTGCTGAGCTGCAGGAGGCCCAGCGCATTGCGCATACGTTCAAGGGCAGCGGTAACATCATTGGCCTGCCGGGTATTGGCCGCACCGCGCATCGGCTCGAAGACCTTCTTGAATATGCACTCGATGCCGTGAGCCGGCAAGAAAGTGTCAACCCGGCAATGGCCCGGGACAGCTTGCGTGCCGTTTTGACCTTGCAACAAATGACGGCCTTTTTGCAGGGTGAAGAAGGCGAGCCTGCAGATGCCAAAAGCGTGCTGCAACGCTTGCTTGACTGGGTGCAGTGGATAAGAGACGGGCAGGCACAAACAGTTAGCCCCGATGCGCTGGGTGGTGCTACGCAAACCCTGCTGGAACCCGCTCGCGGTAGCGCGGCAATTAACCCTGCCGCGCCTGATGCCGCAGCGCCAACGAGTGACAGCGCAACGTTGCGCGTTGGCGTTGACCGCCTGAGCCGCATGCTGCGGCGCGCCGGTCAGTCTATCGTGCAAACGCAGCGCCTGGCGCAGCTCCTGCAAAACGCCAACGACCGTCTGGAGGCGATGGCACTCAGCCAAAAGCAATTGGCCGAACGTCTGCGCGAGATGGAAACCATTGTGAGCAGCCAGGCCGTGTCGCTGCGTGAAAATCAGAAAGACGGTGACTTTGACCCATTGGAGATGGACCGCTATGACGCGCTACATGTGCTGTCGCGCTCTATTGCAGAAGCCGTTCAGGACGGCCAGGAACTGGTGCAACAGATCCAGCAGGACACTGGCAGCGCCAGCACCGCGCTGCGTGACGAAAGCTATGCCCAGATTGACCAGCACCGCGAACTGCTGGCCGCACGACTGATTCCTGTCAAAACCATGGTGCCGCGCCTCAAGCGCAATGTGGCGCAAACCGCCAGCGTGACAGGCAAGCAGGTGGTACTCGCCATTCAGGGCGACGCGGTCACGATGGATGCAGACGTTTTAAGTCGCTTGACAGAGCCGCTGCTGCACCTGCTGCGCAATGCGGTTGACCACGGCATTGAAATGCCCGATGAGCGGCATGCCCTTGGCAAGCCAGCGCACGGCGCGGTCACCGTGGCGTTCAAGCGCGTCGGGCAAGAGGTGGAGATCACTGTCGCAGACGATGGCCGCGGTCTTGATTTGTCCCGGATTGAAGAAAAAGCCAGAACCTATGGCTTGGTGGCGCCTGAGGCAAAGCTGTCCGAGGCTGAGCTGCGCCGCATGATTTTGCGACCCGGCTTCAGTACCCGCGACAAAGTGACTGAAGTCTCTGGCCGGGGTGTGGGCATGGACGTTGTCAATGACCGCATCTCAGCTTTGAAGGGGCGTCTCTCGATTGACAGCACGGCCATGCTGGGTTGTTGTTTTACGTTGCAGGTGCCGGTGTCCAGTGGTGTGGCCCATGCACTGGTCGTGCAATGCGCGCAGGAAATGGTGGCGCTGTCGACCGACCAGGTGGTGACAGTGTTGCCCGCTGGGCTGGCTGAACTTGCGCTCGCCGGCGATGGCCTCACGCTTAGCCATGAAGGTCACGCGTACCCGGCTTTTGTGCTGTCGCATTGGCTGGGTTTCGAAGAGAGCATGCCCTTTGATGCGCAAAGCGCTGTGCGTTACTTGCCCGTACTGGTCAAAGGCGCAGATGGTGTGACTGCCCTGCTGGTCGATGCCGTGCTGGACTCCCGCGAGCTGATTTTGCAAGGAATTGGCCAGTTAACGCGGCGCATTCGCGGCGTGGTGGCCGGCGCACTGCGAGCTGATGGCAAGCCATTATTTTTAATCGATGTTGTTGAGCTTGAGCGCGCTGCCCGCTCATCGGTACAACTGGTGTCGTCGTCTGCTCTTCGAAGACGTTTGCAGGTTGAGCGTACCCGGGTGCTGGTGGTCGACGATGCGCTGTCGGTGCGGCGCTCCATGCAGCAATTGCTGGGGGACGCGGGCTATGACGTCGCTACGGCGGCGGATGGTTTTGAGGCGATTGAGCAAATCCGCCTGAAGCGCCCATCCCTCGTGCTCACTGACCTGGAAATGCCCAACCTGAATGGCCTGGAGCTCACCCGCCGCGTCCGTGAGGTGCCGCAGTGGATGGACTTGCCGATTGTCATGATCACATCACGCGCTGGGGACAAACATCGGCAAATTGCTTCCGAAGCGGGCGTCGACGTTTATCTGACCAAGCCCTACCTTGACGCCGATTTGCTGGCTCATGTCAGAACACTGTGCAGCGCCGACGCTGACATACTGGTCCTATAAAAGCGGCCAAAACGGGGCAGCCCACAAAATGTGGTGCGCTCCGGACATTTTCATGAGTCCTTTCCAGGCGAATGGCATTTATCGTGCAGAGTCATCACTTGCGTCCTACACTTGCCGCAAGATGAAACCAGAAGTCAGCGTTTTTTTGCTTGGGTTCGCACAGTTTGAGAAATCGACGTTCGAATCTTTCTTCAAGCTTGCCGGCCAAAGGGATACCGGCTACACCGTTGTCAAAGACGTCTTGCAGGCTCAAGTTGTGGTGGTCAATGGTGATAACGTCGCTGCCGCGCAGTGGGTCACCAACTCAGTCAGTGCACCTCAAAAAGCGCTCTTTATTGGCGCGCCCGACCCGTCAGGAAAATGGCCTGTGGTGGCCAAGCCCATCCGGTTAACCACCATCCTTGGCTTGCTGGACGTGCTGGTTTTATCGGGGAAAGCGGTGTCGAACATGGATGCTTTCCGAGCTGACGCAGAGCTCGTCAAGAAAGCACCTGTTGTTGTGCAACCGACCACAGGCTTGTCGGCTCGAGCGATTGCTTCGGTCCGTCAAGGCACGGGCAAAAAAAATGTGAGCGACTTTGGCCACGAGAGCTTTCTTGGTCTGGGTAACGCAGCAGCAACGACCCAAACAGGCCAAACAGGTCAAAATTTCGACCATATTCTCATTGTTGACAGTGACGATAGTGCTTTGAAATTTATGCAGAAGAATATCGCCCGCTATGGTTTTCAGGCCGAGCTGGCAAAAACTGCCCAGGAAGCCTTGGTGCGCGTCAGCACAGGCAAATACAAATTTGTTTTTCTTGAGGTGGTGTTGCCGGGTACAGATGGCTATCAGGTTTGCCGCGAGATCAAGCAGGACACCTATGCGTCTGGCAAGCCGCCGGTGGTGGTGATGTTCAGCCGCCGCGGCGGCAGCGCGGACAAAATTCGGGGTAGTCTGGCCGGCTGCGACGCCTATCTGACAAAACCGCTTGTTGAAGCAGAATTGCTCAAGGTGCTGTCAAAGTACGACGAACAAATCGAGCACAGTTTCAGGCGTACCAACGTAGGCAGCGGTGGCGTCAGCTCGCTGGATTCCTGAAACTCCAGGGCCAACCTTGACCCGCCGCGGCCGTGCCTTAAGAAATGACTGGCGCGTCAGGTAGCTCGTTGGTGCGTATCCCGCCAGCGGTGACCGGAAAGTGCAGCACCAGCAAGGCTGAGACTTCCTCAAGGGCCTGCGTCAAACCTTCTTCAAAACGGCCTTGCTGAAAATTCTGGCGCATCCGAGCCACCATCATTTGCCATTCGGCATCGGGCACGTGGCGCGCCAGACCCCGGTCCGCCACGATTTCAATGGCACGCTCGGCCAGTTGCAGGTAGATCAGCACGCCGTTGTTGTGCTCGGTGTCCCACATCCGCAGCTTGCCAAACTGCATCAGTGCCCGTTGCCGAATCAGTGCTCTCAAAGGGCTGGTCTTGCTCAGGCGCCACAAATAGCTCATGGGTAACGCCGCTTCGACATAAATGCGTATTTCGCCCGTGTGGCGGGCTTCGCTGGCCGTCACCCGCCGGGCCAGCCGCGCCAGCACGTCGGGCGCAATGGCGCGTTCGGCATCAGAGGCGTCCAGCCACAGGTGCTTGAGGATGGTTTTCAGTTTGGTGAGCATGATTGTGTTTGTCTTGGCTACCAGTCACCGGACGCGCCGCCGCCGCCAAAGTCACCACCGCCGCCGCTGCTGAAGCCGCCGCCACCGCTCAATCCGCCACCACCCATTCCACCACCGCCAAAGCCGCCATTGCTCCAGCCGCCGCGTCGTGCGTTGCCCGGCCCAGCCAAAGAGCCCAGGCTGGCAAACAGCGCCAACACGAGGCCGATCACCCCGGCTGCGCCGGCCAGCAACAAGCTGCTGGTGAAAATCCAGGCCAGCACCCCCGCGCCGCCGCCGGTCGCCAGCGCGCCCAGCTTGCGCCCCAGCACGCCAGACAAAAGCCGTGCCCCTATCGGTACGGCAAAAAACAGAAACACAGCCATGTCCACCCACTGAAAGCCGGCCTCGCCGCGCGCGGCTTTGTCAGCTTCGGGCGCAGCCAGATTTTCGCCCGTTATGCGTGCCATCAACTGGTCTGCGGCCTCATTCAGCCCGCCGGCAAAATCGCCCTGCTTGAAGCGCGGCGTGATGGCGTTGGCGATGATCTGCCGGGCCGCCAGGTCGGGCACGGCGCCTTCAAGTGCCTTGCTGGTGGCAATGCGCACCTTGCGGTCGTCCTTGGCCACCACCAGCAGCAGGCCGTCGCCAATGTCCTTGCGGCCAATCTTCCAGGCATCTCCTACGCGTTGCGTGTAGTCTGTGATGTCCTCAGGCAGCGTGCTGGGCAGCATCAGGATGACGATTTGTGCACCACGGGCTTTTTCAAATGCCGCCAGCCTGGCTTCAAGGGCCTGGGTTTGCCCCGCGTCCAATGTGCCGGTGATGTCGATCACGCGGGCTGTCAGGGGAGGTATAGCGCGCAGGTCTTGCGCCTGCACGCCCGTGCCAAGGATTGAAACAAACGCTATTAAAATAATAGCTGCTCGCGTACATATCCATTGACTTAGAGCCATATTTGATGCCTGAAAATAGTCATTTTTGGGCTTTTCGACGATTTTCAGGCTACTTTTTCTCAAAACTCACGGCTGGAGGTTTGCTGATCTGCGCTTCGTTCTCGACAGTGAAGTTCGGCTTGACGCTGTAGCTGAAGATCATGGCCGTCAGGTTGTTCGGAAAGCTGCGCGCCAGGATGTTGTAGTCCTGCACGGTCTTGATGTAACGGTTACGCGCCACGGTGATGCGGTTTTCAGTGCCTTCCAGCTGCACCCGCAGGTCCTGAAAGCCCTGGTTGGCTTTCAGGTTGGGGTAGTTTTCGGTCACCACCAGCAGGCGCGACAGCGCGCCACTGAGTTCACCCTGCGCCGCCTGGAATTTTTTGAAGGCTTCCGGGTTGTTCAGCGTTTCGGGTGAGACCTGCATCGACGTGGCCTTGGCGCGCGCCTCCACCACTTTGGTCAGCGTGTCCTGCTCAAACTGCGCCTCGCCTTTGACGGTGGCCACAATGTTGGGCACCAGGTCGGCGCGCCGTTGGTACTGGTTCAGCACTTCGGCCCAGGCCGATTTGGTTTGTTCATCAAGGGTCTGAAACTGGTTGTAGCCGCAGCCAGACAAGGTGAGCGCGACGCAAACAAGCAGCAAGCTGAAAAAACGGGATTTCATGGTGGGGCTCCTCAAAACAGGCTGCAACATTACCATAAGGGCATGTCCAGCTCTGTAGTCCAAGCGCGCCCAAGTACTGTCAAAGCTGAACTTGACGCCTGGTTTGATCGGCGCGGCTGGAAGGCGTTCAAATTTCAGCGCGATGTGTGGCGAGCAATAGCGCAGGGAAAGTCTGGCTTGCTGCACGCCACCACCGGCTCTGGCAAGACCTATGCCGTCTGGCTCGGTATTTTGATGCGTTTTATGGCGGTAAGCCAATCAAACCGAGCGCGAGTAGCTCCTGAAAAAATAGCCACCAAAAAACCTGTCGGCGCGCCGCTGACGGTGCTGTGGATCACGCCGATGCGTGCGCTAGCGGCTGACACCGGCCTAGCCCTGCAACAGCCGCTGGACGTGTTGCGGGTCAGTGCGCAATTCGCACACTGGACGATAGGTGCCAGAAGTGGCGATACCTCCAGCGCTGAACGCAGCGCCCAAAACGCCCGCCTGCCCACTGTGCTGGTCACCACGCCGGAAAGCCTGTCGGTGCTGCTGTCGCGCGCTGATGCGGCGCTAGCGCTGGGCAGCGTGCAGGCAGTGGTCGTGGACGAATGGCATGAGCTGCTCGGCAACAAGCGTGGCGTGCAAACGCAACTGGCGCTGGCCAGGCTAAAGACTTTCAACCCCGCTCTGCTCATTTGGGGCATGTCGGCCACGCTGGGTAACCTGGCTGAGGCCACGAAAACGCTGCTAGGCGGTCACGATGGCACTTTGGTACAAGGCGCCGTGCCCAAAAAGCTCATCATCGACACGCTGTTGCCCGACGTGGCCGCACGCTTTCCGTGGGCGGGGCATTTGGGGCTGACCATGCTGCCGCAGGTGATTGGCGAGATTGCCGCCAGCAGCACATGCCTGGTGTTTACCAACACCCGTTCACAGTCAGAGCTGTGGTACCAAGCGATTTTGCAGGCGCGGCCCGACTGGGCGGGCTTGATTGCACTGCACCACGGCTCACTTGACAGGGAGGTACGCGAATGGGTCGAAGCGGGCCTGAAAAGCGGCGAGCTGCGCGCGGTGGTGTGCACGTCCAGCCTGGATTTGGGGGTTGATTTTTTGCCGGTGGAGCGGGTGCTGCAAATTGGCTCGCCCAAAGGCGTGGCGCGCCTGTTGCAGCGGGCAGGGCGCTCCGGCCATGCACCGGGCAGACCGTCGCGCATCACGCTGGTACCTACCCACAGCTTGGAGATCATCGAAGCTGCTGCCGCCCGAGCGGCTGTCGCCGGTGGGCATATTGAGGCGCGCTCATCGCCGCAGCAACCGCTGGACGTACTGGTGCAACACCTCGTCACCGTGGCGCTGGGTGGCGGTTTTGTGCCTGATGCGTTGCTGCGCGAAGTGCGCTCAACCGCCGCCTATGCGGGCCTGAGCGACGACCGCTGGGCTTGGGCTCTGGCCTTCGTCAGCCAGGGCGGTGCATCGCTGGCGGCTTACCCGGATTACCAGCGCGCCGTGCCTGACGAGGAAGGCGTGTGGCGCGTTCCCAACGCTCAGCTGGCACGCCGCCACCGCATGAACATTGGCACCATCGTCAGCGACGCAAGCATGGCGGTGCAGTACGTCAACGGTGCCAAAGTTGGCACGGTAGAAGAAAGCTTTGCGGCGCGCCTCAAACCCGGTGACTGCTTTCACTTTGGTGGGCGTCTGCTGGAGCTGGTACGCATCCATGACATGACGGCCTGGGTACGCAAGGCAACCGGCAAGCGGGCCACCGTGCCACGCTGGAGCGGCGGGCGCATGCCGCTGTCGACCACGCTGGCGGCCAGCATGGTGGAGCAGCTGGCGCTGGCGGCTGCCGGTCAATACACCTCACCCGAACTCAAGTGCGTGCAACCATTGCTGGATGTTCAGCAGCAGTGGTCAGCCCTGCCCACACCCCAAACGCTGCTGGCTGAAGTGCTCACATCGCGTGACGGAACACACCTGTTTCTGTACCCCTTTGCCGGCCGCAACGTGCACCTGGGGCTGGCCAGTTTGCTGGCCTGGCGGGTAGCGCAAATCGCGCCGCGCACTTTTTCGATCGCCGTGAATGATTATGGCTTTGAGCTGCTGTGTGCCGATGCGGTCGATTGGCCAGAGCTGCTGCCCAGCGTGCTGGCGGCCACCCACGACGCGGCATTGCTCGCGGATGTTCTGGCCAGCCTGAACGCCAGCGAGCTTGCGCAGCGGCGCTTTCGTGAAATTGCGCGGGTTTCGGGCCTGGTGTTTCAGGGCTACCCCGGCGAGAAGCGCAGCAACAAGCAGCTGCAAGCCTCATCAAGCCTGTTTTACGAGGTGTTTCGCAAGTACGACCCTGGCAACCAGTTGCTCAGCCAGGCGCGTGCAGAACTGCTGGCTGAGGAACTGGATATCACCCGATTGCAGCACAGCCTGGCGCGAATGGCGGCTCAAGAACTCGTCATCAAGCCACTGGCACGGCCCACACCGTTTTCATTTCCATTGATGGTTGAGCGGCTGCGTGAAAAGCTCAGCAACGAAAGCATGGCCGACCGCATCGCACGCATGGTGCAGCAGCTTGAAAAAGACGCAGGAGGCCATGCAGCAGCGCATGTCGTGCTGGACATCAGCCAGGCGCTGGCACTGGGCAAAGACACGCTGGCAACGTCCAAAAAGCGCGAGCGTACGTCGCGCCGCAAAACCCCATGAGTCTGGGCAAGCCGCTACCGATCAGTTACGCCGGCCACACCGTCTGGTTGCTGCCTGAACACGCGTTGTGGTGGCCCGAAGGCCGGGTGCTGTTCATTGCCGACCTGCACCTGGGCAAAGGCGCGACCTACCGCGCCCTGGGCCAGCCCGTGCCCAGCGGTACCACGTTTGAGAACCTGCGGCGCCTGAGCCAACTGATCGGCCACTACCAGCCGGTTCAACTGGTTTTTCTGGGCGACTTTCTGCACGCGGCACAGGCCCGTACAGCCTCGGTGCTCAGACAGCTGGAGGTTTGGCGGCAAAGCCACGTCACACTGAAATGCACCTTGGTACGAGGCAACCACGACAGCCGGGCAGGCGACCCGCCTCCAGAGGTCAACATTCAGGTGGTCAACGAGCCTTACCTCGTCGGCCCCTTTGCCGCGTGCCACCACCCACAAACGCACCCCACCCACGCTGTATTGGCGGGTCACTTGCATCCGGCAGCGCAATTACAAGGCCCGGCGCGTGATCGCTTGCGCCTGCCGTGCTTTGTGTTGGAAGGTCGCAGCGCCATCTTGCCTGCATTTGGTGAATTCACCGGGGGCTACACCGTTGAACCGAAGCCTGGCATGCAGTTGTATGCGGCGGGCGGCCAGGCCGTTTGGCAACTGGCCGCCACATCCAAAGGCGCTAAAAATGCGAAAATCTGACCCTTTTAGATGTCAAATAGGCCTCTAGACCAATAAAATCGTGCGTGAGCAGCTACTGATAAATGAGCATACGAACTTCTACAGCGCTCCGCGCTTCATGGCAATCGGCAGTGCCAATAGCACCAACCCAGCCCCGGCTCGTCATTGCTGGAGCCACTGGCGTGTTGGGTGCCGAGGTGCTGCGCCGCCTGGCCGGTGGTGGCCGCTTTGCCCACACCCAGGTGCTGGCCAAAGAGCCGATGGCGACCAGCTTGGCTCAGGTCAGCATGGTTGACGTGACGGGCGATCTTGCGGCCTGGCAAGCTGTGCCTGCCCAAGTGGGCGTGGTGATGTTTGAGCCCCCACGCCTGTATTACCAGCGTGAACGTACGCTGTGGACACCTGCACCTGAACAACTGCTGCAGCTGGCGCAATGGCTGAAGCGCTGCGGCGTGCACACGCTGGTGGTGGTCGTGCCACATGCGCAAGGTCGCTTGCCTGATGCTGTCAAACGCGGCTTGGCCAATCTGGACGAACAAGCGCTGGCAGCCGTGGGCTTCGAGCGCTTACTGCTGGTACGGTCAGCGCAAAAAGTTGCTGACTCCGTCGCCGCTGGTTTTCTGAACAAAACGGCCAACTGGATGCTGTCAACCCTGAGCTACATGATCCCCGCCACCGAGCAGCCCGTGCGGCCCTCCAAGCTGGCAGAATTTATCGCTATTGCGCTTGAGCAGTTACCCGTTGGCACGCATGTGGCGTCGCCTGAACTGCTCTGGCGTGCGGCAGATGGGGGTGATGCGCAGCTTGTCGTCACGGCGTGGCTTAATAGCAGTACTGTGTCACATCAAACCGCCTAGCCCATCATGCGTAAACCCAAAACCCCACCGGCAGACAGCACCAGCCCCGACGAGACAGAGGCCGCTTTCTATGAAGCCTTGCAACGTGGCGACATCGACAAGCTGATGGCCTGCTGGGCCGACGAGGACGACATTGTGTGCGTGCACCCCGGCGGCGCGCGGCTGCTGGGTGCCGGCGCGATTCGTGCGGCGTTTGACATGATGTTCAGCAACGGCAGCATTCAGGCCCGGGCTGAAAAAGTACACCGGGTTGAGTCGCTGGGTGCCAGCGTGCACAGCGTGCTGGAGCGCATTGAGGTGCTGACCGAGGAAGGCCCGCGCCACGCCTATGTGATCGCCACCAATGTGTACCAAAAAACACCGCAGGGCTGGCGCATGGTGGCACACCACGCCAGCCCCGGCACGCCGCGCGAGATGGTGGAGGTCAACGACAGCCCGCAAGTGCTTCATTAAAGTGCGTTAGCAGCGATGAACTATGAAGCGCCCTGCTGGTTGCCTGGCGGTAACCTGCAAACCATTTGGGCCGCGTTGCGGGCCCAGCGTTATGTCGGCAAGGCGCCTACGTTTAGACGCGAGCGCTGGGTAACGCCGGATGATGATTTTGTCGATGTTGATTTTTCCGATCACAACACCTTGCCGGACTCACCTCTATTGGTCGTCTTTCATGGGCTGGAGGGCTCGTCTGGAAGTCACTACGCCGAGGCACTGACCGATGCCGCCCGTGCCCGCGGCTGGGCTTGTGCGGTGCCCCATTTCCGGGGCTGCTCTGGCGAGTTGAACCACGCCCCCCGCGCTTACCATTCAGGTGATTTCGAAGAAATTGACTGGATCTTGAAGCGTTTCAAAAGCCAGCACCCTGGCCCTGTCGCGGCGGTGGGCATCTCGCTGGGCGGCAACGCACTGATGCGTTGGGCGGGCGAGATGGGTGCCAGCGCGGCGCAAGTGGTTCGCGCCGTGGCGAGCGTGTGTTCGCCGCTGGATTTGACGGCCAGCGGCTGGGCCATCGGGCGCGGCTTTAATCGACTGGTTTATACCCGGATGTTTTTAGGCAGCATGGTGCCCAGGGCATTGCAAAAGCTGGACCAGCACCCCGGCCTGTTTAACCGCAGTGATCTGCTGGCTGCACGCGATTTGCATGCGTTTGACGACGTGTTCACTGCACCGTTACACGGCTTTAAAAACGCCGACGATTATTGGCTGCGTGCGTCTGCCAAACCCCACATGAACAGCATTGCCGTACCTGCACTTGCGCTCAACGCACTGAATGACCCGTTCATTCCCGCCTGGAGCCTGCCCCAGCCAGCGGACGTGAGCGGCAGCGTGACGCTGTGGCAGCCAGCGCAGGGCGGCCACGTTGGCTTTCCGTCGGGCCGTTTCCCGGCGAATGTTAGGGCCATGCCGCAGGCCGTCACGGCGTTTTTGGCGACGCACGTTTAGACTGCTTGCACAAAGGATTCAAGCATGGATGACATCGTTAAAGCCGCTATCGCCAAATGGCCGAATGTGCCGCACTGCTACGGCTGGCTGGGATTGGACGCACGCGGCAACTGGTACATGCGCGACGACCGGGCGCAGGCGGCGGGGCCGTTTTGTGCGCCGTCAAGCGAGCCGGGCAGGCAGCAGGCCAGCAAGGGCTCGCTTCTCAAACACGACAAGCTGATTGACTTCATCCAGCGCAACTACGCCAGCGATGCGCAAGGCCAGTGGTTTTTTCAAAACGGTCCGCAGCGCGTGTATGTGGAGTTGGAGGCCACACCGTTTGTTTGGCGCGTGGGTGGTACGCCTGACTTTGAAGTGACAAGCCACGCAAACCAGCTCGCCATTGTCCAACGCTGCTTTATCGATGAACATGGCCGCGTTTACCTGGAGACAGCACTTGGCTTTGGCCTGGTGCACACCCAGGACATGCTGCAGGTGGCCGATGCGGTCGAGTCTGGCTTGTGGGTGTTGCAGGAGGAGCTGGCCAGGCAGCTGCCCTTGCGGTTTGGGTACGTTCGCAGTCCTGAAGCTTCGCAGCATCCATCGAAAGCGCTATAAATTCAGGAGCTGCTCACGCATGTATTCATTGGCCTGAAGCTCTAAAACACCCCTAAAACTAACTCAAAAAAGCTCAAAAAAGCTCAAAAACGGCCAAGAAACCACTTAGCGTACGCAGCGCACGATGTCAGCATCAACAGTGCCGCAGAACGACAAGGCCGTGCTGACAAAGTTCAGCGGATTCGCAAAATCACGCGCTTTTTAAAAGCCGTTCATGCCTGCTGACGGCGCTTCTTCTGACATACCCGCGGGGTTCTGGCTTGTCCCGAGCTGACTCAGGCCGCGCTAACGTTAATCACACTATTTTTGGGCTGCGCGCCCTCAAACTTTTCAATCCACCAGGCGACAAAGCGTTATTGCCTGGCAACCCAAGGACACACCATGAAAATTCTGATGGTTCTCACCTCTCACGACCAGCTGGGCGATACAGGTAAAAAAACCGGCTTCTGGCTGGAGGAATTCGCCGCTCCCTATTATGTTTTCAAGGACGCCGGCGCTGACATTACCTTGGTCTCGCCCAAGGGCGGGCAGCCGCCGCTGGACCCGTCCAGCGATGCGCCTGATGCTCAGACTGAAGATACGCGCCGGTTCAAGTCAGACAGCGCTGCGCAGGCACTACTGGCCAGCACGGGCAAGCTTTCAGCGATGTCCGGCCATGACTTTGATGCCGTGTTTTATCCCGGCGGTCATGGTCCGTTGTGGGACCTGGCAGAAGACGCCGACTCAGTCAAACTGATCGAATCGATGGCGGCAGCGGGCAAAACTGTCGCGGCTGTATGCCATGCGCCCGGCGTGCTGCGCCACGTCAAGGCCGTCGATGGCTCGCCGCTGGTCAAAGGCAAAAAGGTCACGGGCTTTACCAATACCGAAGAGGCGGCCGTTCAGCTTACCGCCATCGTGCCGTTTTTGGTGGAGGACATGCTGGTCAAAAACGGCGGCACCTACAGCAAGGGCGCTGACTGGAAGCCTTATGTGGTGACGGACGGGAAACTCATCACCGGTCAAAACCCGGCTTCTTCTGCGGCAGCAGCGCAGGCGGTTCTGGACCAATTGAAAAACAGATAGCCGCGTCTGTTTGCGCGCATTCAAAGCCTTTTCTTTCACTCCACTACAAAGTCTCCATGGCCTACCAAAGTACCAACCCCTACACGGGCAAGATTGAAAAATCATTTGACGACATCAGCCCTGCGCTGCTTGAAGAAAAGCTCGAACGGGCGGACAGCTGCTTTAAAAACGACTGGCGAAATCGCAGCTTTGCGGACCGCAGCGTGGTGCTGAAACGCGCCGCTGCCCTGATGCGTGAGCGCTCTCAATCACTGGCCGAAATCGTCACCTTGGAAATGGGCAAACTGATTGCCCAAAGCCTTGGCGAGGTTGCTTTGAGTGCTTCGATTCTTGACTACTACGCAGACCATGCGGAGCAGTTTTTGGCCCCCGAAAAGTTGACAACCCCAAAGGGCGAGGCGATGGTCGAAAGCAGCCCCATAGGTGTGTTGTTTGGCGTTGAGCCCTGGAACTACCCCTACTATCAGATTGCCCGATTTGCAGCGCCCAACCTGATGGCTGGCAACGTCGTGATGGTCAAGCACGCTTCCAGCGTGCCGCAATGCGCTCTGGCGTTTGAGCAGCTGCTGCACGACGCTGGCGCTCCGGATGGGGCTTACACCAACCTTTTCGTTTCCAAAGAACAGGTCGCGCAGATCATTGAAGACCCCCGCATCAGGGCTGTGGCACTGACTGGCAGCGAAGCTGCGGGTGCCATTGTGGGGGCGCATGCAGGTAAGCACCTGAAAAAATCAACACTGGAGCTTGGCGGTAGCGACGCCTTCATCGTGCTTGACGATGCAGACCTGGACAAGGCCGTTAAACATGCGGTCAGCGGCCGTATGGGAAATGCGGGTCAGGCATGCACGGCGTCCAAACGCTTTATCGTGGCAGAAGCCTTGGTCGCCTCATTTTTGGAGAAATTCAAGTCCGCGCTTGGGCAGTTCGTTCCTGGCGACCCTATGGACAAGGCGACGACACTCGCGCCGCTGTCGTCATCTCAGGCGCTTGAGAACTTGCTAAAACAGGTTGACAGTGCGGTAAGCCACGGTGCACGTTTGGTCATGGGTGGACAGCGCTTTGATGGCTTGGCAGGCAATTTCATGCAGCCCACCATCCTGACCGACATCAGCCCGGACAACCCGGCTTTTAAAGAGGAGTTCTTCGGCCCGGTCGCGTTGTTTTTTCGCGCCAAAGATGAAGATGCCGCAGTGGCGATGGCCAACGATTCTCCATTTGGTTTGGGGGGCTCGGTTTTTACCGAGGACATCGAGCGTGGCAAGCGGGTCGCTCGCCGCATGGACTCCGGCATGGTGTTCATCAACTCGGGGGCGGTATCGTCACCCGAACTGCCTTTTGGTGGCGTCAAAAACTCTGGCTATGGTCGCGAGTTGTCGGCCGCAGGCATTCAGGAGTTTGTGAATAAGAAATTGATCAGGGTCAATTAGCGGATGCGTTGAAGTGGGGCCGCCTCGGCTGGCGGGTCATGGCTGAGGGCTGGCTCAAACTCAGGCCTTCAAATACTCGCCCTTGGTTCCCAGCCAACGCAAAACATGCCGTTGCGCCAGCGCGGCGTGTTTGTCCAGCATCACAGGCGCCAAAGCCCGCGCCCATGCCAGCCATTCAGCGTCAACTGCCAGATCAGCAAACCGCAGCAAAGGCGCCCCCGACTGCCGCGCCCCCAAAAATTCACCCGGACCACGTATCTCGAGGTCGCGCCGGGCAATCTCGAACCCGTCGTTGGTTTCTGCCATGGCTTTCAGGCGGGCCTTGGCGGTGTCGCCGAGCCGCGCTGCATCGCCTGTTGAGTACAGCAGCACGCAGGCTGATGCTGCTGCGCCGCGACCGACCCGGCCGCGCAACTGGTGCAACTGGCTCAGGCCAAATCTTTCGGCATGTTCAATCACCATCAGCGATGCGTTGGGCACGTCCACGCCAACCTCAATCACGGTCGTGCTGACCAGCACGGCCATCACGCCGTCGTTGAAAAGGCTCATCACGGCTTTTTTCTCGGTCACTGGCATGCGCGAGTGCAGCAGGCCGACCAGCACGCCGGGAAGGGCGGCGCTGAGCGCCTCATGCGTTTCGGTGGCGTTGGTTAAATCCAGCACTTCGCTTTCTTCAATCAGCGGACATACCCAGTACACCTGTCGGCCTTCGGCTATCTGGCTGCGAATGCGCTCAATGACTTCATCGCGCCTGCTGTCGCTCACCACTTTTGTCACGATGGCGGTGCGCCCGGGTGGCAGTTCGTCGATGGTTGATACGTCGAGGTCGACGTAGTAGCTCATGGCCAGCGTGCGGGGGATGGGCGTGGCAGTCATCATCAGCAGGTGTGGCTCATCCCCGTCCGAAGTCATTTTGGACCGCAAAGCCAGCCTTTGCGCCACGCCAAAGCGGTGCTGCTCGTCAATGATGGCCAGCGCCAGGTTTTTGAACACCACCTTGTCCTGTATCACGGCATGCGTGCCGACGACCAAACCGGCCTCGCCGCTGGCAATCATGGCCAGTGCCTCGCGGCGCTCTTTCGCCTTTTGGCTGCCTGTAAGCCACGCGGTTTTGATGCCCAGCGGCTCCAGCCAGGTGATGAGTTTGCGGAAATGCTGCTCCGCCAAAATCTCGGTCGGTGCCATCAGCGCACATTGCCAGCCTGCGTCCATACAACGGGCGGCGGCCAGAGCGGCCACTACCGTTTTGCCCGAGCCAACATCGCCTTGCAGTAGCCGGTGCATGGGCACATTTTTTTGCAGGTCGGCGGCAATCTCTGCACCCACGCGTTGCTGCGCTGCTGTGAGGCGAAAAGGCAGGCGCTCCAGCAACTGGTCATGTAATGTGCACTGCGTGTTCTGCACTGAGCTGCCAAGCAAAGGCGGCGCGCGCATGGCCGCACGTACGCGCCGGGCTTCAAGCTGCGACAGTTGCTGGGCCAGTAATTCTTCGGCTTTCAGGCGTTGCCAGGC
>JANNYZ010000100.1:0-7711 GCA_031410335.1 Polaromonas sp. | reverse complement strand
TTGAGCCTCGAGAGCCCGGTTTGCGTGTAACTTTATTCTGCTTGAGCGCACAAAAACCTCGATGCGAATTTTCGAAAAACAACCTTAACATCAAGGCGTTACGCTGACAAGCTAAGACACCACTTAAGTTTTGACACACCCTGTTAGTCGGGGCTTGCACCTTTCAGTTGTTGTCTGCTGGCAACGTTAGTCACAAGTGCTTACGTTCAAAGCCTTGTCGCTGCGCTCATGTGAGCGGTTACCAACAAGCTCTGTCTTTGTAAGGCGATCCTGCATCCTGCGGTCGCCGTTCAGGCATCAATCTTCCAGCAGGATGCGCAGCATGCGGCGCAATGGCTCAGCAGCGCCCCACAGCAATTGGTCACCCACGGTGAATGCGCCCAGGTAATCTGGCCCCATGGCTAGCTTGCGCAGGCGGCCTACAGGGATGGTCATCGTGCCCGTCACCGCTACCGGCGTCAGGTCTTTGATGGTGGCTTCCCGCGTGTTGGGCACCACTTTGACCCAGGCGTTGTCTGCGGCAATCATGGCTTCAATATCGGCCAGCGGCACATCTTTTTTCAGCTTGAAGGTCAGCGCCTGGCTGTGGCAGCGCATCGCCCCTACGCGCACGCAAAAGCCATCGACCGGCACCGCGGGTGTGCTGAATCCTGCGCCTTGACCCAGAATTTTGTTCGTTTCGGCTCCGGCTTTCCATTCTTCCTTGCTGCTGCCATCGCCCAAATCCTTGTCAATCCACGGGATCAGCGAGCCGCCCAACGGCACGCCGAAGTTGGCCGTTTCGCCAGCTGACAGACTGTGCTGTTTGGCCAGCACGCGGCGGTCGATTTCCAGAATCGCAGATTTCGGGTCGTCCAGCAGCGCTTTAACTTCACCATTAAGTGTGCCAAATTGCGTGAGCAGCTCGCGCATGTGCTGCGCACCGCCGCCCGAAGCCGCCTGGTAAGTCATGGACGTCATCCATTCAACCAAACCAGCCTTGTACAGCGCGCCCACGCCCATCAGCATGCAGCTGACGGTGCAGTTGCCGCCAATCCAGTTGTTGCCGCCTTTGGCCAGAGCATTTTTGATGACCTGCAGGTTCACCGGGTCCAGAATGATGACCGCGTCGTCTTTCATGCGCAGGGTAGATGCGGCGTCAATCCAGTGGCCTTGCCAGCCCGCAGCGCGCAGCTTGGGGTACACCTCTGCTGTGTAGTCGCCACCTTGCGCGGTGATGATGATGTCGCACTTTTTTAGTGCGGCAATGTCCATCGCATCTTTCAGCGTGGTTTCGTTTTTGGCTTGGGCTGGCGCTTTGCCGCCTGCATTGGAGGTGGAAAAGAAAATCGGCTCAATCAGCGCGAAGTCGTTTTCCGCAATCATGCGGTCCATCAGCACGGAGCCGACCATACCGCGCCAGCCTACGAGGCCGACCGTGTTTTGAGAATTTTTCATTTGCGTTGCCCTTTTCAAAAATAAAGTTTTGAAGTCCGGCTCATCGAACCGGCAGGGCACGACGAACCAGGCTTGCTAGCCCTTAATGGTGGTCGTTTTTGTGATGTACATAAAAACCGGCGCTGCACTAGTCGCGCGCGAAGCAGCGACAAGGCGTATGGATGCAAGGTTTTTAAACATCTTACGATTTTAGCCGATATGGCTTCTCGCATAGAAGATGGATCGGCGAGATCGTTTTTTCTAACAAACTAAAGGACTATTTGGGAAGAATCAAGACAGGAACTACGCCTCCTGGAAGCAAAATAAACTGAAAACTCTGTGCTTCAGCAGGTAGTGCAACCTCAGTAGCGATCTCCCGTTTGTTGTCAGTTATATCAATCAACTGAAATTCAAATGCCCCGCCAAAGCCAAATGATCCTTCTAGCTTGGCACGAAGCCAATAGGATGAGTTTGCTTTCAGATCAAATTCAATACTACCGTCTGTCTTTCTGAAATCAGTCTGAACGTTTATCTTGAATTTGTGTTTCCCCGGCGTAAGGCAGATTGGCATGTCATTACTACCCACAGCGGAGCCGTCCACGGCCTGGATACTTAGACTGCCCTGTGTTGGTGTGAACCCTTTATTCGCATAGCTGGCATCGTCATCGATGCATGCTTGTCCCGGCAATCTATTTTTTGCATACTTAGGGCCAGAAGCACAACCAACCAGCGCTATGAGTAGAGCAACTAGAAGTATTTTTCGAAAGTCAGCAGGCATAACATTCCTTCGTATTTACTCTAACGCCTTGACCACTGCGTTACCCATTTCAGCCGTACCCACCTTGGTCATACCGTCGCTGTAAATATCCGGCGTACGCAAACCTTGCGTCAGCACCGCATCCACCGCCTTTTCAATCCGCGCCGCTGCTTCTGGCTGGTTCAGGCTGAAGCGCAGCATCATCGCGGCGCTCAAAATTGTCGCCAGCGGGTTCGCCACGCCCTTGCCCGCGATGTCGGGCGCGCTGCCGTGGCTAGGTTCGTACAGGCCCTGGTTTTTGGCGTTCAGGCTGGCTGAGGGCAGCATGCCGATGCTGCCTGTCAACATGGCGGCAGCGTCAGACAAAATGTCGCCAAACATGTTGCCGGTGACGACCACGTCGAATTTTTTAGGCGCCTTGACGAGCTGCATAGCCGCGTTGTCCACGTACATGTGGTCTAGCGCCACATCTGGGTACTGCAGACCGATTTCAGTGACCACATCCTTCCAGAGCTGAAAGGTTTCCAGCACATTGGCTTTGTCGACGCTGGTGACGCGCTTGCCGCGTTTGCGAGCGGCCTGAAAAGCGACGTGGGCAATCCGCTCAATCTCGGGCCGCGAATAGCGCATGGTGTCAAAGGCTTCCTCGCTGCCGGGAAAGTGCCCGTCCACCGCTACGCGCCTGCCGCGGGGCTGCCCAAAGTAAATATCACCTGTCAGCTCGCGGATGATGAGAATGTCCAGCCCACTGACCAGTTCGCGCTTCAGGCTGGAGGCATCGACCAGTTGCGGGTAGCAGATCGCGGGGCGAAAGTTGGCAAACAGGCCGAGGTTTTTGCGCAAACCCAAAATGGCTTGCTCGGGGCGCAGCGGGCGATCCAGTTTGTCGTACTTCCAGTCGCCGACAGCGCCGAACAAAACAGCATCTGCTTCCTTTGCCAGCTTTAAGGTCGCATCGGGCAGCGGGTGGCCAAAAGCCTCGTAAGCGGCGCCGCCAACAAGGGCGCTCTCGGTTTCAAACTTCAGGTCCAGAACGTTTAAAACCTTGACGGCTTCCGCGACGATTTCGGTACCAATGCCGTCACCTGGCAATACTGCAATTTTCACTTTTAGTCCTTTTCGATTCGGTAGTGTGCGAGACGCTCAACAAGCGCGTGCTCACAGGTTTTGAACATCACATAAAAGGCAATCGCACCATAAGCGCTCACCACAAGTTGCAGTAATTGAAGCAAGCCACCGTCCATGATGGCTTCAAAGCCATACTCGGTTAAAAAACCGATATTTGCTGCGAATACTTGAACCAGATTAAGCGACAACATGCCAAACGCAACAAAAGCCACGCCCATCAGCAAGAAGGTGAGCACCCATTGACGCACCATCCACCTGAACAAACCACTTTGGTGGTTTGCGCTCATACGGTGTGTGCCAGCCAGGGTTTGGTCGCCAAACGCTCCGCCTCGAAAGCTTTGATTTTGTCACTGTGCCGCAGCGTCAAGCCAATGTCGTCCAGCCCATTGATCAGGCAATATTTGCGGAACACTTCGACATTGAATGGAATCTCTTCGCCCTGCGGTTTCACAATCACCTGACGCTCCAGGTCAATCGTCAGCTTGTAGCCGGGGAAGGCCAGAGCCTCGTCAAACAAGGCCGCCACTTGTGCCTCTGGCAGCACGATCGGCAGCAGGCCGTTTTTAAAACTGTTGTTGAAAAAGATGTCGGCGTAACTCGGCGCGATGATGGCGCGAAAGCCGTACTGGTCAAGCGCCCACGGCGCATGCTCACGCGACGAGCCGCAGCCAAAGTTTTTGCGCGCCAGCAGTACCGACGCGCCTTTGTAGCGCGGCTGGTTCAGCACAAAGTCCGGGTTGGGTTTGCGGCTTGCCGGGTCCTGGCCGGGCTCGCCTGGGTCCAGGTAGCGCCAGGCATCAAACAGGTTGGGGCCAAAGCCGGTTTTTCGGATCGACTTTAGAAACTGCTTCGGGATGATCGCGTCGGTGTCGACATTCTCGCGGTCCATGGGAGCGACCAGGCCCGTGTGGAGGGTGAATTTTTGCATGATGATCCCTTAAACAAACCTGCGCACATCGACAAAATGGCCGTGAACCGCCGCTGCAGCGGCCATCGCCGGGCTGACCAGATGCGTTCTGCCCCCCGCACCCTGGCGGCCCTCAAAATTGCGGTTGGATGTAGAAGCGCAGCGCTCGCCGGGCTCCAGCTTGTCGGCGTTCATGGCCAGGCACATGCTGCAACCGGGTTCACGCCATTCAAAGCCTGCGGCCTTGAAAATCACGTCGAGCCCTTCACGCTCGGCTTGTTCTTTGACCAGACCGGAGCCCGGCACGACCATGGCCAGCTTGATGTTCTTTGCGACTTTTTGGCCGATCTTTTTGACCACAGCCGCGGCTTCGCGCATGTCTTCAATCCGGCTGTTCGTGCAGCTGCCAATGAAGACCTTGTCAACATACAAGTCGTTCAGTGCCTTGCCGGGCTCCAGGTTCATGTACTTCAGCGCACGCTCCATCGCATCGCGCTTGTTGGCGTCTTTTTCCTTGTCCGGGTCGGGCACGATGTCGTCGATCGACAGCACCATTTCGGGCGACGTGCCCCAGGTGACCTGCGGCAAGATTTGGCTGGCATCCAGCTCCACCACTTTGTCAAATACCGCGTTGGCGTCTGATTGCAGGGTTGACCAGTAGCGCACCGCCATGTCCCATTCCACCCCGGTGGGGGACAGCAGACGGCCCTTGCAGTAGTCAATGGTTTTCTGGTCAACGGCCACCAGCCCGGCGCGCGCACCGGCTTCAATCGCCATGTTGCAAACCGTCATGCGGCCTTCCATGCTGAGGGCCCGAATGGCGGCGCCTGCAAACTCAATCGTGTAACCGGTGCCGCCCGCCGTGCCGATTTTGCCGATGATGGCCAGCACGATGTCTTTGCCGGTGCAGCCTTTGGGCAACGTGCCTTCGACCTTGATCAGCAGGTTTTTGGCTTTTTTGGCCAGCAGCGTGTTGGTAGCCAGCACGTGTTCGACCTCGCTGGTGCCAATGCCGTGCGCCAGTGCGCCAAAGGCGCCGTGGGTGCTGGTGTGCGAATCACCGCAAACCACCGTCATGCCGGGCCGGGTGGCACCGTTTTCAGGCCCCATCACATGCACGATGCCCTGGCGTTTTGACAAAAACGGGAAGAACGCCGCTGCGCCGTGCTCCTTGATGTTCGCGTCGAGTGTGGTGATTTGCTCTTTGCTCACCAGGTCGGTGATGCCGTCGTAGCCCAGCTCCCAGCCGGTGGTGGGGGTGTTGTGGTCGGCCGTGGCCACAATCGAGCTGATGCGCCAGACCTTGCGTTTGGCTTCGCGCAGGCCTTCAAAGGCTTGCGGGCTGGTGACTTCATGCACCAGGTGGCGGTCAATGTAGAGGATGGACGTGCCGTCTTCCTCGGTGTAGATGACGTGCTCGTCCCAGATTTTGTCGTAGAGTGTTTTTGCCATTATTTTCTTTCGAAAGAATTGATTTTAAGTGTCCTGGTTTGTCGTCAGGTGCTCAACCAGGAGTCGTGCCGTTACCGGCAGGGTTGAAAAATCCCGTGCCACCAGATTGATGTGCCTCAATGCCCATTCGTCCAGCAGTTCAATCGACTCCAGCTCGCCCACGCCGTTCATCAGCTCAAAGGCGCGTTGCGGCATCACGCCCACGCCCAGGCCGTTGTGAATCATCCGGCACACCGCGTCCAGGCTGGTCACGTGAATGCGCAGCTTGATGGTTCGGCCCACGCTAGCTGCGGCCTGCTGCATGGCGATATAAATCGAGCTGTTGGTGTGCAGACCGACCTGGTCGTAGTCTAAAGACGCTTCAAAATAGATAGCTGCTTGCGCACGTAAGACGTGGCCTTTGGGCACAATCAGTACCAGTTTGTCAGTGCGGTAGGGCAGACTTTGCAGCTCGCCCACGCCGTCAGCGACGTTGCAAATGCCCAGATCCGCCGCGCCCTCGGCTACAGCCCTGACAATCTCGGTGCTCAGGTGCTCTTCCAGATCGATTTTGACCTCCGGGTGAGTACGAATGAAAGCGCCCAGGTCTTCCGGCAAAAACTGCACGATGGCTGAAATGCTGGCATGTACACGTACATGACCGCGCACCCCGTCTGCGTATTCGCTCAGTTCGCCCTGCATTTTTTCCAGACTGAACAGCACCGACCGTGCGTGATGCAGCAGGCTCTCGCCAGCAGGCGTCAAGCCCACGCCGCGTGTATGGCGGTAGAGCAGAGCAGTGCCCAGCGTGGCCTCCAGGTCGCTCAGCCGTTTGCTGACGGCCGATGCCGCAATGAACTCACGCTCGGCCGCCTTGCCAATGCTGCCTAGCTCGCACACGGCGACAAAGAGCTGAAGCGAGGTCAGGTCGATGCGGCGGGCAAAGTTGCGTTCTGAGCTTTTGGGAGTCATGGCTGGTTTAAGACCATCGTGAAAAGCGATGTTCCGCTATTTTGCGACAAACAAAATCGTCTAGTCATCGTTTTCGGAGATGCCTGACTTGCCCGAATTGGCTATTTTTGGAAAATCAGGTCGAAAATCCCGGTTTTTGAACTGGAAAAGGCCATTTTCAGGGATGTTTCAGGGCTTCAGACCAATGGATATATGCGCGAGCAGCTCCTGAATTAATAGCAGCGTAAGTCATTGAAAAAGCCCGCAGATGTTGCCATCAGCGGGCTTTTTGTCGGGTCAAGTCAGATCAGCGTTGCGCCAAGGGCTTTACGTCGCGTGACACCGAGCCAGTGAACAGCTGGCGCGGACGGCCAATCTTGTATTCCGGGTCGCCAATCATTTCGTTCAATTGGGCAATCCAGCCGACCGTGCGAGCTAGTGCAAAAATGGCGGTGAACAGCGGCACAGGGATGCCAATGGCGCGCTGGACGATGCCGGAGTAAAAGTCAACGTTCGGGTACAGCTTGCGGCTGACGAAATAGTCGTCTTCGAGGGCGATTTTTTCCAGGGCCATCGCCAGCTTGAAGAGTGGGTCGTTTTGCAGGCCCATCTCTACCAGCACCTCTTTGCAGGTTTCTTGCATCAGTTTGGCGCGTGGGTCATAGTTTTTATAGACGCGATGACCAAAACCCATCAGCTTGACGCCAGAGTTCTTGTCTTTGACTTGCTTGATGAATTCGCCGATTTTCTCGACGCCGCCCTGCTTTTGAATGTCGCCGAGCATGTTGAGTGCCGCTTCATTCGCGCCGCCGTGGGCAGGTCCCCAAAGGCAGGCCACGCCCGCTGCAATGGCTGCAAACGGGTTGGTGCCCGACGAGCCGCACAGGCGCACGGTGGAGGTTGACGCGTTTTGCTCGTGGTCTGCGTGCAAGATGAAGATGCGGTCAAGAGCGCGTTCGAGCACTGGGTTGACCTTGTACTCTTCGCACGGTGTGGCGAACATCATGTGCAGGAAGTTGCCGGCGTAGCTTAAAGAATTCTTCGGGTACATGTAGGGCTGGCCCATGGTGTACTTGTACGCCATCGACACCAGCGTGGGCAGCTTGGCAATCAGGCGGATG
>JANNYZ010000099.1:0-8184 GCA_031410335.1 Polaromonas sp. | reverse complement strand
TGAAGAGCCCTGGCAAGCTCAGGCGAGAGAAAAAATCTATGGCCGCACCCTCCATGCGCCTTTTTTGCTGGAGATGGAAATCACCAGCGTCGCACTGAAAAAACACAGGCAGGGTTTAGATGTAGTGGTGGCAGAAGGCCTGGCCAGCTTCAAGGCACTGAACGTTGCACTTCACCAAATTAAGCCTGCTGATGTTTTAGCACTCGCGTTGCAGTACAAACTGTCTGCCTACGATGCCAGCTATCTGTGGCTGGCCGCTGAGCTCAAAGCCCCACTGGCAACCTTTGATGAAAAACTGGCGGAGGCGGCACAGATTCACCTGGCCGGTCTGCCCTGAACTAGTCAGCCACCACAGGCACCCGCTGCGCCAACGCGCACATCAGCTCATAGCTCACCGTGCCGCCCGCATAGGCCACCTCGTCAATGGACACGACGGCGCCGTTTGATGCGCGGCCCCACAGCGTCACGTCACTGCCCATGCCGGCATGCGGTACGGGCGACAAATCAACCGTCACCATGTCCATGCTGACACGGCCCACCAAACGGCAGCGCACACCATCGACCAGCACTGGTGTGCCGGTGGTGCAGTGGCGCGGATAGCCGTCGGCATAACCGCAGGCCACCACGCCAATGCGCAGGGGGCTGTTGGCAGTAAAGCTGGACCCATAACCCACCGTATCGCCAGCCTGCAGGTTTTGTACGCCAATGATTTTTGAGCTGAGTGTCATCGTGGGCTGCAAGCCCCAATGCTCACAGCTGTGTTCGGGGTAGTCTGGCGCACTGCCGTACACCGCAATGCCGGGGCGTATCCAGTCTGACTTGGCTGCCAGTGCACTACCGTGGCGCAGGGCGCCTGCGCTGTTGCTCAGTGAGCGCTCTCCGGTCAAGTCATGCGTCACACTTTCAAAGGTGCGTAATTGCGCGGCAACGCCCTTGGCCGTGTCAGCGTCTGAGAAATGTGTCATCAGCGATATCTCATCAACCTGCGGCAGCGCGTTCAGGCGTGTCCAGGCGGCGCGGTAGCGTTCGGGCTTGAAGCCCAGGCGGTTCATGCCCGAATTCATTTTTAAAAACACGCGGTGCGGCTGCACCGTTTTGTGCGCGGCCAGCATGTCAATTTGCTCGTTGCAATGCACCACGTGCCACAACCCGAGGCGCGAACAGATTTCCAGATCGCGCCCATCAAAGCAGCCTTCAAGAAGAAGAATGGGCCCACGCCAGTCCAGCGCGCGCAGGCGCCTGGCTTCGTCCAGGTCCAACAGCGCAAAGCCATCGGCGCTTTTCAGGCCGCCGAAGGCACGCTCAATGCCATGACCGTAGGCGTTGGCCTTGACGATGGCCCAGACTTTAGCGTCAGGGGCTGCCAGCCTGGCACGCGCCAGATTGTGGCCCAGGGCTGCGGTGTGGACGGTGGCAAGGATGGGGCGCGGCATGCATACATTATTGCCGCCTGATTTTTTGCACTGGACCGGATGGGGGTATTGGGGTTAGTGCCCAGCGCCCCCATGCTATAAACCAGCATCGTATGGAGATAGCGAAAGTTTAATGAAGCGCGGTTTTTACACCATCATGGCAGCCCAGTTTTTCAGCTCGCTGGCTGACAACGCGCTATTTGTGGCCGCCGTGGAACTGCTCAAGACAAGCGGAGCGCCGAAGTGGCAGCCCGCTGCGCTGGTGCCCATGTTTGCGCTGTTTTATGTGGTGCTGGCGCCATTTGTTGGCGCCTTTGCTGATGCCAAACCAAAGGGTCAGGTCATGTTTGTCAGCAACGCCATCAAGGTGGTCGGTTGCCTGATGATGCTGTTTGGCACACACCCGCTGATGGCCTATGCAATTGTCGGCCTTGGCGCCGCGGCTTATTCACCTGCCAAGTACGGCATCCTGACAGAACTGTTGCCCGCGTCGCAACTGGTCAAGGCCAACGGCTGGATTGAAGGGCTGACGATTGCGTCCATTATTCTGGGCGTGCTCTTGGGCGGGCAACTGGTCGGCCATGTGGTTTCAAGCAGGTTGTTGTCCTTTGACTTTCCGTTGATCGCCACAAGTATCGACACCGCACCCGAAGCCGCCATCAGTGTGTTGATCTTTTTGTACGCGATTGCTGCGTGGTTCAACACCCGCATACCCGCCACCGGGGTTGAAATGCGGCCCATGCCGCGCAACAAACTCGAGCTGTTGCCCGACTTCTGGAACTGCAATTCAGCCCTGTGGCGTGACAAGCTGGGGCAAATTTCACTGGCCACCACCACGCTCTTCTGGGGCGTGTCAGGCAACCTGCGTTACATCGTGCTGGCCTGGAGCGCGGCTGCGCTGGGCTACAGCACCACGCAGGCGTCGTCGCTGGTGGGGGTGGTCGCCATTGGCACGGCCGTGGGGGCGGTGGTGGCGTCGCTGCGCATGCGCCTGGACCAGGCGACCAGTGTCATGCCCATGGGCATCGGCATGGGCCTGCTGGTCATTTTGATGAACTTCATTGACAACGTGTGGGTGGCGGCGCCGTTCCTGATTCTGCTCGGCGGCCTGGGCGGCTTTCTGGTCGTGCCCATGAACGCCCTGCTCCAGCACCGGGGTCACAACCTGATGGGCGCAGGCCGCTCGATCGCGGTGCAAAACTTCAACGAACAGGCCTGCATTCTGGCGCTGGGCGCTGGCTACAGCCTGTCCACCGCGATGGGCTTGTCAGCTTTCGGTGCCATCACCACTTTTGGGGTGGTGGTGGCGGGCTTTATGTACCTGATTCAACGCTGGCACAAAAGCAACTGCATCAAGCACAAAGAGCAGGTCGACCATTTGTTGAGCATTGCACGTAGCGACACCTCACATTGATGCCGCCGACTAAAACCGCCAGCAGTTTGCTGGCTGCCAGTGCATTGGTCATCAACGCCTTCGTTTGGGGCGTGTCGTGGTGGCCCTTCAGGGAACTTCAAGCCGCTGGCCTGCACCCGTTGTGGGCCACCGCAGCCGTTTTTCTGCTCGTGTGTGTCGTCATGCTGGTGTTTCGCTTCAATGCGTACAAAGCTTTGCTGGCCAACCCGGTACTGTGGTGGCTCGCGTTGGCGTCGGGCGTGACCAATGTGGGGTTTAACTGGGCCGTCACCGTGGGCGACGTAGTGCGGGTGGTGCTGCTGTTTTATCTGATGCCCGCCTGGGCGGTGTTGGTTGCGTGGCTGATGCTGGGCGAACGGCCCACCCGGGGCTCGCTGCTGCGATTGCTGCTGGCCATGGCGGGCGTTCTGATTGTTTTAAAAACCCCTGATTCGCCCTGGCCCCTGCCGCAAAGCGGTGCGGACTGGCTGGCGCTGATGGGCGGCCTCAGTTTTGCCATCACCAATGCGCTGCTGCGCAAGTTCAACCACACACCCGGCATCGCGCGCATGCTGGCCATGTTTGCGGGCGGCGCGGTGCTCGCACTGAGTGTGGCGGCATTGGGCGCGTCGCTTCACATGTTGCCAGCGCCAATGTTGCAAAGTTCAGGCGTTGCCATTTTTATCGGGCTCAGCCTGGCTTTTGTCATCAGCAACCTGGCCCTGCAGTACGGCGCGGCGCGTTTGCCCTTCAGCACCACGTCGCTGGTCATGCTGACCGAAATCCTGTTTGCCAGCGTCTCGGCTGCCGTGCTGGGCGCGGCTGATTTCAGCCCACGGATTTTCTGGGGCGGCAGCCTGATTGTGCTGGCGGCTTTGCTGGCAGCGCTGGCGCATCATAAAGAGTAGCATTGCGATTTTTACGCCAGGAGCAGTCCATGAGCACCCCCACCATTTATGACTTTGAAGCCAAATCCATCAGCGGCAAAGACATCGCCCTGAGCGACTTCAAAGGTCAGGTCATGCTGATCGTCAACACCGCCAGCAAATGCGGCTTTACCCCGCAGTTTGGCGGGCTGGAAGAGCTGCACAAAACCTACGCCGGCAAGGGCCTGGCCGTGTTGGGCTTTCCGTGCAACCAATTCGGCTCGCAAGACCCCGGAGCAGATGGTGAGATTGCCGAGTTTTGCCAGGTCAACTACGGCGTCAGCTTTCCGATGATGGGCAAAATTGACGTCAATGGCCCCGCAGCACACCCGCTGTACAAATGGCTCAGCGCTGAGGCGCCCGGCCTCTTGGGCAGCAAGTCCATCAAATGGAATTTCACCAAGTTCTTAGTGGGCAAAGACGGTCAGGTCATCAAGCGCTACGCACCGACTGACAAGCCCGCTGACCTGGCCAAAGACGTTGAAGCCGCGCTGGCAGCTTGAAAACCGTCAAAAAAGCCTGAAAAATGGTTTTTCAAGGCATCAAATCGGCCTCTGAGTCAATAAATACGTGCGCTAGCAGCTCCTGAATTCATAGCATTGGTTTGCCCGACGCACGCTCAAACAATGTCGCCAGCCGCTCCGCCAGCGGTGTTAACGGCAAGGCGCTGCGCTTGATCAGCACAATGTCCGGGCCGTCAAGCGCTTCCTTGACCGGGATGCTTTGCAGCGTGCTTTTGAAGATCGCGCTGCTGATCCACTGCTGCGGCAAAAAGGCCAGTGCGTCGGTGGCCGTCAGCAGTGCCACCAGCGGCAGGGTCGTCAGCATTTGCGTGACTGCCTTGGGCGCAGGCAACTGGTGCACTGCGAACTGCTTTTCAAACTCAATCTCAATCGGCTGGCTCAGGCCGGTCATGATCCAGTCGGCGGTTAACAGCTCACGCAGGCTGCTGGCCTGGGCCAGCGGGTGGCCTTGCCTGCAGACCACCAGACGCGTGTTGCGAAACAGCAGCTGCAACTCGTAGCCCGCATCCAGCTCCCCCAACGGGCGCGGGCCAATGTAAAAGTCCAGGCTGCCGTCTTTCAGGCGCGGCTCCAGTGCCGGGAACAGCCCTTCTGTCAGGCTCAGCAGCGCATCGGGGAATGCGCTGCGAAACGCCTGGTACACGCCGGGCACCAGCGACAGAAATACCGCACTCGACAGGCCGGCACTGACCTTGCCCGTGCCCTTGCCCTTGAGCTGGTCAATTTCCTGCCGGCCACGCTCCATGTCTTGCAGCACCGAGCGCGCCCGCACCACAAACGACTGGCCATACACCGTCAGCGACACGCCCTTGCCGTGGCGCTCCAGCAGCGGCACGCCGAGTTCTTTTTCCAGGTCGCGCAGGCCGCGCGTGATGGCCGGCTGCGCCAAGCCCTGCGCCCGTGCAGCACCCCGAATGCTGGTGGCGTCGGCCACGGCAACCAAATTGCGCAGGTGATGTATCTTCATGCGTAGACCTCAATGTGATACCTGAAAAGTATCAAAAATACTATTTTGCACTCTTTTTGTTTTGTGGCTTCGAGTCCAGAATCCAGCCTGTTCAGTTAAAAACAACGGAGACAAGTATGAAAAATTCATGGGCTATTTGTTTAGCGGCAAGCATGTGCGCGGGGGCTTTTGCCATTTCCGCCAATGCACAAACGGCGACAAGCTTTCCGGCACAGTCGGTGCGCATCATTTCTCCATTCCCCGCCGGTAGCGGGCCAGACGTGGTGGCCCGCATCGTCGGTGAAAAGCTGGCCACCAGCTTCAAGCAGGGCGTGATCATTGACCCTCGGCCCGGTGCCAATGGCTTTCTGGCAATGGGGGCTGTCAAACAAGCGCCGCCCACTGGCTATGACCTGCTGCTGGCCGACGTGGGCCACCTGGCCATCAGCCCGTCATTGTTTAAAAAGCTGCCGTACGACCCGAAGGCAGACTTCACACCCGTCGGCGGCGTGTACCGCACCTCGTTTTTTGTGGTGGTGGGGGCCAACAGCCCGATCAAGACCGTCAAGGACCTGGTGGCCGCTGCCGCAGTACCGGGCAAGATGACCTACGGGTCGAACTCGGTGGGTGGGCCGATTCATCTGGGCGCGGCACAACTGGAGGCTGCGTCAGGTACAAAAATGGTGCATGTGCCCTACAAGGAAATGTCACAGCTGTATGCCGCCGTGTCCACCGGGGAGATCGATTGGGCCATGGGCAGCATCGCCACGGCGGGGGCGCTGCTCAAAGCGGGCAAACTGCGTTTTATCGCGGTCGCCGACTCAAGCCGTGCTGCCGCGATGCCTAATGTGCCAACCATCGAGGAGTCCGGCGGCCCCAAAGGCGTCAGGGCGCGTACCTGGGTGGTGCTGATGGCACCCAAAGCAACGCCAGCCGCCGTGGTTGACGTGCTGAACCGCAACCTGAACGACGCGCTCAAGCAGCCCGACGTGGCCGAAAAGTTTGCCAACTTTGGCTTCGTCCCCGACCCCATCACGCCTGCTGCACTGACGGCGCTGATTGACAGCGACACCGTGGTGTACGCCGAGGTGGTCAAACGCACTGGCGCCAGCGCCGATTAACTTTTGAGGGCGTGTGCATGACTGAACTGATCAAGACCACCGACATCGCAATCGTGGGCGGCGGTCCTGCGGGCCTGATGCTGGCCATTGAACTGGGCTGCCGCGGTGTGGCCTGTGTGGTGCTGGAAGAAGACGTGGGTGCGCCTGACTTTCCCAAGGCCAACGCCACATCGGCCCGCACCATGGAGCACTACCGCCGCCGGGGTTTCGCGCACGAGGTACGGCAACTGGGCCTGGCCCCCAACCACCCGCAGGACGTGGTGTATTGCACCACCCTGAGCGGGCGCGAGCTGACACGCTTCAGCATTCCGTCGCGGCAGCAAACCATAGACCGCACCGCCTTTGGCGACTACGGCGAAGAGCTGTGGCCCACCCCCGAGCTGCCGCACCGCGTGCAGCAAATGCTGATCGAGCCACTGCTGCGCCAGCAAACTAAAAAGTACCCAAGCATTGATTTGATGTGCGGCTGGCGCGCGCAGACGGTGGCAGTGGGTACTGATGACGTGAACATCGTCGCCCATGGCGTGAATGCTGCGGGTGAAAAAACCGACGCACAGCTCTTGCTGAAAGCCAAATACGTCATCGGCTGCGACGGCCCCCGCAGTCTGGTGCGCAAAACCTGCGGCATTCGCTACAGCGGCCAAAGTGAAGAAGAACGCGATTTTTTTGGTGGCCAGATGCTGTCGCTGTATTTCAGGTCGCGCACGTTGTATGCCGTTCTCGGCAAACAGAAAGCCTGGATGTACTGGGCCATGAACGCGGTTCAGCGCGGCTTGATGATCTCCATCGATGGCGATGAGAAGTTCATGTTTGCGCTGCAGCTCAAACCTGGCCAGACGCCAGAGACGGTGGACTACCGGGCTGCCCTGTTTGCAGCGGTGGGCGCTGAGTTTGACTTTGAGCTGATTGACAAAGCGCCGTGGCAAGCAGGCTTTGCGCTGGTGGCCGACCATTTTGCGAAAGGCCGTGCATTCATTGCAGGCGATGCTGCGCACCTGTTCACACCAACGGGTGGCATGGGATACAACACCAGCGTGGACGACGCGGTGAATCTGGGCTGGAAGCTGGCTGCTGTCATCAAGGGCTGGGCTGACGAATCACTGCTGGACAGCTACGAGGCCGAGCGCAAACCCATTGCCGAACGCAACACCGAGTTTGCACGTGGCCGCGCCGACAGCGTGGGCCTGATCAAGCTGCACACGAACCTGGACGAGGACAGCCCGGCAGGCGACGCCGCCAGGCAGGCGCTTGGCAAGGCGCTGCACGACCATGTTCGCAGCGAGTTCAATATTCCGGGGCTGCAACTGGGCTTGCGTTATGAAGGCAGCCCCATCGTCGCGGTTGAGGCCGGCGCGCCGCATGCTGACGAACCCACGGTGTACATCCCGTCGGCCCGGCCGGGGGCGCGTGCGCCGCACATCTGGCTGGATGGCCAATCGATTTACGACCTGTTCGGGCTGGACTACACGCTGCTGTGTTTTGCCGACGCAGCGCCCTCAGGCGTGCGCGCATGGGAGGCAGCGGCCGACAGCGTGGGCGTGCCCCTGACGGTGCTGCGCCTGGACAGCCACGAAGCCCAAGCACTGTATGCCGCCAACTGCGTGTTGATAAGGCCTGACCACCACGTCGCCTGGCGTGGCGATGCGGGCACGGACCCCGAGCCACTGCTGGCCATGGTGTGTGCCAGAGCGCGGCAAACCGCGTGACGCGCCTGTTTTTTCTATTTTTATTCAGAAAGTTTTCATGAAGTTTTTAAGTTTCAAACAAGCCTCGCAACAAGGTCAGCAACACGGTCTGGCCGTTGCCGATGGCGCAGGTTTCAAAGGCCTGCTGGCCAGCGATGCCAACTACCCTGGTTCACT
>JANNYZ010000098.1:0-1553 GCA_031410335.1 Polaromonas sp. | reverse complement strand
TTTTAAAGCCTTGGGCGGCAGCTCTTCTACAAACAGTTCGACCAACAGGTTCTTCGTTGTCATTCTTATGCGGCCTTCTTCGTCATCTGTTCCACCCACTCGCGCGGCGCCATGGGAAAGCCCAGGCGTTCACGGCTCTCGTAATAGCTTTGCGCCACGGCGCGTGCCAGGTTGCGGATGCGGCCAATGTAGGCGGCGCGTTCGGTCACGCTGATCGCGCCGCGTGCGTCCAGCAAATTAAAACTGTGGGCGGCTTTTAAAACCTGCTCGTAGGCGGGCAGCGCGAGTTGCGCTTCAATCAAATGCTTGGCCTGCTTTTCATG
Source organism: Polaromonas sp. (assembly GCA_031410335.1). Classification (GTDB taxonomy): domain Bacteria; phylum Pseudomonadota; class Gammaproteobacteria; order Burkholderiales; family Burkholderiaceae_C; genus Polaromonas. The sequence goes on along the minus strand of JANNYZ010000098.1, from coordinate 1,230 downwards.
CGCTGTGAAGGCGGTGAATAAAAAGTCTGCGTCTGAATGTTCAAAGTTGTAGGTCGATTGCTCAACTTCGTTTTGCTTGTAAACGTCACCGTAACTGAGTCCTTCCGTCCACTTCAAGTTGTAGACGTTGTCGACCCCTTGCAGATACATGGCCAGGCGCTCCAGGCCGTAGGTGATCTCGCCGGTGATGGGCTTGCAGTCAATGCCGCCGACCTGCTGGAAGTAGGTGAACTGGGTGACTTCCATGCCGTTGAGCCAGACCTCCCAGCCCAGGCCCCATGCGCCGAGCGTCGGATTTTCCCAGTCGTCTTCAACAAAGCGGATGTCGTTTTGCTTCAGGTCAAAACCCAGCGCTTCGAGGCTGCCCAAGTACAGCTCCAGAATGTTGGCGGGTGCCGGTTTGAGCACGACCTGGTACTGGTAGTAGTGTTGCAGGCGGTTGGGGTTTTCGCCGTAGCGGCCGTCTTTGGGGCGGCGGCTGGGCTGCACGTAGGCGGCCTTCCAGGGCTCGGGGCCGAGGGCGCGCAGGAAGGTGGCGGTGTGCGATGTGCCCGCGCCGACTTCCATGTCATATGGCTGGAGCAGTGCGCAGCCCTGCTTGGCCCAATAGCTTTGCAGGGTGAGGATGATGTCTTGAAAACTTAGCATGCCGTCATTTTATAGGCACTTTGTGCACGCTTTCGCCTCGGAAAAGGCCGTTTTTACCTGTCAAATCAGGCTTTAGCCCAATGAAATCGTGCGCGAGCAGCTACTAAAATAATAGCGCCAATCAATACCCACCAAGGCCACAAGCCGAAGCGTGCGGCCCACCAGGCATACGGCGTGATGCCGTTACGGCCTTCAACGCTGCCTGTCAGCACGCCGCGCGTGTGGCGCGGCAACAAGTGAGTCACGCGGCCGGTGTGGTCAATGATGGCGGTGGCACCCGTGTTGGTGGCGCGCACCATGGGCCGTTCAAACTCAATGGCGCGCAGGCGCGAGATGTTCAGGTGCTGGTCAATCGCTATCGTGTTGCCAAACCAGCCGATGTTGCTGATGTTGACCATGATGGTGGGCGCGGTGCCTGCGTCGACAAACCCGGCGGCCAGCTCTTCACCAAACAGGTCTTCATAGCAAATGTTGGGCGCAATGCGCTGGCCCTGCCAGTCGAATGAGGGCTGCTTGACATCACCGCTGTTGAAGTCGGCCAGCGGGATGTCGACGATGGACAGATACCATTTGAACAGCGGA
>JANNYZ010000097.1:0-13684 GCA_031410335.1 Polaromonas sp. | reverse complement strand
CAGGGCAGGGGATTCCAGAAATGCTGAACCTGGCGCGTTGGCGACCTGCACATTGCCAGCGCGTATGACCTGCAGCAAGCCTGGCACGCCCAGCGTGGAGTCTGAACGCAGTTCGAGCGGGTCTAAAAACTCGTCGTCCAGCCGTTTCAAAATGCCGTGCACGGGCTCCAGCCCTTGCAGGGTTTTGAGGTACAGCTTTTCATTGCGCACCAGCAGGTCACTGCCTTCGACCAGCGTCAAGCCCAGGTAGCGCGCTAGGTAGGCGTGTTCAAAATACGTCTCGTTGTACGGGCCGGGGGTCAGCAGCACAATGCGGCTGTCTTGCACCGGGCTGAGAGCTTTCATGCTGTTGATCAGTGACTCGTAAGAGTCAGCCAGGCGTGCGACGGCCATGCCGCGAAACGCCTCTGGGAACAGCATTGAAATACTCAAGCGGTTTTCGAGCAGGTACCCCAAGCCTGACGGCGCCTGGGTGCGCTGCGACACCACCCACCACTTGCCGTCTGGCCCCTTGGTCATGTCAAAAGCGGCGATATGCAAAAACATGCCGCCGGCAGGTTGTACGCCCTGCATGGCGCGCAGGTAGCCGGGGTGGCCCTGTACCAGCGCGGCAGGCAGCAAGCCCTGATGCAGCAGGGTTTGCGGGCCGTAAACATCACCCATTACCGCGTTCAGCAGGCGGGTACGCTGCTTAATGCCGGTTTCAATATCCGCCCATTCGTCGCCTGAAATAATCAGCGGAAACAGGTCGAGCGACCAGGGCCGCTGCGGCCCATTGGCATCGGCATAAACGTTGTAGGTCACGCCGTTGTCGCGGATCTGACGGCGCAGGCTGGCGGTGCGGTGGTTCAGGTCATGAAAACCGTCTGTGCCCAGAAAATTGAAGAAGGTGGTCCAGGTGGGCGTGACGCTTGGGCCAGCAGCTATTGAACCCGTTTGGCCTGTGCCCTGAGACTGGCTTTGCGTGCCCTGGCTTTGGCTTTGCGACTGCGATGACGATGCACTGGTCAGCGCGCCCTGCGCATGGCCGCGCAGTTCGTCAAAATGGCCTTTACTGGCGGGTGGTGCCAGCGCGTCTGCCAGGGTGTCGGGCGCTTCCAGCGCATGTGCCGAAAAGAGTGGTTTGTTGTTATGCGGCACGTTGTCTCGTAGTCACTTCAGATCCAGATTTGATTATCTCAAATCAAGCGTGAAGGGAAACTCTTTGGATGGCTGCGCGGGTGCTACTTTCATCTTGCCCGGCGTGTGCCCCATCTGCAAAAACCGGCTCAGGCGGCGGCTTTCAGCCTCGTACGAGTTGACGGGTAAGCTGGCATAACTCAGACCGCCGGGGTGCGACACGTGGTACTGACAGCCGCCCAGGGAACGTTCCATCCACGTGTCCACAATGTCAAACGTCAATGGCGCATGCACCCCAATCGACGGGTGCAGTGACGACGGCGGGTTCCAGGCCTTGTAGCGCACACCGGCCACGTATTCGCCTACGGTGCCCGTGTTTTGCAGCGGCAGCGCACGGCCATTGACGGTGACCACGTAGCGGCTGTCGTTCAGGCCGGTGACTCTAACCTCGATACGTTCCAGTGACGAATCGACATAACGCGCTGTGCCCGTTGACGAGCCTTCTTCGCCCATCACGTGCCAGGGCTCGAGCGCGCTGCGCAGGGTCAGTTCGATGCTGTTGACTTTGACTTGCCCAATCATCGGAAAGCGGAACTCAAAGTGTGGCTCGAACCACGCCATGTCAAACGCATAGCCTGCCTCGTTCAGCTCGGTCAGGACATCCATGAAGTCCATGCGCACCAGCGCAGGCAGCAAGAAGCGGTCATGCAGCTCGGTGCCCCAGCGGGTCAGGCGGTTGCTGGCGTTCAGATAAGTCTTGTTCCAGAAGCGCGCGACCAGGGCGCGCAACAGCAACTGCTGGGCAATGCTCATGCGGGCATGCGGAGGCATCTCAAAAGCGCGCAGTTCCAGCAGGCCCAGCCGGCCGGTCGACGAGTCTGGCGAATACAGCTTGTCGATGCAAAACTCGCTGCGGTGGGTGTTGCCAGTGACGTCTACCAGGATGTTGCGCAACGTGCGGTCCACAATCCATGGCGGCATGTCCTGGCCGTACTTTTCGCGGTTCATGGCAATCTCGCGCATGGCGATTTCCAGCTCATACAACTGGTCGTTGCGGGCTTCGTCAACGCGCGGTGCCTGGCTGGTGGGGCCAATGAACATGCCCGAGAACAGATAGCTGAGCGACGGGTGGTTGTGCCAGTAGGCCACCAGGCTGGCCAGCACTTCGGGCTTGCGCAAAAACGGGCTGTCTGCGGGGGTGGCGCCACCCATCACAAAGTGGTTACCGCCGCCGGTGCCGGTGTGGCGGCCATCGGTCATGAACTTCTCTGCCGACAGGCGCGTCTCGTGCGCGACCTGGTACAAAAATTCGGTGTGGGCCACCAGCTGACCCCAGTTTTCAGCCGGGTGAATGTTGACTTCAATCACGCCAGGGTCTGGCGTGACAGCCAGCATCTTCAAACGTGCATCGCGTGGCGGCGGGTAGCCTTCGAGCACGATTTTGAGTTTCAGACTTTCAGCAGTCGCTTCAACCGCGGTCAATAAGTCAAGATAGTCCTCCAGCCGCTCCATGGGCGGCATGAAGATGTACAGCGCGCCGGTCTCGCCGGGCACGCTTTTGCGCCCGGCGGTTTTGGCGTCGGCTTCAGCCTTTGCTTTGGGTCCATTGGCGCGTTGCGGGTCACGCACTTCCACGCACAGCGCGGTGCGGGTCAGCCAGGCTGCCGATTCAAACGCACTCGGCGCTCTGGCTGTGCTGTCCACCGTTTGCGACATCATGTGCTGCGATGCGGAGGCAGACTGCAGCACCCGGCGCGCTTCGTAGCGTGGCGGCACGCCGTGCTTGAAGCCTGCCAGATATTGCTCCACCCGATCTTTGCCGCCTTGCAGGTGCTTGTTGGCGTCCAGGCTGGCGTTGTAGCGCCCGGCAAAGGCCGTGGCGTCCGGCAGTGCCGCTTTGTCGGCAAAGGGGTCGGCCTCAATCATGTAGGGGTAGTCCGTTTTGGACACCCAAGGCACCGAGTCCAGCGGCAGGCGATAACCCATGGGCGAATCGCCCGGCATCAGGTACATGCGTTCATCCCTGAAGAACCAGGGCCCTGTAGTCCAGGCAGGCCCGGCCAAGGGTGCTGTCGAGCCGGGAATGACGGGGCGGGATTTAAGCGGCAGCACATAGCCCACCACCGAGTCCAGCCCCTGCATGAAGACGCGGCGCAGGCGTTCACGCTCCATCGCATCGTCGAGTTTTGATTCGAACGGATCCACATTGACTGGCAAACGACGTTCACGCCAGAGGTAATACCACACATCCTCAAAGCCCGGCGTGATGTAGTCGGGCGTCAAGCCCAGCCTGTCGGCCAGCAGGGCCGTGAAGCGTGCCGCGTCTTGTGCGGTGTAGTTGCAGGGTTCGCTCTCGTTGGCAAACAGGGCAGGGTTTTGCCAGACGGGCTGGCCGTCTTTGCGCCAGAAAATGCTGAGCGCCCAGCGCGGCAATTGCTCGCCGGGGTACCACTTGCCCTGGCCAAAATGCAAAAAGCCGCCCTTGCCGTATTCAGCCCGCAGCTTTTGCACCAGCTCGGTGGCGTAGCCGCGCTTGGTGGGGCCGAGTGCGTCGATGTTCCATTCGGCGGCGTCGCGGTCGTTCACCGCCACAAAGGTTGGCTCGCCGCCCATCGTCAGGCGTACGTCGCCGGCGGCCAAGTCACGGTCAACCGCTTCGCCCAGCGCTTGCACCGCAGCCCATTGGTCGTCGGTGTAGGGCTTGGTCACGCGCGGTGACTCGTAAATGCGCTGCACGCCCATGTGGTGGGCAAACTCGACTTCGGACTCATCCACGCCGCCTTCAATCGGCGCGGCGCTCGATGGCTCGGGTGTGCAGGCCAGCGGGATGTGCCCTTCGCCGGCCATCAGGCCGGAGGTGGGGTCCAAGCCCACCCAGCCTGCGCCGGGCAGAAACACCTCGCACCAGGCGTGCAGGTCGGTAAAGTCCTTTTCGGTGCCGCTTGGGCCATCAAGAGATTTGACGTCGGCCTTCAGTTGAATCAGATAACCCGACACAAACCGGGCCGCCAGCCCCATGTGGCGCAGCAGTTGCACCAGCAACCAGCCGGTGTCTCGGCAGGATCCCAGCGCTAGCTTCAGCGTTTCCTCGGGCGTTTGCACGCCAGGCTCCATGCGGATGGTGTATTTGATGTCCTGCTGCAGCTGCTGGTTGACGCTGACCAGAAAGTCGTTGGTGCGGCGCGGCGTACGGTCAATTTTGTCCAGGTAGGCCTGCAGCAGCGGCGTGGCGGGCTCAACCGCCAAGTAGGGAATCAGCTCTTGGGCCATCGCTGGCGCGTATTTGAAGGGGAATTCTTCCGCCTCAGGCTCGAGGAAAAAATCAAACGGGTTGAGCGTGACCATGTCCACCACCATGTCCACTGTGACCTTGAATTCACGCGTGGGCTTGGGGAACACCAGGCGCGCCTGGTAGTTGGCAAACGGGTCTTGCTGCCAGTTGATGAAATGGTCTGTGGGCTCGACCTTCAGCGAATACGACAAAATTTGCGTGCGGCTGTGCGGGGCAGGGCGCAGGCGAATGATTTGCGGACCGAGCGTCACCAGCCGGTCGTATTTGTAGTGGGTGATGTGGCTGAGGGCAACGTGAAGGGACAAGGGCGTTCTCGCTTAATGCTGTGTGGTGACGGCTGACCCTGCATACTAGCAATACACGGGCCAAGGCAATATACGACATAAATCAGTACTGTCGGCTTAAATGCATGCTTGCCCGTTGAACATTCGGTCATGCACGCGACGCATGGCAACACAAAAGGGTTTCGTGGGAGACAAATACACATCACACACTGACATTCGGCCAGACCGGCTGATGGCCGGTTTGCTGCTCGGCTTTGTGGCGGGGGTGGCGGTGCAGCTTCAGCAGGCTGAACTGTTTGAACGTCTGGTCTACTCGGCTTTGGTGGTCGCTGCAATGGCGGGACTTGGCTTGCTGTTGTGGCGGCTCAGATGGCTCTGGCTGGGTTGGATGCTGGCATTTGCGCTGTCTGCCGGCCTGGGTTTTGGCCTGACGGGCCTGCGTGCGAGCGTCTACAGCGCTGCGGCACTGAACTCGCTGCTTGAAGGCCAGGACATTGAAGTCACGGGCCAGGTCATGGCCATGCCGCAGTTTGGAGAAGACGGTGTGCGGTTTCGCCTCGCTGTTGCTTCGGCACGATTGAAGGGTAAGCCTGTCACCTTGCCGCCGCAGCTGGCGCTGGGCTGGTATTCGGGTTTTGGCGCACGCCCCGCCAAAGTGCAGCCCGTGCCCGATGGCGACCCCGAACCTGCCGAATTTTCACTCGAATTACAGCGCCAGCCGCAGCCTCTGCGGGCAGGCGACCACTGGCAAATGACGGTGCGTCTGAAGGCCCCGCACGGTAACAGCAACCCGCACGGATTTGACTACGAACTGTGGCTGTGGGAGCAGGGCATCCAGGCGACGGGCTATGTGCGCGCCAGCAAAAGCGATGCGCCGCCTAAAAAGCTCTCCAGCAGCTGGGCGCACCCGGTCGAACGCGCCCGCCAGTCCGTGCGCGAGGCCATTTTTGCGCGAATAGATAACCGCCAGATGGCAGGGGTGCTGGCCGCGCTGGTGGTAGGCGACCAAAACGCGATCGAACGCGCTGATTGGGATGTTTTCAGGGCCACAGGGGTGGCGCATTTGATGAGCATTTCGGGCCTGCACATCACCATGTTTGCCTGGGCCGCGTCGCTCGCGATCGGCTGGCTATGGCGGCGCTCTGCCAAGCTCACGCCAGCGCTTTGCCTGGCGCTGCCGGCCAGCAGCGCGGGGGCGTGGGGCGGCTTGCTGCTGGCGGCGATGTATGCGCTGTTTGCAGGCTGGGGTGTGCCGGCACAGCGCACCATCTGGATGCTGGCCACGGTTGTGCTGCTGCGCCAAAGCGGCAAGCAGTGGCCGTGGCCCATGGTGTGGCTGCTGGCGATGGCCGTGGTGGTGGCGCTGAGCCCCTGGGCGCTGATGCAGGCTGGGTTTTGGCTGTCTTTTGTGGCGGTAGGCGTTTTATTTGCGTCGGGTTCAGATCAATCGGATGCTCCTAGTTCAGGAGCTGCTCGCGCATATATTCATTGGTCTGGAGGCCAAAATGATGCCCTAAAACAGCCCAAAACAGTTGTTTTGAGAGCCTGGGTGACGGGTTTTGTGGCGAATCTGGCTTCAGCGGCCCGCGAGCAGTGGGTCATCACCTTGGCACTTACCCCGCTGTCGCTGTTGCTGTTTAACCAGGTCTCGCTGGTGGGGCTGCTGGCCAATGCGGTGGCGATTCCCTGGGTCACGCTGGTGGTGACGCCGCTCGCCATGGCTGGCGTGCTGTGGGCGCCTCTGTGGGAGGTTGCTGCGCTGGCCACGCAGGGTCTGAGTCTGGGTTTGCAGTGGCTGGCCAGCATGTCATGGGCCACCATCAGTGTGGCTGCAGCCCCACTGTGGTGTGCCGTGGCTGGCGTGGTGGGCGGTGCGCTGCTGGCCATGCGGCTGCCGCTGCACTGGCGCGCGCTGGGCGTGCCCCTGTTGTTTCCGGTTTTGCTGTGGCAGCCCCTGCGGCCAGCCACCGGGCAGTTTGAGGTTCTGGGGGCCGACATTGGGCAGGGCAATGCGTTGATTGTGCGCACCGCCACCCACAGCATGGTGTATGACACGGGGCCCAAATTTTCACGAGAAAGCGATGCCGGCAACCGGGTGTTGGTACCGCTGCTAAGAGCCATGGGCGAGAAGATTGATCTGCTGATGCTGAGCCACCGTGACAGCGACCACATCGGCGGCGCACCGGCAGTGCTGGCCATGCAGCCGCAGGCCCGGCTTGTCAGCTCGATTGAAGACAGCCACGAACTGCAGGCTGTGCGCAAGTCTGAACGCTGCCTGGCTGGGCAATCGTGGGTCTGGGACGGAGTTGACTTTGAGGTGCTGCACCCGTTACCCGCTGACTACGACAGCACCACCAAATCAAACGCCATGAGCTGCGTGCTGCGCATTTCGAACGGCATGCAAACTGCCCTGCTGGTGGGTGACCTTGAAGCCGCGCAAGAGCTGCGGCTGGTGGGCAACCCCGACATGCAGTCAAAGCTCAAGGCCGATTTTTTGCTGATGCCGCACCACGGCAGTAAAACATCGTCTAGCGGGGCTTTTCTCGATGCCGTGCAACCCAAGTTGGCCCTGGCGCAGGCGGGCTACCGCAACCGTTTTAACCACCCGGTGGATTCAGTGCTGGAACGCTACCGCGAACGAAACATCGCCGTCATCAAGTCTTCCGGTTGTGGCGCTGCCACCTGGCAAAGCGGCCAGCCCGGAAATGTACTGTGCCAGCGTGAACTGGGCAGGCGCTACTGGCACCATCAAGGTCAATAAAAGCACTTTAGGCTTATTTTTTGGCGCATAACTTGCTAAGCTCTAGGCAGACAAGACAACGAACGCTGACGGAGATAAAGCGCATGAAGCCGATGTTTGACGAAATGAATGCCTCCACCGAACAGGTGAGGGAGCATTACCAGCTGTACAGCAACTGGCTGCAGCGCCAGCCTGAGGCCTCCATGCAGGCCCGGCGTGAAGAAGCTGAAATGATTTTCCGGCGCGTCGGTATCACTTTTGCCGTTTATGGCGCAAAAGACGAGGACGGCGCAGGTACCGAGCGGCTGATTCCTTTTGACCTGATCCCCCGCATCATCCCCGCGCATGAGTGGGCCAGCATGGAAAAAGGCCTGGTCCAGCGCGTCACAGCGCTTAACCGTTTCATACATGACGTCTATCACGGCCAGGAGATTTTGAAAGCCGGCATTGTGCCGTCTGAGCAGATCTTTCAAAACGCGCAGTTCCGCCCCGAGATGATGGGCGTCGATGTGCCTGGCAATATTTACTCGCACATCAGCGGCATCGATATCGTCCGTGCGCCAGACGCGCAAGGCAACGGTGAATACTATGTACTGGAAGACAACCTGCGCGTTCCCAGCGGCGTGAGCTACATGCTGGAAGACCGCAAGATGATGATGCGGCTCTTCCCCGAGCTGTTCAGTGAAAACCGGGTTGCCCCAGTGGCCCACTACCCTGACTTGCTCTTGGAGACCCTGCGCGCATCGGCCCCGCCCGCCACGGCAGATCCAACTGTTGTGGTGCTGACCCCCGGCATGTACAACTCTGCCTACTTTGAGCACGCCTTTTTGGCGCAGCAGATGGGCATTGAGCTGGTCGAGGGCCAGGATCTGTTCGTCAAAGACAACTTTGTGTACATGCGCACCACGCGCGGCCCCCGGCGGGTGGATGTGATTTACCGCCGGGTGGATGACGATTTTCTGGACCCATTGGCATTCAGGCCCACGTCCACACTGGGTTGCGCAGGCTTGCTCAATGTGTACCGCAGCGGCAATGTGGCGCTGTGCAACGCCATTGGCACGGGTGTGGCCGATGACAAGTCGATTTACCCGTATGTGCCCCAAATGATCGAGTTTTACCTGGGCGAAAAGCCGATTTTGAAAAACGTGCCCACTTACATGTGCCGCAACGCAGATGACCTGAAATACACGCTCGCCAATTTAAAAGATTTGGTGGTGAAAGAGGTGCACGGCGCGGGCGGCTACGGCATGCTGGTGGGCCCGGCGTCCACACAAGCCGAGATTGAGGACTTTCGCGCGGCATTGCTGGCCAACCCGTCAGGCTACATCGCACAGCCCACCCTGAGCCTGTCCACCTGCCCGACCTATGTTGAAAGCGGCGTCGCACCACGCCATATTGACCTGCGGCCGTTTGTACTGAGCGGTAAAGAAGTACAAATGGTGCCCGGAGGCCTGACCCGCGTGGCCCTCAAAGACGGCTCGCTGGTCGTCAATTCATCGCAAGGTGGCGGTACCAAAGACACCTGGATTCTGGAGGCTGACGTGCCAATGCAGTCACAGTCCCAGTCGCAATCTCAAGGAGGCAAGTAATCATGTTGTCGCGTACTGCTGACCACCTCTTCTGGATGTCTCGCTACACCGAGCGTGCCGAAAACACCGCTCGCATGCTGGATGTCAATTATCAGACCTCCATGTTGCCGCAATCGGCTGGCGCTGCGCTGGTCGGCTGGGAAGGCCTGCTGACGATCAGCGAGCTCAAGCCTGCTTACACCGCCAAGTATGGCGAGGCCATCTTGCCGCGCGATGTGATGGACTTCATGGTGCGTGACGAAGAAAATCCGTCCAGCATCATCTCGTGCCTGAAAAACGCCCGTGAAAACGCACGCGCAGTGCGCGGCACGCTCACCACTGAAGTCTGGGAAACTGAAAACCAGACTTACCTCGAAGTGTTTCGCAAACTCAATGCGGGTGATTTTGAGCGTGACCCGTCGCAGTTTTTTGAGTGGGTCAAGTTTCGCTCGCACCTCTCGCGCGGCGTGACGGCTGGCACCATGTTGCAAGACGAGGCCTTTCACTTCTTGCGGCTTGGTACCTTTTTAGAGCGGGCAGACAACACTGCACGCCTTATAGACGTGAAGTTTCATGCTGTGCAAAGTGATTTTCTGGGCCAGGCCACGGCCAAAGACCAGGAATTTGACTTCTACCACTGGAGCTCAATTTTGCGCAGTGTCTCGGGCTTTGAGATTTACCGCAAGGTCTACCGCGACGTGATTAAACCCGAGCGCGTGGCCGAGTTGCTGATACTTCGCGCCGACATGCCGCGCTCCTTGCTGGGTTGCCTCAATGAAGTGACGCGGAATCTGGCCATGGTCACCAGCGACCCGAACAGTGAAACCCGCCGACGCGCGGGCAAGCTGGGCTCAGACCTGCAATTTGCCCGCATCGACGAGATTTTGGCCAACGGCCTGCACGCCTTTCTCACCCAGTTCCTGGACCGCGTCAACGAACTGGGTGCCCATCTGAGCCGCGAGTTTTTAGTACCCGCAACGACTTGAAACTTCACGTCAAACACATTACCGATTACAGGTATACCGCGCCGCTGCGCTATGCCCTGCAAACGTTGTGGCTGACACCGCAATCTGGACCCGCGCAAACGGTTAATTTCTGGAGCGTGGGCGCGCCGGAAAAGCTATTCAAACAAACCGACGGGTTCGGCAACACGATCCAGTCGTACACCTTTGTCGGCACCGAGGCGGACAACGTGCGCTGGAGCCTGGTGAACGCAGCAGGTGATGTGCAAACGCATGGTGTGGCTGAATTTACAGACGCTGAAACCTTGCCGCACCCGTACTTTTTTCTGCGTGGTACATCGTTGGCTGAACCGGACTTTCAGCTTGCTGAATTTGGCAAGCAGTTCATCCGGCAAAGCGTTGATGGCACTGCCGACGTGCAGGCGTTGCTGGCCTTGAGCCAAGGGGTCATGCATGCCATCCGCTACAAAACGGGCAGCTCAAACGTCACCACCACTGCGCTTCAGGCATTCAACGCTGGCAACGGCGTGTGCCAGGACCAGGCCCATGTGATGGTGGCCATCTGCCGCAGCCTGGGCTACCCGGCGCGTTACGTCAGCGGCTACTTTTACGCCGCCAACGAACCTGACCTGGCCAGCCACGCCTGGGCAGATGTTTGCCTGGACGTGGCTACACGCCGCTGGGCCAGCATCGACGTGACCCATGCTTGCCTGACAGACGAACGCCACATTCGCCTGGCCATGGGCGGCGACTACAACGCCTGCCCACCCGCCAAAGGCGTACGCCAGGGTGGCGGGGAAGAGTCGATGACGGTGGTGATCACGATTGAGCCGGTTTGACCACTGCTTTGCTGCCGGGTTGCCAAGTGGCCCCCTGACTGCATGGCAAGGGTTTAAAACATTGATTTATCGTTGGAAATTAGTATAATTATGTGTAATTATGCAAAATAACCTGCCACTCTGAGCCCCAAACCCACCATGCGTCTGGTTCAAAACTCCCTGCATCAAGAAGTCGCCAGCACACTGAGGGGTGAGATTTTTGCGGGCACGCTGGCGCCTGGTAGCTTCATTGACGAGGTGGCGCTGTGCGAACGGCTCGAGATATCCCGCACGCCGCTGCGAGAGGCGCTGAAGGTGCTGACGGCCGAGGGGCTGATGCGGCACGAGCCTAGGCGCGGTTGCTTTGTCAATGAGGTGACCGAACAGGATCTGGATGACATCTTTCCAGTCATCGCGCTGCTGGAAGGGCGCTGTGCCTATGAGGCAGCCCGCAACGCCAGCGATGCTGATTTGCAGGAGCTCGGCGCGCTGCACGACAGGCTGCAAGGCCACGCCAAGGCAGGTCGCATCACCGATTACTACGCCACCAACTTCGCCATACATGAGGCCATCATTTTGCTGGCCAATAACCGCTGGCTCAGCCAAAGCATTGCCGACCTGCGCAAGATATTGAAGCTGTCGCGTTTGCAGTCGCTTGGTGCGCCAGGTCGGCTGGCGCAAAGCCTGTCAGAGCACATGACGGTGTTTGCGGCACTGAAAAGCCGCGACAGCGAGGGTGCCGAAGCGGCCATGCGCACGCACCTGACGCGCCAGCGCGAGGCGCTGCGTCAGGTCCATGGGCAGCAAGCGAGGTTTGCATCATGAGCCCACCCGACTGGCTGAACCGCAGCGTTTCACGTCTTTCAGGCCAAAAAAGTGCCGAAAGCGACGAAAAAAAGGCATCAAAAGCCGCATCAGATCAACAGATACGTGCGCGAACAGCTCCTAAAATAATAGCAAATGAGGATGCCCTGCCAGCTGGCCGCAGCACCCGCGACCGCCTCAAAGCAACCTTGCGGCAAAAAGAAGAAGCTCTGTCGCCACGCGTGCTGCGCCGCACGCTGCAGGAACTGCGCGCCATCATCGACCCCCAGGTCAGCGAGGTAGAAGGCGGCCTGCGCGCCAAGGGTGTGGCCCAGTGGTACGCCCAGGCGGCGGCCAATGAGCGGCGCGACATGTGGCTGCTGATGAGCGAGCAGTTTGTGGCAGATACGCAAAAGACCCAGGCCGCACAGGCGCAGTTTGCCGCTGCCGTGGGCACCCCCGACGAGGCGGCCGCTGAGGTGCGTTACCGCCGTGCGACAGTGTCGCCCCGCAGGCGCTTGCTGCAGCGCTTCAGTGCCTTCCCCGAGGGCATTCGCTTTTTGGTCGATTTGCGGGCCGACATGCTGCCGCACCTCAAAGGCGACAAACGCCTGGCTGCGCTTGATGTGGAAATGGAATACATGTTCTCCACCTGGTTTGACGTAGGCTTTTTGGACCTGCGCCGCATCAGCTGGGACTCGCCCGCCTCACTGATTGAGAAGCTCATCAAATACGAAGCGGTACACGACATCAAGGGCTGGGCCGACGTGAAAAACCGTCTGGACTCGGATCGCCGCTGTTACGGGTTTTTTCACCCGCGCCTGCCCGACGACCCGTTGATATTTGTCGAGGTGGCCTTGACGCATGACATTGCGGGCTGCATCACGCCGCTGCTGGACGAGTCAGCCGACCTGGAAGACCTCAACCTGGCGACCACTGCCATTTTTTACTCGATCAGCAATACGCAGGCGGGCTTGCGCGGCGTCAGCTTTGGAGATTCGCTCATCAAGCGGGTGGTGGAAACGCTCAAGGGCGAATTTCCCAAGCTCCGAACCTTCGTCACGCTGTCGCCTATTCCCGGGCTGCGCGCCTGGCTCGGCAAAAATCTCCCCGAGCTGGCCAGCCAGTTGCAAGACACAGATGTTTTGAGCTTGAACGACAAATCACCTCTCAAGATGGCCTTGTTGCAGCAGGCTGCACAGTATCTGGGTCGCGAAACAGCAGGGGGCAAGCCGCTGGACGCGGTTGCCAAATTCCATTTGGGAAATGGCGCTCGTATCGAGAGGCTGAACTGGGCGGGAGACCCATCGAGCAAGGGCATCAAGCAGTCGTATGGGGTAATGGTCAATTACCTGTATGACCTGAAGCGGCTGGACAAGCACCGCGCGCTGCTGGCGCAGGGGAAAATCCCCGTAGCGAAAGCGATTGAAGATTTGTATATTTAAACAATTATTAACGGAGACAAAAATGACTTTTGATTCGCAACTCCCCGCCACCCGGCGTACCATTTTGCGCACCGCTGCTGCTGGCACGGCCATGCTGGCGTTGGGCAGCCATGCACAATCGGCCTGGCCCGCCAAGCCGGTCACTCTCATCGTGCCTTTCCCGGCAGGTGGCGGTACCGATGCGTTTGCGCGCCCCCTGTCAGCCCTGTTTGCCAAACAGGCAGGCAAGCCGCTGATCATCGACAACCGCGGGGGCGCGGGCGGCACGCTGGGTGCCAGCATTGCTGCCAAGGCTGCGCCCGATGGCTACACCTTGTTCATGGGTGCGGTGCACCACTCCATAGCGCCCAGCATGTACCCCAAGCTGGACTACGACATTGAAAAAGACTTTGTGCCCCTGGCGCTGATGGCCAACGTGCCGCAAGTGCTGGTGGTCAACCCCAAGCGGGTTGAAGCGAATACGGTCAAAGACTTTATTGAATTTGTTCGTAAAAACCCCGCCAAGCTCAACTACGGCTCGGCTGGCGCGGGCACGTCGCACCATCTGGCGGGCGAGCTGTTCAAAATTCAAACCAAAACCTTCATCACCCACATCCCGTATCGCGGCGCAGGCCCCGCGCTGCAAGACCTGATTTCGGGCAATGTCGACATG
>JANNYZ010000096.1:0-13179 GCA_031410335.1 Polaromonas sp. | reverse complement strand
GTCCGTGGGGGAGGGGCGCAAAGTCCGCCTGTCACAAGTGGCCGATGTGCAGGACACCACAGCCGAGCCGCGCTCTGCGGCGCGGCTGAACGGCGTGCCGGTGGTGGGATTTGAGATTTCGCGCTCCAAAGGTGCCAGCGAGGTTGATGTGGGGCGCGGCGTTCGGGCTGCGTTAGCGAAACTTAAAGTCAGCCACCCTGACATGGTTCTTAGCGAGGCCTTTGATTTTGTCACCCCGGTCGAAGAGGAATACCGGGCATCGCTGACGCTGCTGATCGAGGGCGCGCTGCTGGCGGTGCTGGTGGTGTGGCTGTTTTTGCGCGACTGGCGCGCTACTTTTGTCACGGCGGTGGCATTGCCGCTGTCGGTCATACCCGCCTTCATCGGCATGAACTACCTGGGCTTTTCCATCAATGTGGTCACGCTGCTGGCGCTCAGCCTGGTGATCGGCATTTTGGTGGACGACGCGATTGTCGAGGTGGAGAACATCGTGCGCCACCTGCGCATGGGCAAAACGCCTTACCAGGCGGCGATGGAGGCAGCCGATGAGATTGGCTTGGCCGTGATTGCCACCACCTTCACGCTGATTGCGGTGTTTTTGCCCACCGCTTTCATGAGCGGTATTGTGGGCAAGTTTTTCAAGCAATTTGGCTGGACGGCATCGCTGGCGGTATTTGCGTCGCTGGTGGTGGCGCGCATGCTTACCCCGATGATGTCGGCGTATTTGCTCAAGCCCATCGTTGACTACACCGAAAAAGACGGTGCGGTGATGCGCTGGTACATGCGCGCCAGCCGCTGGTGCCTGGAGCACCGCTGGTGGACAGCTCTGGCAGCGGGTGGGTTTTTTGTCGGCTCGCTGATGCTGATCCCACTGCTGCCTACCGGCTTTATCCCGCCTGACGACAACAGCCAGACCCAGGTCTACCTGGAGCTGGCCCCCGGCAGCAAACTGGCCGACACACTCGTCGCTGCCGAGACAGCACGCCAGCTGTTGATGAAAGTTGAGCATGTCAAATCCATCTACACCACTGTCGGCGGCGGTTCGGCAGGCACGGATCCGTTTGCTGCCAGCGGTTCGGTTGAAAAGCGCAAGGCCACGCTGACCATTCTGCTTGACGCGCGCGGTACCCGGCCACGCAAACAGGTGATTGAAAACAACATCCGCAAGGCTTTGACCGAGTTGCCCGGCGTGCGAAGCAAGGTCGGCTTGGGCGGCTCGGGTGAATCTCTGGTGCTGGCGCTCACGAGCGAAAACCCGGCGTCCCTGGCCGCTGCCGCCGCCGCGCTTGAAAAAGACTTGCGCACCATCCCCGGCTTAGGGTCGGTCGCGTCCAGCGCGTCGCTGGTGCAACCCGAGCTGACGGTGCGGCCCGACTTTGCCCGCATGGCAGACCAGGGCGTGACAAGCGCCGCGATTGGTGAAACCCTGCGCATTGCCACAGTCGGTGACTACAACGCCGCCTTGCCCAAGCTCAACTTGTCCGGGCGGCAAGTACCCATCGTGGTGCGTCTGGCGGACGACGCCCGTGCTGACTTGGGCGCGCTCGAGCGCCTGATGGTGCCCGGCATTCGTGGCCCCGTGATGCTGGGGCAGGTCGCTACACTGCAGGTGTCAGGCGGCCCAGCGGTGATTGACCGCTTTAACCGATTGCGCGACGTGAAGTTTGAGATCGAGCTGTCCGGCCTGCCGCTGGGCGACGTCACGGCGCTGGTCAACAAGCTGCCTGCCATCGTCAATTTGCCAGCCGATGTGAAGCAGGTCACGATTGGCGACGCCGAAATCATGGGCGAGCTGTTTGCCAGCTTTGGCCTGGCCATGCTGACAGCGGTGCTGTGTATTTACATCGTGCTGGTGCTCCTGTTCAAGGACTTGCTGCACCCGGTCACGATTTTGGCGGCGCTGCCCTTGTCGCTGGGTGGAGCGTTTGTCGGCCTGCTGGTGGCAGACAAAAGCTTTTCCATGCCGTCCCTGATTGGCCTGATCATGCTGATGGGCGTGGCCACCAAAAACTCGATCTTGCTGGTGGAATACGCGATTGTTGCCAGGCGCGGCAACGATGGCGTGGATGGCCGGGATGTTGTGGCAAGTATGTCCCGGCTAGATGCACTGCTTGACGCCTGCCACAAGCGTGCCCGGCCGATTGTCATGACCACCATCGCCATGGGCGCGGGCATGATGCCGATTGCCTTTGGCTGGGGCGCATCGGACAGCAGCTTTCGCAGTCCGATGGCGGTTGCTGTGATTGGCGGACTGATCACGTCAACATTTCTCAGCTTGCTGGTGGTGCCAGCGGTATTTACTTTTATTGATGATCTGGAGCAGTGGATGAAGCGTCTATTTCATCGACAGCCCAAACCGGAGGCTTTAAAGCCGCAAGCGCCGGCTTTATAATCTGGCCTCCTTTTACACACCGGGTATTCATGCAAAAACGCATCCTGCTTTCGGGCGCAACAGGCCTGATTGGCGGCGAGTTGATGCTGCTTCTGGCGGCCAAAGGTATCTACAGCGTAGCCGTGGTGCGTGCTGCTGATACGGACAAGGCCACCGCCCGCCTGCTGGACCGGCTACAAAAAAGCGTCTTTTGGAAACCTGAATGTGCCGAATTCGTTTCCGCTGAAGCTGGCGACATCGAAGCCCCGGACTTTGGCCTGAAAGCCAGTGTGTTGCAGTCAGCCGATGTGATTTTGCATTCGGCAGCCAGCACCTCCTTCAAGCCCGATGCGGGTGTGTACCCCGTCAACATCAAGGCGGCCACCAACTTTGCAGGCATTTTAAAAAACCTCAAACCGTCGCAGCGCGGCTTTTTTGTGGGTACCGCTGCCGTGACCATGGAGCCGCGCGGTGTGATTACCGAGGATATGGCTTTTGCGGGCTATGCCAACGACTACATCCGCTCCAAGCGCGATGCGGAAACCCTGCTGCGCGCCAGCGGCGCGCCGTTTGTCAGCCTGCGACCAGGCATTGTGCTGTCACGGGGCATTGACGATGCCAAACTGGCCAGAAACATGCTGTGGGCCATACCGGTGATGGCCGAACTCGGCGACGTGCCGCTGGACCCGCTGGCCCGGCTCGACTTTGCACCGGTAGACTTTATCGCCAGTGCTTTTGCAGAAATGCTGCTGAAAAACGACCTCGCACATGATTGTTACCACGTGTCAACGGGTGAGGCGTCCATGACGTTGCAGGCTTTGGCAGATGCGCTGGTGCCGTCCATGCCTGGCATCAAAAAGCTCGGTATGCGTGGCCGTGACTACGTACCCGTGCCAAGTTTTGCACGCCAGCGTTGGATGTTTGCAGCATTACAGCCGTATTTACCTTTTTTGACTGCGGATGCCGTGTTCAGTAATGCCCGGCTACGTGGTGAAATTGGAACCATGGCCATAGCACCGACTCCAACCAGTTATCTCAGCGATATGCTGGGTACATTCAGCCTGTCTGATGCCGTCAGGCAGATGTACACACCCTGATCGCGTCATCGTTTTCTCATCAATTCTGTGTAAAGAAATGTTAAGCTTGGCAGTTACATAAACGCAGGCCAATTGGGGCGTTTTTAGGTTGTACTGATGAACTCTGATCTGATTAATCTTTTTGCTGAAACCTTCGGAATAGCCGAAGAAAAACTGTTGCCCGGCGCAACGCTGGAAAGCCTCGGGCTCGACTCGCTGGCGGTGATTGAGTTTCTGTTCCAGATTGAAGACCAGTTCCATATCCAGATTCCTGATCAGGCCAACCCACCCCGCACCCTCGACGAAATGGTTCAATTGATTGAACCCTTGATGCCGAAGAAGCCGCCCGGCATGGCGGGCGCTGCTGCCTGAACGGCAGAATTAGCGGCGCACCGAGCGGCGACATCAACGACAAGTTCAACCAAGCATTTCATGCGCCGCGTTGCCATCACAGGTTTAGGGGTCGTTTCTACCGTGGGGTTGCAATCGCCCTCGTTTTTCAATGCCTTGCTGGCACCACGATCCGGTATCCACCTGACGGAAGTCAACTTCCCGACCGGGCCTGAGCAGGTGTTGATGGGCAATATCGACTTTCACCCCGAAGATCATTTTGCCAAAGCCAAGCTGCTGACGCTGGACCGCGTCAGCCAGTTCGCACTGGTTGCAGCGCGCGAGGCTATGACCCAAGCCGGTCTGGGTGCTGGCTTGACCGGCCTGCAGCCTGAACGCTTTGGTGTGTCTGTCGGCACCGGCAGCGGCGGTACCACTTCACTTGAAGCGGCTTATTACGCGCTGCTGGAGCAAAAAGTAGCTCGTCTGCGACCGATGACCGTGGTGCTGGCCATGCACAACGCGATGGCGGCACATCTGTCGATGGAGTTTGGCCTCAAGGGCCCGAGCAGCACCGTGTCCAACGCGTGCGCGTCGTCGGCCACCGCTATCGGCGATGCATTCCGGCAAATTCGCCACGGCTATGCAGATGCCATGCTGGTTGGCGGCTCGGATGCGCTGCTCACCAAAGGGACTATTAAGGCTTGGCAGGCCATGCACACGCTGGCCAAGCCGCATGCCGATGGGCCGCAAGCATCATGCCGGCCGTTTTCCAAAGACCGCTCTGGTCTGGTCCTGTCCGAAGGTGCTGCCATGCTGGTGCTGGAAGATTGGGACACTGCCAGACGCCGTGGTGCGATTATCCTGGCTGAACTGGCAGGCTATGCCTCAACAACGGATGCGCATCACCTGACGCAACCTGAAGCGCAAGGCCAGGCCGCCGCCATGTCTTTGGCATTGAGCGATGCGGGCCTGACTGCCAGTGATATCGGCTATCTGAACGCACACGGGACCGCCACCGATGTGGGTGATGTGGTGGAAACCACTGCCATCAAGCTGGCGTTTGCCGGTGATGTCAAACGCCTGCCGATCAGCTCAACCAAAGCCGTGCATGGTCATGCCATGGGCGCTGCAGGAGCGATGGAATTTGCCGCAAGTGTGATGTCCTTGCATACTGGGCAGTTGGCACCGACTGCATTTTTGCAGACGCCTGACGAGCGCTGCGACCTCGACTACATACCGCTGGAGGCCAGGCAAGTGCACGGCCTGCGCGCCGTGATGTCCAATTCGTTTGCCTTTGGCGGCTCCAATGCCGTGCTGGTCGCGAAAGCGGCTTAGTTTGCCGAGCGAATCTTGCTCACCAAAGCGGTGGTCGAGTAGCCATCCACAAAGGCAATAGCCAAAGCCTTGCCGCCATAGCTTTCAACCACTGCTGTTTCAGGCAATTTACGCATGTCGTAGTCACCACCCTTGACCAGCACATCCGGTTTAAGCGCGCCGATCAACTCCAGGGGCGTGTTGTCATCAAACCAGGTGACCAGGCTGACGGATTCAAGCGCGGCCATCACCACCGCGCGATCCTGTTCGTTGTTCAGGGGTCTGTCAGCGCCCTTGCCAAGACGCCTTGCAGAGGCGTCGGTGTTCAAGGCCACTACCAAGCTGGCGCCCAACGCTCTCGCCTGCGCCAGATAAGTGACGTGGCCGCGGTGCAGAACATCAAAAACACCGTTGGTAAACACCACCGGCCTGGGCAGGCTGGCCATCCGAGTCAGCGCATCGCCAGGGGCGGCCAGCTTGTTCAAGAATCCAGCTTCGCTCACACGGCTTGCGGCTTGACGTCCGTGACGGGTGGCGCAACTGCAATGGCGCCTGCAATTTCACGGCCCAGTTCCTTGCGGTAGCGGTTCAGTTCCTGCACGGTCTTGAAGCTCTGGTTCATCAACAAGCTCATGTTGTGCAAAATGCGCTCGACCACTTTGCCTTCCCACACCGCATCAAAATTGATTTGCTTGTCCAGCCAATGCTCCAGCCAGTCAGGGTTGGGCAGGCGTGACTGGATGGTGTCGCGCGGAAACAGGCCTTTGTTGACGTGCAAATTGGTTGGGTGTAGCGCCTGGGCCGTACGTCGCGCGCTGGCCATCAGAACACCCACCTTTGTAAATGCCGCCCTTGCGTCATTGCCCACATTGTTGATGGCACGCTTCATGTAGCGCAGATAAGCGCCGCCGTGGCGCGCTTCGTCCTGGCTCAGCTGGGTGTAGATTTTTTTGATGACTGGCTCGGTGTGCCATTCACTGGCACGGCGGTACCAGTGGTTCAAACGTATTTCACCGCAAAAATGCAGCATCAATGTTTCAAGTGGCGGCGCAGGCTCGAATTCAAAACGCACCTCGTGCAGCTCTTTCTCGGTGGGTGCGAGGTCGGGCCTGAAGCGCCTTAAGTATTCCATCAGCACCAGCGAATGCTTTTGCTCCTCAAAGAACCAGATGGACATGAATGCCGAAAAATCGCTGTCGTTTTTGTTGTCCCGCAAAAACATTTCTGTTGCGGGCAAGGCTGACCATTCAGTAATGGCGTTCATCTTGATGGTTTGGGCCTGCTCGTCGGACAGTTTGGACGGATCAAAACTGTCCCACGGAATATCCTTGTCCATGTCCCAGCGGACAGACTCGAGCTGTTTGAACAATTCAGGGTAAAGCATATGAATTCCTTTGTACTGTCTTCATACTATGTCAGGCATCTGGTCTATTACGCACACTATGCTGCATTGGATGCTGCCATCAAGGTTGTCACAATTTTAGGCGGGTTATGTGACAAATGGCCCCACACAGGGGTATTGCAACCGGAGGGCCTTGAATCCGCCTCGGTAAATCCAGCGTATAAACCACCAGAGCGGCGGTATTTTCCGTCTGTTTTTTACACCCCCAAACCATCATGCGCTCTTTACCTGTCAAATCTGTCCTCACATCGGCTGCTCTGCTTGTAGGCCTTTTCAGCGTGTCGTGGACGCATGCTGCAACGTCCACAGACAGCGCTTGTCCTGCCTTGCTGCAGCAGAACGTCTTGCGGTTGCAAGACGAAAAACCGCAATCGCTTTGTCAGTACGCCGGCAAGGTGGTGGTGGTGGTCAACACCGCCAGTTTTTGTGGTTTTACGCCGCAATATGAAGGCCTGGAGGCACTGCACGCGAAATACAAGGATCAGGGGCTTGTGGTTTTAGGCTTTCCGTCCAATGACTTTTCGCAAGAAACCGGAAGCAACAAACAAATTGCGGACTTTTGCGAAAACACCTTCGGCGTTAAATTTCCGATGTTCACCAAAACCAGCGTGACCGGCAAAGATGCCAGCCCTCTGTTCAAACAGCTGAGCGCCAAGACCGGCACGACACCCAAGTGGAACTTCTACAAGTATGTGATCAGTCGCAATGGCCAGAACGTGGAAAGCTTTAATTCCATGACGGACCCCAAAAGCAAGTCGTTTATCCGGGAAATTGAAAAGCAACTTGCGAGCAAATAGCTCCACTGAGCCGCAAAAATGCCGTGAAACTTAAAACTGCGAGCTTTCATTCATCTCAAAAATACCAATCAGTCATTATTTGACTAATTAGTATTTTCATCATATGCTGTGCTATGTCCTACGCCAGGTTCACAAAAATTTACCCAACTGTTGCCTGTTGTCCGAGGAACTTCGGCATCGAAGATCTTCTCGAACAATCAGTCGCAGCTGAAAACAGAAGCGACCCATTTTCATTGTTGCGAAGCCGTTTGAGCCATCTGGTCTCAAATGAAATCCCGGGGCGGTTCTCCTCCTCCCTCCCTCCCTTGTTCGCATCGGGGCGCTTCGCAACATTTTTATCTTCCGCACGCTGATGACGACCTGCGCACGTCCCCGCATCGCCATCATTGGCTCTGGCATCTCCGGGCTAGCGGCAGCCCATGCGCTGCAAGGTCGGGCCGACATCACGCTTTTTGAGGCGGCTGACTATTTTGGTGGCCACACGCATACAGTGGATGTCACACTGCCAGCCCCGCACGGTCCCGTGACACACGGCGTCGACACGGGTTTTCTGGTGTTCAATGAGCGCACCTATCCCAACCTGATCAAGCTGTTCGCCGACCTGAAGGTCGAGACCGCCAAATCGGACATGTCGTTTTCAGTCCAGGTGCCGCGATCTGACGGGCAGCAACTGGAGTGGAGTGGCTCGTCACTGAGCAGTGTGTTCGCGCAGAGAAAAAACCTTGTGAACGTCAGATTTTTGCGTATGTTGAGTGACATCATGCGTTTTAACAAGGTCACCACGGCACTCGCCAATGCGAATGCCGAGGCCGCCATGATGCAGCCGTTGGGCGATTTTTTGAAGGATCAAAAACTCTCCAGCGAGTTTCGTGACTGGTACTTTCTGCCGATGATGGGTTGCATCTGGTCCTGTCCGACCGATCAGATGCTGCAGTTCCCGGTCGCCACCATGATTCGCTTTTGCTACAACCACGGACTGATTCAGGTCACCAACAGGCCGCAGTGGTGGACCGTCAAGGGCGGCGCAAAGCACTATGTCGAAAAAATCGTTGCCAATATTGCGGACAAACGCTTGAACACCGCTGCCCGGCGTATTGTTCGGGATGCGGCAGGCGTGCAGGTGCAGACCGACGCGGGAACCGAGCGGTTCGACAAAGTGGTGCTGGCCACCCATTCAGACCAGTCGTTGGCCATGCTGCAAGCGCCCAGCCCAGCAGAGCAAAGCGCCTTGAGCGCCATCCGCTACCAGCCCAACCGGGCCGTTCTGCACACTGACACCGCGGTGCTGCCGAAAAGTAAACTTGCCTGGGCTGCCTGGAATTACGAGCGCGCCCAGCAGACAGACCGCGAATCATCTCAGGTATGCCTGCACTACCTGCTCAATATGCTGCAGCCGCTTCCGTTTACACACAGCGTCGTCGTGTCACTGAATCCACTCAAGCAGATTGCACGTAAACACATCATGGCTGAATTTGACTACGCGCACCCCGTGTTTGACCTGGCCGCCATTCGCGCCCAGGGAGAAGTTGCGGCCTTGCAGGGCCAGCAAAACACCTTCTTTTGCGGCGCGTGGACAGGCTATGGCTTTCACGAAGACGGTTTGAAATCAGGCCTGAAGGTGGCCCAGCAAATCCTGAAGCCTGAAGGAGCTATAGCGTGACAGCCCAGCCCCTTCTGGGCTTCGGCCAGGTTCGCCACACCCGGCTCAAACCTGCAAAAAACGCTTTTGCCTATCCGACTTATTTTTTAATGCTGCCGATGCGCGCGATGAGGGCCGGCACGGCGCATGCGCTGGCGCACAACCGCCCGGGGCTGCTGAGCTTTCATGATCGTGACCATGGTGATGGCCGTGACAATGCGGTGGCCTGGCTGGACGAGCTTTTAAGCCGCGAAGGCGTGGAAGACGCGACCGGAGAAGTCTGGTTACACACCTACCCGCGCGTGCTCGGCTACACCTTCAAACCGGTCAGCTTTTGGTACTGCCATGCTGCCGACGGTGCGCTGCGTGCCATCGTGGTTGAGGTCAACAATACCTTTGGCGAACGCCATTGCTACCTGCTTGACCGGCCGCAATACGGGCATGAGTTGATAGCTGACAAGGTGTTTCACGTCTCGCCGTTTTGCACACTCGAAGGTAACTACCGCTTTCGCTTCATGCGCAGCAGCTCGGGCGGCATTGAAAAAACCGTTGCCCGTATCGACTACGACGATGCGGCAGGTCCGCTGATAGAGACCAGCGTCAGCGGAACGCTGGAACCGGTGACGAACGCCGCCCTGCGCATGGCGCTGTGGCGCTACCCGGCCATGACCTTCGGGGTGGTCCTGCGCATTCACTGGCAAGCCTTCAAGCTCTGGCGCAAGCGTGTGCCGTTCATTCCCAAACCCAAGCCACCTGAAATATTTGTAACGCGTTGACTTTTTCTATGCACCTCTGATGACCACAAGCAACACCTCCACCAACAGCGCCGGTTTTTCGTTACCTGCCGGGGCACCGTCTGCCGCGCGCGCCACCCTCAAGCTGCTGCTGCGTCTGAAGCACGGCACCTTGACCATCAAGCTTCCCGATGGCTCGGCGCAGCGCTTTGGCAACGGGCAGGGGCCGCAAGCCAGCCTGCACTTGCTGAACTGGAACGTGTGCAGCGCCGCCCTCAAATCAGGTGACATTGGCTTTGCCGAAAGCTACATCGCTGGCGACTGGACCACGCCGCACTTGACAGACTTGTTGCAGGTCTTCATCGTCAACCGCAAAGAAGTTGAAGACGTGATTTACGGCACCTGGCTGGGCCGCTTCGCTTACCGCGTCAAGCACCTGCTGAATCGCAACACCAAGGCCAACAGCCAGAAAAACATTCATGCCCATTACGACCTGGGCAACGCGTTTTATGAGTTGTGGCTGGACGGCACGATGAATTATTCGTCGGCAATTTTTGAAACGCCTGAAACCTCGATGAAAGATGCCCAGCACGCCAAAGTGCGGCGTGCCCTGCGCATGACGCAAGTCAAGTCCGGTGACCGTGTCCTTGAAATTGGCTGCGGTTGGGGCGCGCTGGCCGAAAAAGCTACCAAGGAGTTCGGTGCGTCGGTTGTGGGCGTCACGCTCAGCACCGAACAGCTGGAGTGGGCCAGCAAACGCATGCAGCGCGAAGGTGTTGCTGAGAAAGCGGACTTGAGACTTCAAGACTACCGCGACATCGGCAAAACAACCCAGGACGAGCCGTTCGACGCGATCTGCTCGATCGAGATGGTCGAAGCCGTGGGCCGGGAATATTGGCCCGAATACTTTCAGACCGTGGCGCGCCTGCTCAAGCCTGGCGGCCATGCCTGCATTCAAAGCATTGTGATTGCTGACGAGCTGTTTGAGCGCTATCTCACTTCGACGGATTTTATCCAGCAATACGTTTTCCCGGGTGGCTGCCTGCCGTGTCCGACTGAGTTCCGCGCGCAGGCCGCCAAGGCCGGCTTGCAGGTGGTCGACGAATTCTCTTTTGGCCAGGACTACGCACGCACCCTGCAACTGTGGCACGAACAGTTTGCAGCTCAAAAGGCGCATGTGCTGCAGCTCGGCTTCGACGAGCGCTTTATCCGGATCTGGGAGTTTTACCTCAGCTACTGCGAAGCCGCATTTCTGGAAGCCAACACCGATGTGGTGCAGTACACGCTGCGTAAACCGCTATGAAAAAGCAACTTCTCCTGGCAGCTGTCCTGGCCTGTCTGAGCGTTACAACATCAGCCATGGCGCAGTTCGCCGAAACCCGCCCTGACAGCACTACGGCCGCTTCAACCGTGGTGCCGCTGCCCCCGGCAAGCACTGAAGACAGCCGGCCTGAGCTGGCCAGCGCCTTGCCGCAATCTCGCCTGGTTGGCAAGGGTCGTCTGACGTTTTGGGGCTTCCAGGTGTATGACGCCCGGCTGTGGGTTCTGCCCGGATTCAGGCCAGACAACCTGACCGCCCAGCCATTTGCGCTTGAACTGGCTTACCTACGCGGTTTTGACAACCAGGCTGTCGCCGACCGGTCTATCAAAGAAATGCGCCGTTCAGCCACGATCAGCGATGCGCAGGCCAAAATCTGGATCGACGAGATGCTGCGTGCCCTGCCCGATGTCAAGGCCGGTGACCGTGTGATGGGCATTCATCGTCCTGGTGTGGGCGCACAATTTTTGATGAATGGCAAGCCGACCGGCGAAATCCGCGACGCTGAATTTGCCCGCCTGTTTTTCGGCATCTGGTTGTCGCCTAAAACATCAGAACCCAAACTCCGCGCAGCCTTGCTGGCAGGAGTGGGTTAGGCATGCAGGCTTTTGGCAAACGCAACGGACTGGCCTATGGCTTTTTGGGCTTGCCGCTGGCGTTTGTAGCTTTGCCGCTTTACGTGATCTTGCCAAACTACTACGCCAAAACGTACGGCGTGTCGCTGGCCACACTGGGCGCCATATTGTTGGGTGCGCGGCTGTTTGATGCTTTCATTGACCCGTTGCTGGGCCGCCTGAGCGATCGCCTGTTCGCGCGTTCAGCTGCGTCAGTTCTTCGGGCGGGTCTGGTGGCCGCGGTTCTGCTGGCGCTGGGCTTTGCGCTGCTGTTCTTCCCCCAAGTCACCGCGCCGGGCGCATTGGTGGTGTGGGTCAGCGTGATGCTGATGGTGACCTATGCGGCCTACAGTTTTTTGAGTGTGTCGCACCAGTCCTGGGGTGCGATGCTGGGTGGCAATGAGGCCGAGCGCAGCCGCATCGTGGCCTGGCGGGAGGCGCTGGGGCTGTTCGGTGTGGTGCTGGCATCGGTCACGCCAGTGGCCTTGGGTATGCCGGCCACCACCGGCATATTTTTTGCCGCACTCGTCCTGGGCTGGCTGGCCTGGACGCAGGCCGTGCAACCGGTTGCCAAAAAAGACGCGCCGCTTGTGCCGGGTGCCATCTGGCTGCCCTTCAGGCACAGCAACTTCAAGCGCCTGCTGCTGGTGTTCATGCTCAACGGCACGGCCAGCGCGGTGCCTGCCACGCTGGTGCTGTTTTTCATTCAGGACCGCCTGCAGGCACCCAGCAGCATGGAGCCACTGTTTTTGGGCAGCTATTTTTTAACCGCGGCGCTGTCGATTCCACTTTGGCTGGCAATTGTCAAGCGTATTGGCCTGGCGAAGGCCTGGCTGTGCGGCATGGCTTTGGCGATTGCCGTGTTTGCGTGGGCAACACAAGTCGGTTCCGGGCAAAGCACCGCGTTTTTAGTCATCACCTCCCTGTCGGGTGTGGCACTGGGCACTGACCTGGCGTTGCCGGGCGCGCTGCTGGCGGGTGTGATTCAACGCAATGGTGATTCCGGCAAGGCTGAAGGCGCGTACTTCGGCTGGTGGAACTTCGCCATCAAGCTCAATCTGGCGCTGGCCGCTGGCTTGGCATTGCCCTTGCTGGCTGTGTTTGGCTACGCACCCGGCGCGCGCAGCCCTGAGGCACTCCAAGCACTGGTCATCGCTTATTGCGTGCTGCCGTGCGTGCTCAAGCTGGCAGCGGCTGGCGCTTTGTATTTTTTTATCATCCAACCCTCGTCAAAACCGTTACAGGCCATTGCATGACTTTTTTTAAAAAACCGGGACGCCGTATTTTGTGGGCGCTGGCTATCAGCAGCGCCCTGCTGGCAGGTTGTGCCTCGCCGCAAATTACCGATTACGCGGCTGAAAAACCGGTGCTGGATATGCGCCAGTACTTCAGCGGCACGATAGATGCATACGGCGTCTTCACTGACCGGTCGGGCAAAGTTGTCAAACGCTTTACCGTGGTGATGGACTGCAAATGGACGGGCGCACCCGGCCAGGAGGTCGGCGTATTGGACGAAGCCTTCACCTATTCAGATGGCACCAAAGACCGCAGGGTGTGGACGCTCAAGCGTGGTGCAGACGG
>JANNYZ010000095.1:0-5842 GCA_031410335.1 Polaromonas sp. | reverse complement strand
CCCCGCCGGTGCGGCCCTGGCGGCCAGTGTGTTCAGTGCCGACAGTGGCGCGATGGCCTTGGTAGCTGCGCTGCTGGGCGGCACGCTGGCAGCAACCAGCTTTACCGCCAAGGCCACCACGCGCGCAGCCATCAACACATCGCCAGAGCCGTTTACCAACGTCGGCGCGTCGCTGCTTGAAGATGGCCTGGTGCCGCTTGGGCTATGGGCGGCGGTGGCGCACCCGTTTATTTTTGTCGCGGTGCTGGCCGTCGTGCTGGTACTCAGCATCTGGTTGATACGCGTTTGCTGGCGCTTCTTGAAGCTACTGTTCACCCGAGTTGCACGCATTTTCAGTGGCAAGCCAGACCCTGGTGTGTCACCTGCCTTTAGCCTGAAGTCACCTTTTTCCAAAGAATGAACATGTTTAAAAAGATCCTCATTGCGAACAGGGGCGAAATAGCTTGCCGCGTAGCTGCAACTGCAAATCGCATGGCCATCAAAACCGTGGCGGTGTATTCAGACGCCGACGCCGATGCCAAGCATGTCAGTGTTTGTGATGAAGCCGTACACATCGGCGTGAACGGATCAAGCGCACCCAAAGACAGCTACCTGCGCTGGGAAGCCATCATTGAAGCAGCCAAGGCCACAGGCGCAGAAGCCATTCACCCCGGCTACGGATTTTTAAGCGAGAACGAAGCCTTTGCACAAGCCTGCGCTGACAACGGTCTGGTCTTCATTGGCCCACCGCCATCCGCCATCAAGGCCATGGGCTTGAAAGCTGAATCAAAACAACTGATGGAAAAAGCCGGTGTGCCGTTGGTGCCTGGCTACCACGGTGCAGACCAGTCGCCAGAGTTGTTGAAACACGAAGCAGACCGTATCGGTTACCCGGTGCTGATCAAAGCCAGTGCAGGCGGTGGCGGCAAAGGCATGCGCGCCGTTGACAAGGCCGAAGACTTTGACGCGGCGCTCGCATCATGCAAGCGCGAAGCCATCAACAGCTTTGGCAACGACAACGTGCTGGTCGAAAAGTACGCGCAGCGCCCACGGCATATTGAGATTCAGGTGTTTGGCGATACGCATGGCAACTACGTGTACCTGTTTGAGCGCGATTGCTCGGTACAACGCCGCCACCAGAAGGTGCTTGAAGAAGCACCTGCCCCCGGCCTGAGCGAAGCGATGCGCCAGCAGATGGGCGAGGCGGCGGTGGCTGCTGCAAGGGCTGTGAACTATGTGGGTGCGGGCACGGTCGAGTTCATTGTGGAGCAACTGGTTGACGGCGGCATGAAGTTCTACTTTATGGAGATGAATACACGGCTGCAAGTTGAGCACCCTGTGACTGAAGCCATCACCGGGCTAGACCTGGTCGAATGGCAACTGCTGGTCGCCAGTGGGCAGAAGCTGCCGCTGGCACAAGACCAGTTGCGTATCAACGGTCACGCGATTGAAGCGCGCATTTGCGCTGAAAGCCCCGACAATAACTTTCTGCCTGCCACCGGCACGCTGCACGTTTACGCCAAGCCTGACGCGACATCGTTTGAGCGCGGCGCAGTGCGTATCGACGATGGTGTGCGGCAGGGCGATGCGATTTCACCGTTTTACGATTCGATGGTGGCCAAGCTCATCGTGCATGGCAAAACCAGACAGGAAGCGCTGGCCCGTCTTGATGCAGCGCTGGCGCAAACGCATATTGTTGGCTTGCAGACCAATGTGCAGTTTTTGCGTTATGTGCTGCAAAGCGATTCGTTTGCCAAGGCCAATCTGGACACGGCTTTGATCCCGCGTGAAGAGGCGGCGCTGTTTGAGCAAGAGCGTATTGGTTTGCCCATGGCGGTGGCTTGCGCTGTGGCACAAACGCTGATGAATGAAAAAGCATGGGAGACCAGCGACCCCTTCAGCCGCCGCGATGGCTGGCAGTCGCACGGCGTCACGCTGCGGCGTTTTGAGTTTGAATTTCATGGTGAGCTGCACAAGGCTGCCTTGACCTACCTGCACGATGGCGCTTTGCATCTGGCGGTAGGTGACGCGGCAGGTGTGATGACGTTTGCGCCAGTATCGGGCGGCGTGGATGTGCAATTTGCACGTCAACGCATGACTGCTCAGGTCTATGTGAATAACGACACCGCACATATTTTTACGGCGCAAGGCGCGACACAACTTATTGTCATTGATTTGCTGGCACATGCCGGTGTGGCACAGGCTGAGGGGGGCCGTTTGACAGCACCCATGCCGGGCAAGGTGGTGTCGTTTGCGGTTAAGGCGGGCGACAAGGTCACCAAAGGCCAGGCGCTGGCCGTGATGGAGGCCATGAAGATGGAACACACCATTGCCGCGCCGCTGGACGGCGTGGTTGAGGAACTGCTGTATGCGCCGGGTGACCAGGTGGCTGAGGGCGCAGAGCTTTTAAAACTGGGAGCATAACTTGGTACGCATTACCTTTTGCTGTACCGACACCAATGCTCAGCCCTGGCTGGAAGGCCTGCGCGCTGCACTGCCGAATGCGCAGGTTGAACTGTGGGTGTCGGGTGCCAGCCCGGCCGATTACGCTGTGGTCTGGGCGCCCCCGCAAACTTTTTTTGACCAGCAAACTGCCTTGCGGGGCGTCTTCAATATTGGCGCTGGCGTTGATGCGCTGATGAAGCTGAAAATTGCGGCGGGCGTACCCGTCGTCAGGCTGGACGATGCAGGCATGTCGGTGCAAATGGCGGAATATGTTTGCCACGCGGTCATCCGGCACTTCAGGGAATTTGATGCGTATGAAGCCGACGTGGCAGGCGGCAAATGGTCGTACCGCAGACCTCGCGTGCGAGCGGACTTTACAGTTGGCGTGATGGGGCTGGGTGTGCTGGGTGAGCGTGTGGCGCTTGCCCTGAAGCAGTTTGACTTTCCCGTGCTGGGCTGGAGCCGGTCTGCAAAAACCATCGACGGTGTTCGGTGCTTTTCAGGAACTGATGGGTTTGATGACTTTCTGGCCGCTACCCGGATCCTGGTCTGCCTGCTGCCCCTGACGCCCGCGACTGAAAATATTTTGAACCACATCAACCTGTCGAAGTTGTTGGCTGGTGCTTATGTCGTCAACGTGGCGCGCGGCGGCCACGTGGTGGACGATGACTTGATGGCGCTGATTGACAGCGGCCACCTGGCAGGCGCCACGCTGGATGTTTTCAGGCAAGAGCCGCTGCCGCTTGCGCATCCGTTCTGGAAGCACCCCAAAATTACTGTCACCCCGCATACGTCGGCCCGCACCTTGCGCGCCGAGAGCATTGCGCAAATTGCCGGAAAAATTCAGGCACTGCACGGCCGTGCGGCTATTGCCAGCATCGCAGGCGTGGTGGACATGAAAAAAGGATACTAGCGCCATGAACTATCCCTCCCGAGTCAAGCTGGTGGACGTCGGCCCGCGCGATGGTCTGCAAAACGAAAAAGCCATGGTGCCCGCGCCAGTTAAGGTTGAACTCGTACATCGCCTGCAACATGCAGGTCTGAAGGAAATCGAAGTCACCAGTTTTGTGTCGCCCAAATGGGTGCCGCAAATGGCTGACGCGTTGGAGGTGATGGCAGGCATCGAGCGTCGGGCTGATGTTCGGTATTCAGTGCTCACTCCCAACCTAAAGGGTTTCGAAGCAGCGGTCACGTCAAAGCCCGATGAAATTGTGGTGTTTGCGTCGGCCAGTGAAGCCTTTAGCCAGCGCAATATCAATTGCTCGATTGCCGAGAGCATTGAACGCTTTGCACCCGTGGTGCTAGCCGCAAAAGCTGCTGGCATTTATGTGCGTGGCGCTATTTCCTGCACCGTCGGTTGCCCGTATGAAGGCGAGGTTGCGCCTGATCGGGTCGGAATGGTGGCGGGACTGATGGCGGGCATTGGCGTACAGCACATTGGCGTGGCCGACACGATTGGGGTGGGCACGCCTCTGAAGGTGCAGCGCGCCATGGAGGCGGCGCTCAAGCACTACGCCATCGACGACATATCCGGCCACTTTCACGACACCTATGGTCAGGCACTGGGCAACACACTGGCCAGCCTGCAAATGGGCGTGTGGCAGTTTGACACGTCTGTGGCTGGCCTGGGCGGTTGCCCGTATGCCAAAGGCGCTACCGGTAATGTTGCCACTGAAGACGTGGTGTACATGCTGCACGGCATGGGCATTGAGACGGGCATTGACCTGGACAAGCTGGTGGATGCCGGAAAGTTCATCAGCGACTTTTTAGGCCGCAAGCCCAACTCGCGTGCGGCGACTGCTTTATTGAACAAGAGGTTGAACTGATGTGCGGTGCTGAATTGACTGCTTTACCCGAGGGTGTTCAAAAAGTGGCAACCCTGTTGCAGGCCAAAGTGCACCCTCACGCGCCAATCATGCTCAGCGATGCCGCACGTACCGCTCAGCAGGCGGCGGATGCGCTGGGCGTGGGTGTTGGCCAGATCGCCAAGAGCATTGTGTTTCGCCGCAGGTCAGACGACGCAGCCGTGCTGGTGGTCACATCCGGCGACCAGCGGGTCGATGAGAAAAAACTCGAGGCGCTGGTGTGTCCGGACGGCAAGCGCCTGGGCCGGGCCGATGCGGAGTTTGTCAAAGCCAAAACCGGGTTTTCTATTGGCGGTGTGTCGCCACTGGCGCATGCCACGCCGGTGGTTTTGTTCATCGATGCGTCTTTGTTTCGGTTCGATGAGATTTGGGCCGCTGCCGGGCATCCGAACGCCGTGTTTCAGCTGGCACCGGCTGACCTGGAATGGCTGACGGGCGCGCCTGTGGTGGACGTTGCTGTTAACCCGGTTGACGAAAAATCAGCACAACAAAACGCTATTCATTTAGTAGCTGCTCGCGCACGAACGATGAAGGCCAACGCCGAAATGCTGTCGCCCTGCATATCGGTGTGTCGCATGCATGCCGTGACTGGCCTGTGTGAGGGCTGCTTCCGGACACGTGATGAGATCGCCGCCTGGGGCAACGCGGCTGACGATGTCAAGCGGGCCACCTGGACGCGGATCGAAGAGCGCATGGTCGCCCTGCAGGCCTGATGCATGAAGCACATCACCTTTCATCTTGACTTTATTTCGCCTTACGCTTACCTAGCGTTCGAGCAGTTGCCGGAAGCGTTGAAGGGCATCAGCCACACTGTTGACTACCAGCCAGTGCTGTTTGCAGGCATGCTCAAACACCACGGCCAGCTGGGTCCAGCCGAGATTGCGCCCAAGCGAGACTGGACGTATCGGCAAGTGATGTGGTTGGCGGACAAACTGGGTGTTCCGATGCGCATGCCGGCAAGTCACCCGTTCAACCCACTGCCACTGCTTCGCCTGGCTCTGGCTTGTGGCCAGCGTGCGGGCGACACCAACCGCTATGTATGTGAGCAGATTTTCAAACACGTGTGGACCAGCGGTGCAGACATGAACGACGCTGCGCATTTCGAAACACTGCTGGCCCAGCTCAAGCCCTGCCATGACCTGCAAGGCAACGACGTTAAAAACTGTCTGAAAGCCAACACTGATGCCGCCATCAGCAAAGGTGTTTTTGGCGTCCCCGCTTTTGAAGTGGATGACAAGGTGTTCTGGGGCCTGGATGCACTGCCCATGTTGCGTGACTATCTGCTTGATGCACCCTGGTTTGCATCAGGCGGATGGGATCGCTCTTGTCAGGTCGCGTCCGGGGTCGTTCGACACTGATCAAAAATAGACCTAGCGTTTTCCCTGAAAAATTCGCATCTTGAAAAGTTTTTCTCGGGTTTTCCCTTGAGTTGTCAGTTCTTGTTATTTTCGCGTCAGAGCGCGGTCAGTCGCAACCAAAACAATGCACGAGCCTTCCATTTTGGAAGTCTTATTATTTTTTGGAGACAGCTATGGCAACATCAACCGTCGCTC
>JANNYZ010000094.1:0-3316 GCA_031410335.1 Polaromonas sp. | reverse complement strand
CTGGCCCGACAGCATCCGCAGCTGGTCGGCGGTGGCGCCAGGCCTGGCTCTGGCGGGGTGGCGGGTACTGGTGCCTGCCTTGCGGGGGTTTCGGCCAACGCAGTTCCTGCGAGACGACACGCCGCGCACTGGCCAGCTTGCCGCGCTGGGACGCGATTTGCTGGAGTTCATTGATGCGCTCGGCTTGAAGCAGCCGGCACTTGTCGGCCACGATTGGGGTGCACGCGCTGTGGCCATTGCCTGCGGCTTGCGCCCGGGCGTTGCCAGCCATCTGGTGATGATGTCGGTGTCGTACGGCACGAATGACCCATCGCAGCATCTCAGCCTGGCGCAGGCGCGAAACTATTGGTACCACTGGTACATGGCCACGCCGCGCGGCGAACGCACGGTGCGTGGCGACGGCCGCAACTTTGCCCGCACGATGTGGGACATCTGGTCACCGCCGGGCTGGTACCGACCGGAAGAGTTTGAAACGACGGCGCAAGCCTTTGACAACGCCGACTGGGCCGACATCACCCTGCATTCCTATCGCCACCGCTGGGGGCATGCGCCCGGTGACCCGCTCTACGCAGACGATGAACTTCAGCTCAATCCCGCGCCCGTGCTGGCCGTCCCCACATTGCTGCTGCACGGCGCAGCTGATGGTGTCAATCATCCAGATACCAGTCTGGGCAAGGAAGCCTTTTTCAGCGGCGCCTATGAGCGCGTGTTGCTGGCAGGCGTCGGGCACTTTCCCCAGCGCGAGGCAGCTGACCACGTTCTGGCCGAATTACACCGATTTTTGGGAAGAGCGAGCTAGGCCAGAGGCCGTTGAAACAAGCGCTGCACCAGCGCTCTCATCCACAGGTGCGCGGGGTCTTTGTCGGTACTGCTGTGCCAGACCATGCGTACTTCGTAGGCCGGGGCTTCCGGGATCTGCCAGACCCTGAAGTCGTAACGCTGGCGCAGGTTGTTGGCGTACATGGCGGGCACGATAGACAGCAAATCCGAGCCCATGGCCAGCTCAGGCAGGCCACCAAAGTGCCGCGCGCGCAGCACGATGCGGTCCTGCAGCTTCATGCGGGTCAGCATTTGCTCTACGCTGCCGTGAAAGGTGGCCGTGGGTGATGCAACCACAAACGCAGCTTCAGCCAGTTGTTGGGCCGTCAGCGTTCGGCCACTGCGGCCGCTGGACGGCCGCCAGGTGGGCGCGGCCACCGCCACATACTGCTCTTTGAACAACAGCTCGGTGCGGATGCCCCGGTGTTTGGGTTGCAAAATGCCAACCGCCAGGTCAATCTCACGCGCCTCCAGTGCAGCCGCAACCTGATTGGCGGGCACTGAAATATTGGCCAGCCGCGCATCAGGTGCCTGTTTGCGCAGTTCGCCCGCCAGCTCGGGCAAAAACAGCATTTCCCCCAAGTCTGACAACGACAGTTGCCAGTGCATTTTGCTGGCTGCAGGGTCAAACTCCTCATGCCCGGTGACCAGGCTTTCCATGCTGGACAACTGCGCCATGACAGCGGGCGCCAGCTGTTCGCACAGCCGGGTGGGTTTAAGGCCTGTCGGCGCGCGCACAAACAGCTCGTCTTCAAAAAAATCTCGCAGCCGCGCCAGCGCGTTGCTGGTCGCAGGCTGTGACAAGGCCAGCGCCTTGCCTGCCAGCGTCACAGAGCCCGTGCGGTGGATGGCCACCAGCACACGCAACAAATTCAAATCAAGCTGGCGAAAGTTCATAGGTGTAACGGGGCATATCAAAGACCTATCAGGGTTGCTGCTAATTATTCACCAAATCAATATGCCGCATCCAATCAATCCATTAGGCGTATGCCCTTGAACTGCGTAAATTGCGCCAATGGCTGAAAGATCATTTACCAAAGAAGTCCAAACCCTGCGCCTGGGTGATGGTGACGAGTTTCGGGGTGAAGGCATTCTGGCCGTCACCAAGGCGCTGCTGCAATCCGGCGTGTCGTATGTGGCGGGCTACCAGGGCGCGCCTATTTCGCATCTGATGGATGTGCTGACCGATGCCAACGACATCCTGCAAGAACTCGGCGTGCATTTTGAGCACAGCGCGTCTGAAGCCACTGCGGCTGCCACCCTGGCAGCTTCGGTCAACTACCCTCTGCGCGGCGCCGTGACCTTCAAGGCGACTGTCGGCACCAATGTTGCGTCTGACGCGCTGGCCAATCTGGCGTCGGGCGGTGTAATCGGTGGCGCGATGCTGATCGTGGGCGAAGACTACGGCGAGGGTTCGAGCATCATGCAGGAGCGTTCGCATGCGTTTGCCATGAAGTCTCAGGTCTGGCTGATTGACCCACGTCCGAATCTGGAGAGCATTGTGGCTGCGGTTGAAATGGGCTTTGAGCTGTCTGAGGCCAGCCGCACGCCCGTGATGCTGGAGCTGCGCATCCGTGCCTGCCACGTGCATGGCCGCTTTGCCACCAAGGCCAACAAGCGTCCAGCGTTCACGCTCAAGGATGCCATCAACAACCCGCAGCGCGACACCAGCCGCATCGTGCTGCCGCCCGCCAGCTACGCGCAAGAGCAGGAAAAAATCACCGAGCGTTGGCCTGCAGCCGTCAAGTTCATTCAGGACCACCAGATCAACGAGTTTTTTGCCGAGGGCGCGCAAGACTTTGGCATCGTCATGCAGGGCGGCCTGTACAACAGCGTACTTCGCTCGCTGGAACTGCTGGGGCTGGCCGATGCGTTTGGCAACTCACGCGTGCCGCTGTATGTACTGAACATCACCTACCCCCTGATTGATGCCGAGTTCACCCGCTTTTGCGAAGGCAAGCGCGGCATCCTGCTGGTAGAGGAAGGCCAGCCCGACTTTATTGAGCAGAACGTCAACACCATTTTGCGCCGCGCCGATGTGCAAACCCGCATTCACGGTAAAGACCTGTTGCCGATGGCGGGGGAATACACCGGCGGCGTGGTGCTCAAAGCAGTCTCGCGGTTTGTTGACAAGTACGCCCCTGCGCTGCTGGAAGGGCGCGACTTGCCAAAAGTCGCGCAGCCTGCATCGACCGGGTTGGCAACGCTGGAAGGCAACCCCAAAGCATTTGCCATCAATGCCGCCGTGTCTGAAGTGCAGGGCAGGCCGCCGTCGTTTTGCACCGGCTGCCCCGAGCGACCGATTTTTACCGCCATGAAGCTGATCGAACGCGAGCTGGGCAAACACCATATCAGTTGCGACATTGGCTGCCATCTGTTCTCCATCCTGCCGCCCTTCAACATTGGCGCCACCACCATGGGCTACGGCCTGGGCTGGGCGGGCGCGTCCGCCTTCAACACCACCGACACCTCCAAGCGCACCATTGCCATGATGGGC
>JANNYZ010000093.1:0-2363 GCA_031410335.1 Polaromonas sp. | reverse complement strand
GGCCACGACCCACGCCAGTTTGCCTACATGCCTTTTGGTGGCGGCGGTGCCCTGCATGTCTGCGCCATGATGCGCGAGGTCGGCGTGACCACCGGTATCGTGCCGCGCTACCCGGGTGTTACATCGGCGCTGGGCTGCGTGATGGCTGACATGCGCCACGATGCGGTGCAAACTCTGAATCGTGCCTTGACCGAGCTGGACATGAGCGATGTGCGGCAACGCATCCAGCAGCTGGCGGAGCAATGCCAGGCGCGGCTGGACTCTGCCGGTGTCACGTTTGCAGAAGTGACCGAGCAGATTGAGTTTGACATGCTCTATGCGGGGCAGACCCACACACTGGCCGTACCGGTACTGCCCACGCAGCTCGACAGCCAGGGCTTGCTGACTGCTTTTGAAGCCGCGTACCAACAGGCTTTTGGCCGTACCCTCAGCGGCATCGCGGTGCGCGTGATGAACCTGCGCTATGCGCGTATTGGCGTCAGGCCAAAGTTTGACCTGGCCGTGCTGGCCCCGGTTGGCGTTGGCTCAACCGTGTCTATCGGCACGCAGCGTGTTTACCATGCAGGCCAATGGTGGGACGCCCTGCGCTACAGCAGGCTTGAACTGCCGGTGGCCGCTGTTGTGCAGGGGCCGGCCATTCTGGAGCAGCCTGACACCACTGTGTGGCTTGAACCTGGTTTTAGCGCCCGTGTTGACGCATTGGGCAACCTATTGATTCAAGCTGTATGACCGACATTGCATTGAATCCCACAACAACCGCGCTGGCGGCAAAGACGACCGCGTTGGTCGTGATTGACCTGCAAAACGACTTTTTGGCTCCGGGTGGCGCGTACGCACGTGGCGGGGCCACCAGTGCCGAAGCACTGCTGCTGCCCGACCGGGTAGCGCGCGTGGCCAAAGCCTTGAAAGCCAAAGGCGGCATGGTGCTGGCCAGCCAGTTCACGCTGTGGCCTGATGCTGCGGGTGAACCGATGATCTCCCCACACCTTTTGGGCCTGCGGCCCTTTTTGAAGCGCGGCGACTTTGCTCCCGGCAGCAAAGGTCAGGCCTGCGTGGACGCCATTGCACCGCTGGTCGATGTCAGTGTGTGCAAGGTGGCCTATTCAGCTTTTTTCAACACCCAGCTCGACTGGGTGCTCAAACATGCGGGCATCGACACGGTTGTGGTGTGCGGCATTGTGACCAACGGCGGCGTGGCCAGCACCGTGCGCGACGCCCACATGCGCGAATACCGGACGCTGGTATTGAGTGACGGCTGCGCGGCCTTCAGCCAGGCCACTCATGACGCATCCATCGCCGACATGCACACGGTTGCACAGGTGTTGAGCTGTGATGCACTGGTCGAGCAGTTGTCCACATGAGCTTGTGACTTTATGACAGTACCTATCGTGCGCGGCAGCTTGCCGCCTGAAGCCATGCATGTCCCGGTTGCCATCGTTGGGGCGGGCGCATGCGGTCTGGTGGCGGCCATTACACTGCGAGATGCAGGCATTGACTGCGTGCTGCTGGAGCGTGATGCGCAGCCCTCGGGCTCGACGGCGCTGTCGTCGGGTTTTATCCCCGCGCCCGGCACCGCAGCGCAAAAGGCAGCGGGCATTGCCGACAGCCCAGAGCAGTTTGCAACCGACATTCAAGCCAAGGCCCACGGCACAGCCGCTGCGCATCTGGTCAAGGCGTATTCAGAAGCGATTGGCCCGGCCATCGATGTTTTGCAGTCGCAGCATGCCATTGAATTCATCGTGCTCGACGGTTTTTTATACCCCGGCCACAGCGTGCGGCGCATGCATGCGGTGCCTGAAAAAACCGGCGCAGCGCTGGTGGCACAGCTTGAACGTGCGGCCCTGGCAGCAGGTGCAGATGTGTTGTGTGATGCGAAAGTCACCGAGCTGTGGGCCGATGAACAGCAGCGCATCACTGGCGTGGGCTACACGCGGCCCGACGGCAGCGTTGAACATTTGCGCTGCGACGCGCTGCTGCTGGCCTGCAACGGCTTTGGCGGTAACGCCGCGATGGTGGCCGAGCTGCTGCCCGAGATGAAAGACGCCCTGTTTGCAGGCCATACCGGCAATGACGGCAGCGCCATCGCCTGGGGACGCGCACTTGGCGCACGGCTGGCGGATTTGCAGGGCTACCAGGGCCACGGCTCGTGGGCCACACCACAAGGCGCGCTGATCAGCTGGGCGCTGATGATGGAGGGCGGCGTGCAGCTCAATGCCCGTGGCGAGCGCTTTCACGACGAAACACAAGGCTATTCAGAAGCCGCCGTGCACGTGCTGGCGCAACCCGGCGGCGTGGCCTGGAATGTGTTTGACGGCGAGATTTTGAAACTGGCCCGAACCTTCCCGGATTTTTGCGATGCAGAG
>JANNYZ010000092.1:0-34171 GCA_031410335.1 Polaromonas sp. | reverse complement strand
CGTTCTGAAAGGTTTAAGCGTCGTTTTGGCACTAACGCTTGGCATGGGCATGCATGCTGCGATCCCAAACGACACGATTTTGGTCGTCGGTGATTCGCTCAGTGCTGAATATGGCTTAAGGCGCGGCACAGGCTGGGTGCCATTGCTGGAAAAGCAATTGGCCACTGACAAAAAAGCAGCAAAAGTCATCAACGCCAGCATCAGCGGCGACACCACGTCGGGGGGGCGCTCGCGCATTGGCGCGCTGCTAACCACCCACAAGCCGAACATCGTGGTGATCGAGCTGGGCGGTAACGACGCGCTGCGCGGACTTCCGCTGGACATGACCGAGGCCAATCTGACGGCGATGACACAAGCGGCCAAAAAAGCCGGTGCCAAAGTGTTGCTGCTGGGAATGCAGGTGCCGCCCAACTACGGCGGTGCGTATGGCGCGACTTTCTCGGGACTGTTCGCCAAGGTGGCCAAGGCTGAAAAAGTTGCGTTGATGCCCTTCTTTTTGAAAGGCGTCGCTGATGTGCCCGATGTCGCCAGCCAGTTTCAGGCTGATCGGATTCACCCCAACGAGCAGGCGCAGCCCAAAATGCTGGCCAATGTGTGGTCTGAATTGAAAAAGCTCCTCAAATGAGTTTGATCAAAATAACCGCCGCTGATGCATTGAGCAGACTGGGTGAATTTGCAGATGTGATTGACGCCCGTAGTGAGGGTGAATTTGCCAAAGACCACTTGCCAGGAGCCATCAATTGGCCCAGCCTGAACAACGAAGAGCGCCAGCTGGTGGGGACGGAATACAAACAGATCAGCGCCTTTGATGCCAAAAAACGCGGTGCCGCACTGGTGGCTAAAAACATTGCACGCCACCTGGAGCGCGACGTGATTCACAAACCGCGCGACTGGCAGCCGCTGGTGTACTGCTGGCGCGGCGGCAAGCGCAGCAGTTCACTGGCGTTGATTCTGGACCAAATTGGGTTTAACGTGACGCTGGTTGATGGTGGCTACAAGGCCTTCAGAGCCGCGCTGGTGGCCGATTTGCCGCAACTGGCCAGCCGGTTTGACTACCGCGTGATTTGCGGGACGACGGGTTCGGGCAAGACCCGGCTGCTGCAAGCCTTGGCGGCGCTTGGCGCCCAGGTGCTCGACTTGGAGGCACTGGCCAACCACCGCTCATCGGTCCTCGGCGTGATTCCGGGCTTGCCGCAGCCGTCACAAAAAGCCTACGACAGCCTGATTTGGGCAGCTTTGAGAAGCTTTGATGCCTCGCGGCCTGTGTTCATCGAAAGCGAGAGCAAAAAAGTCGGCAATGTTGCGATACCCGAAGGGCTGATCACCGCCATGCGTGCTGCCACTTGCCTGCAACTTGACCTGAGTGAGGACGAGCGGGTGGAGTTGCTGCTTGAAGATTACGATTTTTTCGTCAAGGACATTGAGTTTTTTTGCGACCGGCTGGGCGCATTGACGCAAGCGCGCGGCAAAGAAGTGGTGACCGACTGGCAGACGCGCGCCAGAAGCGGTGATGTCGCTTCAGTCGTGCGGGAGTTACTGGTGGACCACTACGACCCGGTGTATTTGCAGTCGATGAAGCGCAACTTTACGCAGTACCCCACCAGAACAAGCATTGCGCCAGTCAATCGAAGCGTTGAAGCCATGCAGGCATTGGCGCAAGAAATGCTATCGATACAATAGCTGCTCGCGCAAGTATTTATGGGTCTACAGGCCTTTTCGATACCCTAAATCAGGCCTGCGGATCTGCTGGTGGCACGCCTTCAGGGGCTGATTCACCCTCTACATCGGTGCCGTCTTCGGGCTCGTCTGGCTTACCTTCAGCTTTGCGCTTGAGCTTGTCTTCTTTTTTGCGTTTTTTGGCCAGCTCTTTTTGACGCTTTTCGTAACCATAGTTGGGAGTTGCCACAGGCTGCTTTCGTTTGAATGTTGGCCTAACTGTA
The DNA here is from genome assembly GCA_031410335.1 of Polaromonas sp. Lineage (GTDB taxonomy): Bacteria > Pseudomonadota > Gammaproteobacteria > Burkholderiales > Burkholderiaceae_C > Polaromonas. Next base: position 32,231 of record JANNYZ010000092.1, on the reverse strand, counting down.
ATGCATCACGCCAAGCGCTTGCGCGAGGTCTGCCTGTAAATCTTCGACGGCCTCCAGCCCGACGGAAAAGCGCACCAAGCCGCCTTTGTGAGGCCACCGCGTGGTTCGCAACGCCGGTATGTCATAAGGCGCGCACAAACTCATGGGCCCCGCCCAGCTGTAGCCGAGTTTGAAGAGTTTGAGGCTGTCGCAAAAGAGGTCAATCTGGGGCTGCGTCACTTCGGGCTTGAATACGACACTGAAAAGGCAGGCCGCAGCATTGCAATCACGCTTGAAGGCCTCATGCCCAGGAGAGCCAGGCAGAGCCGGGTGAAGCACGGCAGCGACCTGTGGCTGGTCTTGCATCCACTTGGCGACCCCACGTGTGGCGGTGTCTTGTGCGGCATAGCGCAGCGCCATCGAGTTCAGCCCGCGCAGCACCAGTTCGGCATCATTGCCTGCCACGCCGTAGCCAACACGCATATGGCAAAAGTGAATCAAGTGATGAAGCGCCTCGTTTTGCGTCACCACCGAACCCATCAACACATCGGCCCCGCCGCTGGGGTACTTGGTCAGCGCGTGGGCTGAAATGTCCGCACCCAACGTAAACGCGTTAAACGCGATGCCGGCACCCCAGGTGTTGTCGAGTGCGGTGACGACGCCTTGCGGGTGGCCTCCGGTGTGCGCTTTGACAACGGCTACCAGCGCCGGCAAATCAGGGAATTCGAGCGTGATGCTGCCGGGCGCCTCCAGCCAAACCAGCCGCGTTTTGGTGCTGAGTTTGGCCGCCAGGTCTGCCGGGTTCATCGGGTCATAAAACTGGTGCGTGATGCCCCAGGCTGCCAGTTCACCGCTGGCAAATGCCTTGTTCGGGCCGTAGGCGTTGTCAGGGATCAGCAGCTCGTCACCTGCCTTTAAAAGCGCCATGCCCACGAGCACAACAGCCGCCAGTCCGCTGGGCACCAGGGTGCAGAACTTGCCGCCCTCGAGCGTGGCGATGCGCTCTTCCAGCAAGAAAGTCGTCGGTGTGCCATGCAGGCCGTAGGTGTAGCCCGTCTTGTGCTTCCAGTCCCGCGTGCGCAGTGCGGCGACGCTGGGAAAGATAACAGTCGATGCCCGGTGTACAGCGGGCGGTACAGCCTCAAAGCCAGCGGGTGGCTTATAGGGGTGGTGGATCAGTGCGGTGGGGAGTTGGGGGGATGAATCGCTCATCACGAGATATTAACGGCAAGCCCTTTTCCCCTTCAACAGGGCCCGGGAGACTGGCTTTGCCAGACTGCAGGCGACAAAAGCAAAGCCGGCGGCTAGCGGCGGCTTGCAAGGTGCACAGAGCTACGCGAGGCGAACAACCGTGGCGGCTATATCTTCCACTTTGCCAGCAATTCGACGGGCGTCAGCGAATCGTAGCTTTCAAACGGCTGGTGAATCCACGGGTTGGTGGGCAGCAGCTCGACGGAATAGTCGGGCTGGAAGGTGGACACGCCTTTGGTCCAGATCACGGCGCTGCGCAGTTCGGTGATAGGCCGATAGTTGTTTTTCAGCTGGTGAATCACGGCGTTCAGCGTATGACCAGTGTCCGCCAGGTCGTCTACCAGCAGCACCTTGCCTGCGATTTCGCCTTTGGGCGTGGTGATAAAGCGGGCAATGTCCAATTCGCCTTGCGTGGTACCAGCGTCGGCGCGGTAAGAGCTGGTCGACATGATGGCCAGCGGCTTGTCAAAGATGCGCGACAGGATGTCGCCGGGGCGCATGCCGCCACGTGCCAGGCACAGGATGGTGTCAAACTGCCAGCCAGACTGATGGATCTTGATGGCCAGCTTTTCGATCAGGCTGTGGTATTCGTCATAGCTGACGTAGAGATGTTTGCCGTCTTCTGTCAACATACTTGAATGCTCCTGTATTAATAGCTGGTTGCGCACGTCTTTATTGGTCTAGAGGCGTATTTAGCACCTGGAATCAGCTGGAAAACCAATCTCAGGCTGCAAGATAAGGATGAGCCATCATGATGGTGTGGTCGCGGTCGGGGCTGGTCGACACCATGGCAATCGGCACACCTGTGACCTGCTCGATGCGCTGCAAATACAGACGCGCGTTGACGGGCAGCTTGTCGTACTCGGTGATGCCAACCGTGACGTCTTTCCAGCCGTCTAGGGTCTCGTAGATCGGCTTGCAACGGGAAATGTCATCGGCTCCCATCGGCAAAATATCGGTGACTTCGCCGTCCAGCTCGTAACCTGTGCACAGCAGCAGTTTGTCAATGCCGTCCAGAACATCGAGCTTGGTGATGCACAAACCGCTCAAACCGTTGACCTGCGCCGAACGTTTGAGCAGTGCGGCGTCAAACCAGCCGCAACGGCGGTAGCGCCCGGTGACCACACCGCGCTCTGCACCCACCGTGCTCATGTGGTAGCCGGGTGTGCCGGGGGTTTGCCAGTCAAGCTCTGTTGGGAAAGGGCCACCGCCAACGCGGGTGCAATAAGCCTTGGTGATGCCCAGAATGTAATGCAGCATGCCGGGGCCAACGCCTGAGCCTGCGGCGGCATTGCCCGCTACGCAGTTGCTGGACGTGACATACGGGTAGGTGCCATGGTCAACGTCAAGCAGCGTGCCTTGGGCGCCTTCAAACAGCAAATTCGCTCCGGCTTTGTTGGCGTCGTTCAGCTCGCGCGACACGTCTGCCATCATGGGCTTGAGCTGCTCTGCGTGGCTGATGGCTTCCGCATATGTGGCGTCAAAGTCGACGGCGGGCGCGTTTAGATAAGTCGTCAGCACATGGTTGTGCAGCTTGAGCAACTCGCGCAGCTTGGTGGCAAAGCGCTCGGGGTACTTAAGGTCTTGCACACGGAGGGCACGCCGGGCGATTTTGTCTTCATAGGCTGGGCCAATGCCTTTGCCGGTGGTGCCTATTTTCTCAGTCCCGCCCTGCTCGCGCAAGGCTTCCCGGGCCGCATCGAGCGCAGCATGAAAAGGCAATATCAGCGGGCAGGCTTCACTGATGCGCAGGCGCGATCGAACCTCAACACCTTGTGATTCAAGCTGCGCGATTTCCTTGAACAGATGGGCTGTGGACAACACCACGCCGTTGCCGATATAGCACTTGACGCCCGAGCGCATGATGCCGCTGGGAATCAGATTGAGTGCGGTCTTCACACCATTGATGACCAGTGTGTGGCCTGCGTTGTGGCCGCCCTGAAAACGCACCACGCCCTGGGCGGACTCGGTCAGCCAGTCAACCAGCTTGCCCTTGCCCTCATCGCCCCATTGGGTACCGACAACCACAACGTTACGTCCGGCAGTGGTGGCTTGTTTTTTGATCATCATGTCTTGTTCGCTAAAAATGGGAAATTCAAAAACGGGGTCAAACGGACCGGGCCAGCGCTACGATCAGCCACCGCCCGTTTGACTGGATGAGCTCGCGGTCGCAGTCAAACTCGTTGACCTCATGCTCATGACCGGGCAGCACACAAACGACAGTGTCGCCTGCGGCCCGCAAGCGGGCAATTGCCGCCGACAAGTCTGTGTTTTCAGCCCACGGTGCGCGCACAGCGGCCTTGAGAGGACGTGGCGGCAACACGTTGACGAGCTCTTTCAGGTCCAGGCTGAAGCCTGCAGCAGGCCGGTTGCGGCCAAACACGGCACCAACCTCGTCATAGCGGCCACCTCTGGCCAGTTCTGCGCCCTGGCCATAAATGGCAAAACGCGTACCGCTGTAGTAGGCGTATCCACGCAGGTCAGCCAAGTCAAAACTGACGGTCGCAAACGCGTCCACGTGCGATGCAAGCCACTTCAGATTGTGTAGCGCCTGGCGCATGGTTTCATTGGGCTGCAAAGCTTTTTCGGCTTCGTCGAGCACTTTGACATCACCATACAGATGGAGCAGATGTTGCAGACCTTCACGCGAAGCAATGGACATGTCTTTCACACTGGCAGTCAGGCTTTTGAGCTCAGCGGCGTCTTTGGCGGCCAGTGCGCCATGGATCAGGCTCAGGGTTTTCGCGGAAATGTGTGTACCCGCCAGGAGGCTGGCCACAATGCGTACGTCGGCCATGTCAACGGACAAATCCTTGATGCCTGAGGCTTTCAGGCCCTGCAGGGCCAGCATCTGCGCCTCCAGGTCCGCCTCGGGCCCGACGTGGCCGTAAATCTCTGCGCCAAACTGCAAGGGTTCGCGCGTGGCGTGCGGCCTGTCCGCCCGGGTGTGTAGCACTGGGCCGCAGTAGCACAGGCGCGCTACGCCGCTGCGGTTGAGCAAATGTGCATCAATGCGCGCCACTTGCGGCGTGGTGTCAGCCCTCAGGCCCAGTGTGCGGCCCGACAACTGGTCGACGAGTTTGAAGGTTTGCAAATCAAGTGCTTCACCCGTGCCAGTGAGCAGGGATTCGATGTGCTCCAGCAGCGGCGGCATGACCAGCTCGTAGCCGTAGCTGCGGGCGGCGTCCAGCCACAGGCGGCGGAGTTCCTCGATGTGACGCGCCTCGGAAGGCAGGACATCGGCAATTTGATCCGGCAATTGCCATGATGACGACCAAGCGGGCATGTGATTTTCAGTACGCTGTTAAAAACAGGATTTTACCGGGCGAACACCCTGGTTTCCGGCGCGACCGGCTGCACGCGCCATGTCAGCTTAAAAAAGCAATTGCCAGTATTCCCAAAACAACACTGCACAGGCCGAAAAACCGGATTTGCCCGTCGTTCATTTTCAGAGCCTGCTCAAAAGCCTTGCGCCAGCTTGTGGGCGACAAAAAAGGTAACAGCCCCTCAATGACCAACACCATGGCCAGTGCCAGCCAGACGCTACTGCCGTCCATGAAGCCGCTTTATTTTTTGGCTGGCGCTGCGCCACCGGAGCCGCCGGACCCACGCATGGCTTTAAAAAAGTCTGACGAGGGGTCTATTACCATCACGTCGCTTTTTCTGTTGAAGCTGGCCTTGTAAGCCTCCAGGCTACGGTAAAACTGGGCGAACTGGGCATCCCGGCCAAACGCTTCAGAGTAGAGGGCGGCCGCTTTGGCATCGCCTTCGCCCTTGACCTTTTGCGCGTCGCGGTAGGCTTCGGCGATGAGCACTTCACGCTGGCGATCTGCATCGGCCCGAATTTTTTCGCCTTCAGCGCTGCCCGTTGAACGCAGTTCATTAGCCACCTGCTGGCGCTCAGACTTCATGCGCTGATAAACCGAATCAGCAACAGACGGTGGGAAGTCGACACGTTTGATCCGGACGTCAACGATTTCAATACCGAACGTTTTTGCATCGTCAATGAGGCGCTGCTGCACGCCCTGCATGATTTTGTCGCGGTCTGTCGACAGCACGTCCTTGACAGTGCGCTTGGTCACTTCAGAGTTCAACGCGTCCTGCACCACCGACGTCAGGCGCGCCTCAGCGGTTTGAATGCTGGTACCGCCCGAATTGTTGCGGATGAATTGCTTGGGGTCGGCAATGCGCCACTTGACCAGCCAGTCAACGACCAAGTTTTTCTTTTCTGCAGTCTGGATGGAGCCAGTCTCAGGGCTGTCCAGCGTCAACACGCGGCGGTCCAGGAACACGACGTTTTGGAACGGCTGCGGCAGCTTGAAGCGCAGACCAGGTTCTGTGATGACTTCCTTGATCTGACCGAAGGAATACAGGACGCCAAACTGGCGCTGGTCCACCACAAACAGGGTGGACGCAAACACTGCCAAAGCCACCAGCAAAGTGGTGATGACGAATCCGAGCTTATTCATTATTGCTTTTCCTGATCTAACGGCTTATCGGTTGTCGCGGTCACGGGTGCGTGAGCCATCGCGTGAGCGGGTGTCGGTGGTGGCAGGTGCTGGTGGGACCGCGGTAGCCGGCGCAGCGGGTAAAATAGCAACGTCAGTGCTGCTGGCGCTGGCAGCCGTGCCAGCGGCCTGCATGAGCTTGTCGAGCGGCAGATACAGCAAGTTGCTGCCCTGCTTTGAATCAACCATGACTTTGGTCACGCTGCTGTAAATCTGCTGCATGGCGTCGGTGTACATGCGGTCACGGGTGACTTGCGGAGCTTTTTGGTATTCGGTGTAGACAGATTTGAAGCGCTGCGCGTCACCGTCCGCACGTGCCACGACGTTGGCCTTGTAGCCGTCAGCCTCTTCTTTCAGGCGTGCGGCGGTACCCTTGGCGCGCGGTACCACCTCATTGGCGTAAGCCTGGCCTTCGTTTTTCAGGCGATCCCGATCCTGACCCGCCTTGAGTGCGTCGTCAAAAGCAGCTTGTACCGGCTCGGGCGGCTGCACGTTCTGGATGTTGACGGTTTGAATCAAAATGCCGGTCTTATAGCGGTCAAGCTGGGCTTGTACGCTCTTGACCACGTCGCGCTGGATCGATTCGCGGTCTTTGTTGAGCACCGTGTCCATCGTGCCCTTGCCCACCACTTCCCTAATCGCGGATTCGGCTGCTTTTTTGACGGCGTCATCAGGGTTGCGGTTTTGAAACAGATAGTCTGCCGCGCTCTTGAGGCGGTACTGAATGGTGAATTTAACATCGACGATGTTTTCATCCTGTGTCAGCATGGACGATTCTTTGAGCCCAGCCGCACCAGCAGCAGAACCCCGGCCAATTTCAACTGACCGCAGTTGCGTCAGTGCCACCGTTTCATGCCGCTCAATCGGGTAAGGCATGCGCCAGTTAAAACCGGCATCGCGGGTGCCCTTGAGTTCCCCAAAGCGGGTAATCACCGCCTGCTGCCCCTCTTGCACAATGAAAAAGCCTGTACCCAACCAGATCAGCACGGCGACAGCCGCAATCAGGCCGGCCCCAATACCCGCACTTTTCATGTCAGGCTGAAAACCACCGCCAGGGGTATTGCCACCGCCGCCACTACCACCCATAGTGCGTCCACGTGCATTTTTGTTGCCGCCAAACAGGCCGTTGAGCTTGCGGTTGAAATCACGCCACAACTCGTCAAGGTCAGGCGGGCCCTGGTTGCTTCCCTTTGGCCGGGGACGCTGCTCGGGCGCTGGTGGAGGACTTTCAGGCTCAGCGCTGGGTTTGTTGTCGCTGTCAGAGGGTTTGTCGGCTGCGGCTTTGTCGCCGTCGCGTCCCCAGCGGTTGTCGTTGAGATTGAACATGCCAAGGGCATGGTGTTTCAATCGGGCGGGCCATGTGGCCAAGGTCTGTAGCACGGGGTTCAGGTTCATGAGGTCTTGCTCTTTTTTCAATACTTCGACATTGTGCCTAATTCGCGTCCCCGTCTACACAACGACCTCAGATGTCTCGGGGGTATCAAGTGCATTGCCAAGGGCAGCGTGAGCAGCCAGCAATTGCCGGAGCTGAGGCAAACCGTCCCCGGTTTGCGCACTGACAAAAACGCGCTCGACCCGGCGAGTTGCTTCGGAAAAAGCGTCTTTGACTTCAAACATATCGCTCAAATGCAGCGGCCAGCGTGATTTTTCAAGGGCATCGAGCTTGTTGAAGATCAAAATTTGCGGCACATCAGAAGCGCCAATTTCGTCTAATACACGCTGCACCTGCTCAATCTGCTCGAGATAGTCAGGATTGGCCGCATCAACGACGTGCAGCAACAGATCGGCGTCGGCGGCTTCCTGCAAGGTGGCTGCAAAAGCGTCGACCAGCCCGTGGGGAAGGTCGCGAATAAAACCTACCGTATCTGACAGCGACACCATACGCTGCGCGTCACCCAGATACAACTGCCGCGTGGTCGTGTCCAGAGTGGCAAACAGCTGGTCAGCGGCATAAGTTTTAGCTTTGACCAGAGCATTGAACAAGGTTGATTTGCCAGCATTGGTGTACCCCACCAGCGACATGCTGAAGGCGTTGCGCCTGTCGCGCTGGCGGCGCTGGGTCTGGCGCTGCTTTTTGACCTTGGCAAGGCGCTCCTTGCAGCGCTTGATGGCTTCGCCAATCATGCGCTTGTCAAGCTCAATCTGCTTTTCCCCCGGGCCGCCACGCACACCGGCACCACCGGTTTGACGCTCCAGGTGGGACCAGCGCCGCACCAGACGGGTAGATGAATATTGCAGCCGGGCCAGCTCTACCTGCAATTTGCCTTCATGGCTGCGCGCACGTTGGCCAAATATTTCCAGAATCAGCAAGGTTCTGTCGTTGACGGGCAGCTCGAGGTATCGCTCTAGATTACGCTGCTGGGCCGGGCTCAGGGCCTGATCAAACAAAACTTCGGTCGCACCTAGCTGCTGAGCCAGTATTTTGATCTCGTCAGCCTTGCCGCTGCCAATGAAAAGAGCAGCGTCGGGCGCACGCCGTTTGCAGGTCACCCGCTCAACAGGATGGAGGCCTGCCGTTTGAGCGAGCAGACCCAGCTCTTGCAATTCGCGGTCGAAATTGGGAAGGCCCAAGTCAACACCGACCAAAATGGCAAGTGGTTTGGGAGGCTGGCTGGTGGAACTCAGCTGGCGGGGCTTTCTTCGGGATTGGCAGCTGCAAAATTGACAGCACGACCCGGTACGATGGTTGAAATGGCGTGTTTGTAAACCATTTGTGTCACCGTGTTGCGAAGCAAGACCACATACTGATCGAAAGACTCGATCTGGCCCTGCAATTTGATCCCGTTGACGAGATAAATTGAAACAGGCACGTGTTCCCTACGCAAGGTATTGAGAAACGGGTCCTGAAGTAACTGACCTTTGTTATTGCTCACGATATTTTCCGTGTTCAAGAGTTAATAGAACTACACAATATCACAGCAAACCTGTGCCGCTTGTAGGTCTATGCCGATTCCTTGTCTTTGTAAGGGTTTGTCGAAGTTTTCATCTGAATCCGCATCGGTGTGCCGGTCAGGTCGAACTCCTTGCGAAAACGCCCTTCCAGATAACGTTTGTATGACTCGCTGACATGCTCCAGCGAATTCCCATGGACGATGATGATTGGCGGATTCATGCCGCCCTGATGCGCGTAACGAAGCTTGGGCCGGAACACACCCACCCGCTGGGGCTGCTGAAACTGTACCGCCTCGAGCAGCAGGCGTGTCAAGACCGGGGTAGACATCTTCCGGTTAGCGGACGCATGCGCCTGGGCGATAGACTTCCACACCGGGCCTAATCCTTGGCGCTTGATGGCGGAAATATAGTGAATGGCAGCAAACTTCAAAAAAGCAAGGCGCGTTTCAACCGACCGGGCCAATGTTTCGCGTTGATAGGCGTCCACGGCGTCCCATTTGTTAATGGCAAGGACCACGGCACGACCACTTTCGAGGATGTAACCTGCAATGTGCGCATCCTGATCAGTCACGCCTTGGGTCGCATCAAGCAGCAGCAAGGTTACATTGCAATTTTCGATCGCTTGCAGGGTTTTAACGACTGAGAACTTTTCAATCGCCTCAAACACCTTGCCTTTGCGGCGCAAACCCGCCGTGTCAATCAGTTCAAATTTTTGCCCCGCGCGCTCAAAAGGCACCGAAATGGCATCGCGCGTCGTACCGGGCAAATCAAACGCCACCAGACGCTCTTCACCCAGCCAGGTATTAATCAGCGTCGATTTGCCGACGTTGGGCCGCCCAGCGACAGCCAGCTTGATGATGGATGGATCCTGGGGTTCTGCATCCTCACCTTCCTCTGGCAAATGCAGCAGTTCGAGGGCTGTGTCAACAAGTGTGCGCATGCCCTGCCCGTGCGCGGCTGATACGCCCAGCACTTCGCCCAAGCCAAGCTCAAAAAACTCTGAGAGTTGCACTCCTTCCAGCATCCCCTCGGCCTTGTTGGCAGTCAGGACAGTGGGTTTGCCCAGCTTACGCAAGTATTTGCCAATGTCGTGGTCTTGCGCGCTGACACCGGCACGTGCATCCACCACAAAAATCACCACGTCAGCCTCTGCGACCGCCTGGCGGGTTTGCTTGGCCATTTCCTTGTAAATGCCGCTTTGCGCATCGGGCTCGAACCCCCCGGTGTCAATCACGATGTATTCGTGGCTGCCGAGGTTGCCATTGCCGTAGTGGCGGTCACGGGTCAAGCCCGCGTAGTCAGCGACGATGGCGTCGCGCGTTTTTGTCAGGCGATTGAATAAAGTGGATTTGCCTACATTGGGGCGGCCAACCAAGGCAATAACGGGTTTCATAGCTGCTTTTCATGTGACCAGATGGCCAGTCAATATTGCGGTTCTCTATTCGGGTACAAAACCGAAAATGCCACCATTGCGAGTGACTGCCACCAGAGTGTTGCCAACCAGCACAGGGGCTGCAGCAACAGGGGAGCCATCCGTGCTCAAGCGGTTCAGCAAGGAACCGTCTTCACGCGACAGCAAGTGAATCACGCCTGCAAAATCACCAATCGCCACAGAACGCCCAACTACCAGCGGCGCTGTCAGATTGCGATAACGCAAAACGTCGGTTGTCCAGGCACGCTCGCCATCAGCGCGATTCCAAGCCCTGACGACGCCGTCAGACTCCGTGCCAAACAGGCGCTTGTCGTCACCATGAATGCCTTGCGAACCATTGGCCGGTTGCGTCCAGATCAAATTGCCGCGTGACGTATTCACACAGCCGATGCTGGCCTGAAAAGCCCGCGCGCACACCACATCACCCTCCCGGCTGACACGTCCTACCAGATCGACGAGTCGCTCAACATCGTTCACGCCGCGTGGAGAGGCAATCGGTGCCTCCCAGCGGATGCTGCCGCTTGATGGGTTTAAACCAGCCAGACGCCCGCCCAAACCCACCACCAACGTGTCGCCAACCGCCATCATCACGCCAGACTGCTTGAGCACCAATGGCTCATTCGGCCGCAACTGCGTCCACAGCTTACGGCCAGTTTGTCCGTCATAGGCACTCACAGAGCGGTCTGCAGTCAGGATAAACACCCTCCCGCCCGCAACAAATGGTGCGGTGTAAGCTTGCGCGTTCAGTTTTTGACGCCAAATCTCGCGTCCGTCGAGAAATGCCACCGCCTCGTTGGCCTGCGTGACCACGGCTGATATTTTTCCATCGGTACCTATGCCTGCCGCTATTGGTGCACCCGCGTTGGCACGCCAGAGATCGGCGCCCGTACGGCCGTCGATAGAAACCAATGAGCCATCGCTGCCAGCTACAAATACCGAGTTGCCAACCGCCTGAACATCGAGCGGAAAATTGACGGGCCCAACGCGTGAAGCCCACGCCTGCCTGACAACCACCGATCCACTCACTGGCTGCAAGGCTGCAGGCTGCGGCTTGCTCGGGCCGCTGAAATACGACATTATGGAGCAGCCCGACAAAGGCAGAATCAATGCTATTAAAAACGTAGCTGCTCGCGCGCGTAAAATGACGGCCAGAGGCAGATTTGATAGATAAAAACTCACTTTTTAGCCTCCGAATCAGCAGTTTTTGATGGCGTTGCCGACGCAGTTGCCACGGCCACAGGATCAACGCCCAGCGCGTTGAGTTTGACCTCAACCAGGCGGCGATATTCAGCACGCTCGTCCAGCGTCTTGTACGCTTTTTCATATTCGGCTCTGGCTTCGGCTTTTTTGCCCTGTAGCAGCAAAATGTCGCCGCGCCTGTCACTGGCCAGAGGCGCAAAATCTTTAGGGAAACTGCCCGACAGCAGCTTCAATGCTTCGTCATACGACTTAGATTCCAGCAAAATGCCGGACAAACGCAATTTGGCAATCGACTGGTAGCCCTCATCCTTGGCCTTGTCGGTCACCCAGGTCAACGCCGCCTTAGACGCATCGAGATTACCTTTGTCATAAAACGCCTTGGCCGCCAGCAGGCCGGCTTGTTCTGCATAAACGGTGCCACCAAAACGGTCTTTCATGTCCGCCAGCGAGCGGTCAATGCGGGCCACGTCACCCGACTGCACTGCCCGGTCAACTTCGTCATACATCGTGGACGCCTGGACAGCTTGCCGCGTTTGCCAGTACTGGTAGCCGTTCCACGCCGCTACCGTGCCGAACACAACAATTAGCAGCCAGGAAATCGCGTTGCCGTACTGCTTCCAGAAATGTTTGAGCTCGGCAAGCTGTTCCTGCTCTTCAAGATCGAGGTGATTTGACATAAAAATGATTTAGGGTGTCGCGCCGCCTGAGGTCACGAGTGGGGCACGGGTTGAATTACCTGATTGTAGAGGGACTGTCCGGCATCAGACGGACGTGCTGCCCAGCTTGTGTGCCCACAAAGCAACCTCCTGCAGCCGGTGCAAGGTTTGAGTGTCCGTTTTGCCGGCATTTGCCGACCCCCGCAAGGGCTTGAGCGCCACGCAGCCCTGTTCCAGCTCGGCAGCGCCAAAGATCAATGCAAAGCGGGCGCCGCTGCCGTCGGCTTTTTTAAACTGGGATTTCATGCTGCCCATACCTTCTGGAGTCAGGCCTGAATGCATCTGCACACTGATGCCGGCCGCCCTCAGTTGCTGCAGAACCTTCAGGGCCACTGGTAAAGCGGAAGCTTCAGGAATCACAGCGTAGGCATCCGGCAACGGCACGGGGATGTCGCTACCCTGCGCTTTGATGAGTTCAAGCACCCGCTCGACGCCCAATGCCCAGCCCACTGCGGGTGCGGCCTTGCCACCGATTTGCTCAATGAGATAGTCATAGCGGCCGCCACCGCAAATCGTGCCTTGGGAGCCCAGACTCTGGGTCACGAACTCAAACACCGTGAGGTTGTAGTAGTCCATCCCGCGCACCAGACGCGGATTGATTCTGTAAGAAACGTCGTTGGCGTCAAGCATAGCCCTGACGCTGTCAAAGTGGCCAAGCGAAGCGTCACCCAGAAAATCCATCAGTTTGGGAGCGGCCTCCAGCATGCTCTGCATGGCGGGATTCTTGCTGTCAAGCAGCCGCAGAGGGTTGCTATGCAGCCGGCGTTTGGCCTCTTCATCGAGCACATCGCTATGCGCTTCAAAATAAGCCACCAGGGCGGCGCGATGCTGTTTGCGCTCATCGGGCTGGCCCAGGCTGTTCAACTCCAGCTGGACGTCCTTCAACCCCAGTTCTTTCCAGAGCGCATCAGCCAGCAAAATCAGTTCAGCATCAACTTCCGCACCAGGAAAACCCAAAGCTTCAGCGCCGATTTGATGAAACTGCCGATAACGTCCACGCTGTGGGCGCTCGTGGCGAAACATCGGCCCCATGTAGTAAAGGCGTTTGCCGCCTTCATACAGCATGGAGTGTTCAACAACCGCACGCACCACACCTGCCGTACTTTCAGGCCGCAGCGTCAACGCTTCCCCGTTGAGCTTGTCTTCAAAAGAGTACATCTCTTTTTCAACAATATCAGTGACCTCGCCCAGTCCGCGTACGAACAGCGGCGTTGGTTCAACGATCGGTGTGCGGATGTTGCGATAAGCATAACGCGCCATGAGCGTACGAACTTTTTCCTCCAGCCATTCCCACCGCGCCGAGTCAGGCGGCAGGATATCGTTCATGCCCTTCACGGCAGTTAATTTTTCAGCCATCATTCACTAACAGTTCGATCAAGCAGCTTCGACCAGAGTCTTGCCAAAACGTTTTTCAATATAGTTTTCAACAATCACGCGAAACTCTTGCGCGATGTTGTCGCCGCGTAGCGTCACGCTCTTTTCACCGTCAATGTAAACAGGCGCAGCGGGCGCCTCCCCCGAGCCTGGCAGGCTGATACCGATGTCGGCATGCTTGCTTTCGCCCGGGCCATTGACGATGCAACCCATGACGGCTACTTTCATTTTTTCAACGCCGGGGTACTTGGTGCGCCAAACGGGCATTTGCGCGCGCAAAAAGTCGTCAATTTGCTGCGTCAGTTCCTGAAATGTCGTGCTGGTGGTGCGGCCGCAGCCAGGGCAGGCTGTCACACTAGGGTTAAAACTGCGCATACCGAGCGCTTGCAAAATCTCGGACGCAATCACGACTTCTTGTGTGCGCGCTTCACCAGGCTGCGGCGTCAGAGACACGCGAATCGTGTCGCCTATGCCTTCTTGCAGCAAGACAGACAGGGCAGCAGCAGAAGCCACAGTGCCCTTGGTCCCCATGCCGGCTTCTGTCAGGCCCAGGTGCAGAGCGTAGCTGTCACGCTTGGCCAATTCGCGGTAAACAGAAATAAGGTCTTGCACGCCGCTGACCTTACAGGACAGGATGATCTGTTCACGCTTCATGCCCATTTGTTCGGCCAGACGTGCGGAGTCGAGCGCAGAAGTGATGAGGGCTTCGTACATTACCTGCTTGGCATCCCACGGAGCAGCACGGGCACTGTTTTCGTCCATCAGGCTGGCCAGTAATTCTTGATCAAGACTACCCCAGTTAACGCCAATGCGAACCGCTTTGTTCCAGCGCACAGCGGCTTCAATCATCTGGCCAAACTGTTTGTCGTGCTTGTCACCTTTACCCACGTTGCCGGGGTTGATACGGTATTTGGACAGAGCCTGTGCACAGTCCGGGTACTCGGTCAAAAGACGGTGTCCGTTGTAATGGAAGTCGCCAATCAGGGGGACGTCAATACCCATACGGTCCAGCTGCTCACGCACGTAAGGCACAGCCTGAGCCGCTTCGGGTGTGTTGACGGTAATGCGCACCATCTCTGATCCGGCAATCGCCAGGTCTTTGACCTGGATGGCCGTTCCAATGGCATCGACCGTATCGGTATTGGTCATGGACTGAATGCGAACTGGCGCATCCCCGCCCACGGTGACGATACGCGAGCCCCAAACCACTTGTGCCTGACGCGAATGACGCGCTAGAGGCTGAGCTATGCCGATCGGACTACAAATGGTCATCATTTCACCTCAAACCGCGCAACATTGTCTTTTGCAACAGCACTCAGATCGAACACTTTGCCGCGCACCTGAACCTGCGTTTCATCGGCACGGCCTATCACTACCTTGAGTGGCAGAAGTCCTGCTGCGCCAGTGACTTCACCCGCATTGAGCACACGACGCAGCACGACCTGCCCTTTGGCATCTGTGGCTTCTACCCAGGACTGCCCTTTGGCTGTGAACACAATAATGTCAGTATCTGAGGGCGGCTTGGGCGTGACAACGAATGTCGGCGATGAGGTGCCCGCAGACATGCCAGCCGTCAGTACTTTGGATGAGGCTGTGGAAGCGGGGCTGGAGGCTGTTGCGGTCACAGCGGTTTTCAAATTCAATGAAGGATTAGCAGCCGTAACAGAAGAGGCTACGCCAGAGTTGGCCTGAACAGCCATGGCGGCTTCATTTCCCGTGATGGGGGCGACCAAAGCCAGCCCAACGTTGCTTTGCGAAACGGACGGCGGCTTGTCGGATTCAGTATTTGGGATGCTGACGATCCGGATTTTGTCAGCGGTTGCAACAACACCGCTTTGTCTGGAGTCCGCGACCTCGGATTTGACTTCGTTCACACCCGTTCTAATGGCAGGCAAAAAGATAAGCACCAGTGCACCCAATAACAACACCAATCCAGCAAGTACCGCCGGCCTCGACACTTGAGCCCAGATGCTTGGACCAGGCCCGTCACCCGGTGCGCGAAACGGTGCATTGATACCTGTCCCTTGATATGTCAGTTTCGGGGCGTCGGTTTGTGGCAGACGCGCAAGCACAGGTCCGGAGTCAATTTTGAGAGTGCGGCACACACTCGATGCTAAAGCACGAATAAATACCGCATCTGGCAGCGAGTCAAGGCGATCGGCCTCAAGTGCTTCGAGTTTTTTTACGGGTACTTTGAGAAGCACAGCCAGCGCAGCGATATGCAGTCCAGCAGCCTCGCGAGCTTGCTTTAAGAGCTCGCCCGCGCCTTGATGCACCACCGGTTCATTTTGTACAGCCTGGCCGTGATGATCATCAGATGAAAAGTTTTGAAGCTCACTCATTGAACGCCCCCCGGTCGAATGCAGCAGCCTCTTTGGATTGTCCAAAACGTCTTTTTAGCTGACCGGCCAACTGTTGTACAGCTTCGGTATTGTTCAGGCGCTGTTCGATCTTGACTCCCAGCCAGAGAGTTTCGGCGTTGGCCAGCTCGCTGTTGTTCAACCTGCGTATGTAAAACTGGGACCGTACAAGTTCGCCCCGCTCATACAACAGACGTGCAAGGTTGTAGCCGGTCAGCGGGTTGCCTGGATCCAGTTCATAGGACCGGGTCAGACTCTGTTCCGCCTCGGGCCGCTGGCCAGCGCGCGCCTGGCATATCCCCTGTGTCATCAGGCTCTTGGATTGCCCGACGTAAGTCGGATTCGCAATGGCGCGACCAAACCATTGCATAGATTCGGGGTATCGCCCCTGCTGGCACAAGAACCAGCCATAGTTGTGAGCCACACCAGCGTCCCGAGGGTTCAACGCCGCCGCCCGCTTGAAACTGTCTTCTGCCAGCGGCAGGTCGTTCAAACGCATGTAAACCAGACCACGCAGATTGTAGGCATCCACGAATGTGGGATCGGCGATCAGTGCCTGCTTCAGTTCGTCAAGCGCCACATTGGTTTGGCCCTGCTCAAAATAGCCGCTGGCCAACTCCAGTCTCAGGCGTGCGCGCCGACGGTTGTCAGGCTCGTCTGACTCGGTCACGATGTCCGCCTGATTGGTCGCTTGACCTGCCACGTTTTGGTTATTGGCGCATCCGGTCAAGGCAACAAACACCCAGCAAAGTGAAGTCCACAAGACAATTTCAGGAAATTTCATACGCCCATTCCTTCGGCCACCACGACCTTGATGCCAGCAAGCATACCTTGTCGCTGTGATGCCATACGCTTCTTAGCACCCGTGCGGTCCTGTATGTCGCCGGCCAGCTGTCCACAAGCCGCATCAATGTCATCACCCCGTGTTTTTCGCACGGTGGTCACCAAGCCGGAATCCAGCAGCACTTTGGCAAATGCCGTGACCGCCGTCATGCCGGAGCGTTTCAGGCCCGAGGCAGGAAATGGATTGAAAGGAATCAGGTTGAACTTGCACGACAAGCCACTGGGTGCGTGTTTTTGCATCAGGACAATCAGTTGCCGGGCATGTTCAGGGGTGTCGTTAACGCCCTCCAGCATGCAATATTCAAAAGTGATGAAGTCACGAGGCGCGGCCGACTGGTAGCGGGCACAGGCTTGCAACAGCTCGTCAATCGGATATTTCTTGTTCAGAGGTACAAGGTCGTCCCGCAATGCGTCAGAGGGCGCATGCAGCGACACGGCCAGCGCAACGGCACACTCTTGCGCCAAGCGATCCATGATCGGCACGACACCCGATGTCGATACCGTCACACGGCGGCGTGACAACCCGTAACCGTGGTCATCGAGCATGGTACGTAGCGCCGGCAACAATTGTGCATAGTTTTGCAATGGTTCACCCATGCCCATCATCACCACATTAGAAATGATGCGTTCATTGCGCTTGAATTCCCGTCGGAGGGTGTGCTCTGCAAACCACAATTGCGCGACAATTTCAGCCGTTGTCAAGTTGCGGCTGAAGCCCTGGTGACCCGTCGAGCAAAACCTGCAACCTACCGCACAGCCTGCCTGGGATGAAATGCAAAGCGTTGCGCGATCAGATTCGGGGATGAACACCGTCTCAATCACGTCCCCGGCGCCCACATCAAACAGCCATTTGATCGTGCCATCAGCCGAATCGTAGCGGGACACTACGCGAGACGCCTCTATGCGCGCAGATGAAGGAAGCTTGTCACGCAGCGATTTGGCCAAATCGGTCATCTGGTCAAAGTCGGTCGCGCCTTTTTGGTGAATCCAGCGGAAAAGCTGGGTAGCACGAAAGCGTTTTTCACCCAAGCCCTCACAAAAGACAGCCAAACCTTCCAAATCAAAATCAAGGAGGTTGACTGTCATGAGCGAACTCGTTGAGAAGCTCTGCGTTTCAGCGTGAATAAATATTCATGCCAGGGAAAAAGAAAGCGATTTCAGCCTGAGCTGTCTCAGCAGCATCCGAACCATGCACCGCGTTGGCGTCAATGCTTTCGGCGAAGTCGGCGCGAATGGTGCCCGCAGCCGCTTTCTTCGGATCAGTTGCACCCATCAGGTCACGATTTTTCAGGATGGCGTTTTCGCCTTCCAGCGCCTGAATCATCACAGGCCCAGAGATCATGAAGCTGACCAGATCCTTGAAAAAAGGACGCTCTTTGTGAACGCCATAGAAAGCTTCAGCTTCGCCGCGAGAAAGGTGGGCCAATTTGGCGGCGACCACTTTCAGGCCAGCAGCCTCGAAGCGCGCGTAAATTTGTCCGATGACGTTTTTTGCTACAGCGTCTGGTTTGATGATGGAGAGAGTACGTTCGATTGCCATGTGCGTTCCTTAGCCTTGGGATTTTTTAGAGATATTCAAAATGAATACAGCCTCTGATTTTAACCTGCAGGCAACTGCTACGACCGCATTGCCCTGAGAAGGTCAGGTCATTACAAACAAGCTCAGGAGAATCAGCGGTTACCACCACGATTGCCACTATTGCGGTTGGCGTTGCGGCTGCCGCCGGCATTGCCACCCGCGCCGCCGCGGCGCGGCCCCTGCGACTGACGCTGCCGGGTAAAGGTATCCGCACCGATATAGCCGAACGATGTTTTCATGGGATCGGGTTGCGCGACGCTATTGTTGCGGACTGCGCCGTTACTTTGATTTGCTCGATCTCCACGATCGTCGCGCCTGTTCTGGTTTCGACCGCCACCACTCGGACCCCTCGCAGTACCCGCGCCGGCATTTGTTCCGGGAACACTATTGCCACTGATATTGCCGCTACGCGGACCTCGTCCATTGCCGCCGGCTGAATTGCGACCACCACCCCGCTTGCTATTGTTACCGCGTGGCGCACCACTCGCGCCGCGAATGTACTCCGGAGGCTGGAACTCGTGCGGTCCCGCACTTTCCGCATGATCAACGTTTTCTTGAAGGTGGTGATTATTCGGCGGGCGCGCACCGTTGGCCAACCCAGCGGCCTGGTAGCCCTGCTGACCGCCTCGAGACCGGGGGCCCCGGCGCGGGCCGCGCTCTGGACGAGTACCAATTTCCGCATCCTGACCATCAACCGGCGCTCGAGGATCGGCGCGTCGCTCAGAGCGATCAGCGGCACTGGTCAAGGCCCAGATATCCTGCTCGTCCAGTTCAACAAAAGCGCCTCGCTTCAGGCCACGCGGCAAAACCATGGCTCCATAACGAATGCGTATCAAACGGCTGACAGCATGCCCAACCGCCTCAAACATTCGGCGAACCTCACGGTTACGACCTTCGGACAGGGTGACCTTGTACCAGCAGTTCGCACCTTCGCCACCGCCCGCCTCAAGCGAGGAGAACTGGGCCAGGCCGTCATCGAGAGTGACACCTTCGAGTAGCCGTTTTTTTTCTTCGTTGCTCAAAGCCCCCAGCACCCGAACCGCGTACTCGCGTTCTAGGCCAAAACGAGGGTGCATGAGACGATTGGCCAACTCGCCCGAGCTGGTTAGCAGCAGCAGACCTTCTGTGTTCAGGTCCAGTCGCCCGACAGACTGCCATTTGCCCTGAAACAGTTTCGGCAAACGTCGAAAAACGGTTGGCCGGTTTTGCGGATCGTCGTGCGTCACCACCTCGCCGGCGGGCTTGTGGTACGCAATCACACGGGGCGGAGGCGGGTCAATACGCACCCGAATGGGTTTGCCATTAACCTTGACCGTATCGCCAAACTGGATGCGCTGGCCGATATGGGCCGGCTCGGCATTGACGGAAATACGACCTTCCAGAATCAGCTGTTCCATCTCCAGTCGCGAGCCCAAGCCTGCTTGTGCCAGCACTTTGTGCAGTTTGGGGGACTCCGGCTGCGCAGACAGCACCCGCTTGGGCAAGCCAACCGCAGGATCCACCTCATCCGCGTCAAACTGGCCCGTCACAACTTCTTCAAAACGAGTCACCTGCGCGGTCTCAGGATGAGACAGCGGTGGAGAAGGCAAGTCACTGTCCAGAAGATCGGATGGATTCATGGGGCTACATTCATGCGTTAGAAAGGGGAGCGGCATCAGCCTCGGCCGCCACGTCTGGGCTTGGGTTGGCTTGCGCGCCGATTTCAGTGCCAGCCAGAACGCTGATTGTCGCGTCGCCGTCGGCAGTTGCCATCCCTGCGTCCGCCTCAGGCACTGTCTCAGGCGCTGGCATCCCGAACTCAATTTGCTCAAGCATCCCCAACTGTCCGGCCGCCCCTTCCATCGTGGGTAACTCATCGAGGGAACGAACACCCAAGTCATCCAAAAACTGTTTGGTTGTGGCGTACAGAGCAGGTCTGCCAACGGTTTCGCGATGCCCAATGACGTCCACCCACCCGCGGTCTTCGAGTTGTTTGAGAATCAGGCTGTTGATCGTGACGCCACGAATATCCTCCATGTCGCCCCGCGTGACGGGCTGGCGATAGGCAATGATCGCCAGAGTCTCGAGCGTTGCACGGGTGTAGCGTGGCGGTTTTTCAGGATGCAGTCTGTCCAGATATTCGCGCATCTGCGGACGGCTTTGAAAACGCCAGCCCGTGGCTACCTGCACCAGCTCTACACCGCGGCCGGCCCAGTCGTTTTGCAGGTCGTCAAGCAGCAGCTTGATGCTGTCTGAGTTGAGTGCCCCGTTGAACAAAACGCCCATCTCGCGCAGAGGCAAGGGCTGCTGCGCACAAATAAGTGCTGTTTCGAGGACGCGTTTGGCATCCACCGTATTCATGATTTACAGATGTTTTTAAAAATTCGGGACATTACCTGAAACAAGCGCATGAAGCCATGATGGCGCGGGTTTCGATCAGAGATAAATGCACGTGGAAAGCGGTTGTGGCAGTAATCACGACTTCAGACACGAGACTTGATTTGCTCACTCTCATTGTATCCCAGGCCTAAATCGTTGATGGCAGTTTTCATATCAGGCGGTAGCGGGGTCTGAAACACCAGGGGCGCATGCGTGACCGGGTGCTCAAACGCCAGCCTCCAGGCGTGCAAAGCCTGACGCTGCAAGCCACCAGCCGGGGCACCGCCGTACAGGGCGTCAGACACCAGAGGATGGCTAAGGGCGGACATGTGGACTCGAATTTGGTGCGTGCGGCCCGTATGCAATTTACATTGCACCAGGCAAAAGGCTTCCCCGGTCTCAAGCAGGGTCACGTCGGTCACGGCCGCCTTGCCTGCCTGTTTGGTCAGGTCCACCACAGCCATGCGCAGGCGGTTGCGTGCATCGCGCCCAATAGGCAAGTCCACATGACGCTTTTTTGCACCTTGCCAGGCCCCGTGCGCCAACCCGATATATTGCCGGTTCACGGTGCGCGCTGCAATCATGCTGACCAGTTGGTCCATGGTCTGGCGGGTTCGTGCCACAACCATCAGGCCGCTAGTGTCTTTGTCCAGGCGATGCACGATGCCCGCGCGCGGCAGGTTTGAGGCCTGTGCATCGCTGGCCAGCAAACCATTGAGCAATGTGCCGCTCCAGTTCCCTGGCGCGGGGTGAACAACCAGTCCGGCAGGCTTATTGATGATGCGCAAAAAATCGTCTTCAAACAGCACGTCCAGAGCCATCGCCTCGGGCTTGAATGCCTGGCTTTGCGGGGTGGGTTTAAGCTCAATGCTTAACGTGTCACCGGCCTTGACACGATTAGACGATTTGGTCTGTACGAGACCGTTGTGCAACACAGCGCTGGAGGAGATTAGTTGCTGGAGGTAACTGCGTGAAAACTCTGGCACCACCAGAGCCAAAGTACGGTCCAGCCGTTCGCCATGGCTGCTAACAGGAACGGACACCTGGCGTCTTTCAAAATCGGCAAAGTCGGTTGCGCCATCCGTGTCATCCAGACTGTCTTGACCGTCTGGCATCGCAGCGAGGGCTGAAGCTGTGCTCGATATAATAGGTTCGCTCTGTTTCAAGTCAGCCAATCGTAGAGGTAAGTCGCATGTTTAAAAACAAATTATCGGTTGTTCGGGTGACCACTGCCCTGGCGGCATTGTCATTCGTGCTGGTTGGCTGCTCAAGCAAGCCCGTTGATCCGACAGGGAGCTGGAGTCCTAACAGGCTTTACACCGAAGCCAAGGACGAAGCAAACTCTGGCGCATACGACAAAGCCATCCCGATGTTTGAAAAGCTGGAAGGCCGCGCCGCAGGCACCCCCTTGGCACAACAAGCCCAACTTGAAAAAGCCTACGCACAATATAAAAGCGGCGAGCAGACTCAAGCCATTGCCACACTTGACCGCTTCATCAAATTGCATCCCGCAAGCCCCGCCCTGGACTACGCCCTTTACCTGAAAGGATTGGTCAATTTCAATGACAATCTGGGACTGTTTGGCAGTATCTCCCGTCAGGATTTATCAGAACGCGACCAAAAGGCAGCTAAAGAGTCGTTTGAGTCGTTCAAAGAACTGGCGAGCCGCTTCCCAGAATCACGCTACACACCCGATGCCAAAGCGCGCATGGGTTACACCGTCAACTCGCTGGCCCAGTCCGAAGTGCATGTGGCGCGCTACTACTATTCGCGTGGTGCTTATGTCGCGGCCATTAATCGAGCACAAACAGCGATTGCTGACTATCGGGACGTGCCCGCTCTTGAGGAAGCCGCTTATATCGTCTACAAATCGTATGACGCCTTGGGCATGACTCAATTACGGGACGACACAAAAAGAATCATTGAGAAGACTTACCCACAAAGCGAATTTTTGACCAAGGGCTTCAGGGCCGCAGATAACCCCTGGTGGAAGTTTTGGTAATCACGGTCGGCTGATCGCATCCAGCCTGGCCAACAGTTCAACTTCCGAGCCCAGCCGCGCCATGGATGGTAGAGCCCTTAGAAGGCGCTTGCCATAACCCATCGACGCCAACCGGTTATCACACACGACCAGCACGCCCTGATCGGTTTCCCGGCGGATCAACCGGCCTGCGCCCTGCTTCAGGGCAAGTGCCGCCTCGGGCAGAAAGTAATCGTTGAAAGCGCTTCGACCCTCGGCCTCCAGCGCTTTGGAACGGGCCTCGACCATGGGGTCGTTTGGCGGCGGGAACGGCAGCTTGTCAATGATGACAAGTTCCAGCACATTGCCCGGCAAATCGATGCCCTCCCAAAAAGAGCTTGAAGCAACCAGGATGCAGCCTTTTTGACCTTGACCTTCGCCCTGCATAAAGCGCTCAATCAAAACCCGTTTGGGCATGCTGCCCTGTACCATCACTTCAAGTTCGCCCGTTGCCTCAAATACAGTTGCCAAGGCATCGCCAATCAGCCTGAGCGCTCTGAGCGTCGTCGTGAGCACCATGGTCCGCCCGCCCAGCTGGCGCGCCCACAGCGCTGCCGACTGGGCTACCCGGACCGGATGCGCAGGGTCTGCGGGCTTGGGGAAATCATGGGGCACATACAGAGCTGCCTGACGGGCGTAATCAAATGGACTGCCAATTTTGAGAAGCCTTGCACCTTCAAGGCCGCAGGGCTGGGTGAACCAGCTGAGCGCTTCATCGTCGCCTAGCGTGGCTGACGTAAAAATCCATGACTTGGCAGACGCTGCCGTGACGCCTAGCAGTCTGGTTTTCACCGCTTTGGCGATCGTCAGGGGAGATTCGGTCAGACGCAATTGCGTACCGACATCAACCCAGCGAACAGACCCTGATGCACAAGGATTTATGAAATGCGCGGTGCGCTCTGCCAAGAGGGCCGCGCGTTCTTTCAGACGCACAAAATCTGGCGCGATCTCTGTAACCGTATCCAGCGTGTCCACTGCCCTGTTCAATGCAGCAGCCAGCCCGTCAAGCGCTGCCGCCCAGCTATCGCCGTCCAGTGTCTCGGGGCTTTCGCCTGTCCACCGCAGCTTGGCGCCCGGGTAACTTTGCCCTGCGCTGAGCCGCAGATTCCTGGCGGCATGTTCACAGTCGCCCACCGTTTGTTGCCAGTCCACCAGGCCGCGAGCCAACTGAAGGCCTGCACCCAGCAGGTCGCGACAAAAATCAAGCAGTTGACCGGTGCCCAACTGTTGGCCCAGAAACTGGACGCCTGTTTCGTTGAGCTGATGCGCCTCATCAAATATAACGATCCGCACCGTGGGCAGCAGTTCAGCCATGCCAGACTCACGAACCGCCAGGTCGGCAAAAAACAGATGGTGATTGATGACCACCACATCAGCCGCCAGCGCCTCGCGCCTGGCAAGATTCACGTGACATTGACGAAACTGTGGACATTGGGAGCCTAGGCAATTTTCGCGTGTGGAGGTGATCAGGGGCAGCAATGGGGAGCGCTCATCAAGCCCTGGCATTTCGGCCAGGTCACCGGCACGCGTGGTCTGCGCCCATTGCTCGATTTTGGCCAGCGCACGTAAAGCCGAACGGT
Organism: Polaromonas sp.; assembly: GCA_031410335.1. GTDB lineage: Bacteria > Pseudomonadota > Gammaproteobacteria > Burkholderiales > Burkholderiaceae_C > Polaromonas. The sequence goes on along the minus strand of JANNYZ010000092.1, from coordinate 8,139 downwards.
CCGCTACGTTGCTGTCCTGGCGAGCCAGTCCAACCCGGTGCAAACACACATAGCTGCCACGCCCCTTAAGCAACGCCGTGCGAACCGGCAACCCCAAAGCCTCCACCAAACGAGGCAAATCGCGTCCAAACAGCTGGTCTTGCAGGGCTTTCGTGGCCGTAGATACCAGCACACGCTCACCACTGAGCAGCGCAGGCACCAGATAGGAAAAAGTTTTGCCAACTCCGGTACTGGCCTCCACAACGAGTGCCTCGGAGTTTTCAATGGCCTGCGCCACCGCGATAGCCATCTCGATTTGACCACTGCGGGCCACAAAATGGCTGGCCGCACGTGACAGCAGGCCATCAGCCGCAAAAGCCGCCTGAACGTCTGTACTCAGCGTCATCAGGCGGGTTCAGGCGGGTCAAGCGACAGCTCTAGCTGAGAGATCTGGTCGCGAAGGTGCAAACGGCGTTTTTTGAGCCGCCTGAGCATCAGTTCGTCGACTGGGACGGCATGCGCCGCCATGTCGACCAGCGCGTTCAGGTCAGCGTGTTCGATCTTGAGCTCGATCAGCCGTCTTTCGGGGGAATGTAGATTTAAGTCCAAGGGATTTTTCAATGCGCGCCGCTTGCTCTGATAATAGAGGGGTTTCTTATATAAATCAGGCTTCAGGAATTACAAGCGCGTCGACATGTCAAAAGGTTATCGCATCACAGCGTCTACGGGCATCCACAAGGGTGACCGGGACTACCAGCAAGACCAGGTCAACCTGATCAGTCACCACCGGGTGTCTGGCTGTTTGCTGAGTATTGTGGCCGACGGGATGGGCGGCCGCAGCGGTGGACGCAAGGCTTCAGATCAGGTCATGATGACCGCCAAGCAATTGTTTGAACGCTATGACCCGGGCAGTGACGATGCTGCGGCGATGCTCAAACAGGTGGTTGAAGAAGCGCATATCGTCATCAAGCTGACGGCTGTTTCTGCCGAGCAGGAGCCTCATAGCACCCTTGCAGCGTTTCTGATTAACCCTGCGGGCGACTGCCACTGGGTGCATACGGGCGACTCGCGGATTTACCACTTCCACGGCAACAAGCTGGTGCGCCGCACCACCGATCACTCCTATGTTCAGACGCTGGTCGACAAAGGCGAGATTACGGATGAGGAGGCCAATGTCCATCCGCAGTCGAATATTTTGATGGGTTGTCTGGGTACAGAAGATGCGCCGCCGATAGCGCATCACTACATAGAACAGTTGCAGCCAGAAGACGTGCTGATTGCCTGCAGCGACGGTGTGTGGCATTACTTCAGCCCCAGCGAAATGGGCTCAGCCTTGTCTATGTTGTCTCCGCGAGAAGCCACAGAGTTTTTGATTCAGAAAGCCCGGTCAAGGGCACGTGGCGGCGGCGACAATTTGTCGCTGGTGATCGTCAAGCTGGAACCGCTGGCATGACCACACTGCTTTAAGGCGGTGCAGGTAATGGGTTGGCGGATGGATTGGTTTGACTGGCTTTATCTTTGGCAATCCGCGCCTGGCGTTCCTTGGCTTTTTCGAGACGTTCGTTGTATTTTTTAACTTCCTCAGCGGCCGCTGCCTGTTTAGCCGTTCTTCCTGCCTGTTTGCTCTGAACACCTTTGGCCTTTGCGGCAGCTGTTTCCAGATTTGATTTTTCGTTGGACTCCAGCTTCAGGCGATCCGCGTTTTTTTGTCGCTCGCGTGCCATCCGGGCATCAAAATCGCGCACGGCTTCTGCCCTTCTGTCGGCTTCTGCCTGCTGTTTTTCAGGGGACGCCTTTTCCTCGGTCTTTTGGACCTGCTCGGCACCCTTGGCCTTGCGCTCCTGATCGTTGAGCGAAATCTCCTGACGGCGTAAATCGGCCATGGCCTCACGCCGCCTGATTTTTACATCATCAAGGCAGTTGTTAACCAGAAACTTTTGATAGCAGACCGCCTCTTCGAGCTTAAAGCCTGCTTCCAGCGCGGCGCGTTCCTTGCTGATGCGCAAGTGCTCTGCATCATTGGATGTTTGAGCAAATGCGACTCCGCCAGATAGCGACAGGCTTGAAAGCAGAACCCATAGAGGTAGCAGTTGTTTTTTCATGTCAGAGTGGTGTCCACATCCCTGCGTTCAAGCGCCAAGAATTCCGCTGACTGCATTTCGTTCAACCTGGAGATGGTGCGCGGAAACTCATGTGCAAGCGGGCCTTCGATATACAACGCCTCAGGGGCGGCTTCTGCCGACATGATGAGTTTGACACGCCTGTCGTAAAGCACATCCACCAGCCAGGTAAAGCGCCGCGCCTCCGATGCCATTCGCGGCGGCATGACCGGCACATCGCTGAGCAACACAGTGTGAAACTGTGTTGCGATTTCCAGATAGTCGTTTTGCGACCGAGGCCCGCCGCACAGAGTTTTAAAGTCAAACCAGACCAGACCACCCGCCTTGCGGCGCGCATGAATCTGGCGCGACTCGATGTGCAGAACCGGGCTGTCGTCCTGTGATTCGGCCAGACGGTTAAAGGCGTCCGTCATCTCTGTATCAGCTTTGACGCCCAAAGGGGTGTGGTACAGATTGACCTGCTCCAGCGTGCGGCGGCGGTAGTCAGTGCCGTTGTCAACACTGATCACTTCCAGATGGTCGTTGAGCAGCGAAATAGCGGGCAAGATGCGGTCGCGGTGCATGCCGCCGGGGTAAAGGTCATCGGGCTTGAAGTTGGAGGTGGTGACAAAGCCCACACCGTTGTCAAACAGAGCAGACAAAAGGCGGTGCAAGATGAGCGCATCGGTGATCTCAGCGACGTGAAACTCGTCAAAGCAAATCAGCTTGTAGCGCTTGGCCATGCGCTTGCCCAACTCGTCCAGCGGGTTGACTGTGCCAGCAAGGTCGCGCAACTCTCGATGCACCTCGCGCATGAACTCATGAAAATGCAGTCGAGTTTTGCGCTTGATCGGTACCGCGTTGTAAAAGCAATCCATCAAAAAGCTTTTGCCCCGCCCAACCCCGCCGTACATGTACACGCCGCGCGGCGTGTCAGGATGATTGATCAGTTTTTTGAAGGCGTTGGAGCGCTGTATTTTGTAAGCTGCCCAGTCGATGGCGCAGCGCTCCAGTGCGTCGACTGCGCGCAGCTGAGCCGGGTCTGACTGATAGCCTCTGGCCACCAGTTCGGCTTCATAAGCTTGCTTGACGCTCACAGGACGGTTTTCAGTTTGCTATATTTTAAGGAGCTGCTCGCACTCGTATCTATTCGCCTGGGGGCCAATTTGATGCCTGAAAAAGACAACAAGCATCAAATCCGCCGCCTCAGGCATCAAAAGTTCAAGGTTCGCTTGTCAACAGCTAGTGCAGCCTCTTTGGTGGCTTCACTCAGTGATGGGTGGGCATGGCAGATACGCGCAATGTCTTCGCTGCTGGCCCTGAACTCCATCGCGACCACACATTCGGCAATCAACTCACTGGCCATCGGGCCAACGATATGCACACCCAAAATCTCGTCCGTTGCCGCATCAGCCAGCATCTTGACCATGCCCGTCGTATCACCCAAAGCGCGCGCGCGGCCATTGGCCAAGAAGGGGAAAGTACCCGCCTTGTAAGCCCGGCCAGCGGCTTTGAGCTGCTCTTCAGTTTGGCCAACCCACGCAATCTCGGGGTTGGTGTAGATCACCCAGGGAATGGTGTTGAAGTTGACATGCCCATGCTGGCCGGCAATTCGCTCAGCCACAGCAACACCCTCTTCCTCAGCCTTGTGCGCCAGCATCGGGCCACGCACCACATCGCCGATCGCCCAGACGTTGGGCAGGTTGGTTTTGCAGTCACCATCAACCACAATCGCACCGCGCTCGTCGAGCTTGAGTCCAACGGCTTCAGGTGCCAACCCCATTGTGTTGGCAACCCTGCCAATCGAGATGATGAGCTTGTCAACGTCAAGCGACACAGCCTCGCCTTTGGCGTTGGTGTAGGCCACTGACACGCCTTTTTTGCTGGTCTTGATCTCACCAACTTTCACACCCAGTTCAATCTTCAAACCTTGGCTTTTGAAAGCCTTGTGCGCTTCTTTCGCAATTTGCTGGTCCACCGCACCGAGGAAGGTCGGCAGGCCCTCCAGCACCGTCACCTCGGCACCCAAACGCCGCCAGACCGATCCCATCTCCAGGCCAATCACGCCAGAGCCAATCAGACCCAGTTTTTTAGGCACATCCACCATGCGCAGCGCACCGTCGTTCGACAAAATCGTTTCTTCGTCAAACGGGGTGCCGGGCAACGTGCGGGCATTCGAACCGGTAGCGACGATGACATGCTTGCCGCTGATCACTTCTTCAGCAGCACCTGCCACCTTGATGTTGTACAAATCGTCTTTGCCGGCAGCAAACGAGCCGCGACCATGAAAGAACGTGACCTTGTTCTTCTTGAACAGATACAGCACACCGTCGTTGTTCTGCTTGACCACCGTGTCTTTGCGGCCAATCATCCTGGCCATGTCCAGGCTCAGGCCTTTGACCTCAATGCCGTGGTCAGCAAAGTGATGACCCGCCTGCTCGTAGTGCTCTGATGATTGCAGCAAGGCCTTGGACGGGATGCAGCCGACATTGGTGCAGGTGCCGCCGAGCGCCGGGCCGCCCTTGGCGTTTTTCCAATCGTCGATACAGGCTACGTTAAAGCCCAGTTGCGCTGCACGAATGGCAGCAATGTAGCCACCAGGGCCGCCGCCGATGACGATGACGTCGAATTGTTTAGACATCGAAGTTTTCCTTTAGATATCAAACAACAAACGAGCAGGATCTTCCAGCGCTTCTTTCATGGCGACCAGGCCCAGAACTGCCTCGCGGCCGTCGATGATGCGGTGGTCATAGCTCATGGCAAAGTAATTCATGGGGCGCACCACGACCACACCGTTTTCAACCACGGCCCGGTCTTTTGTGGCGTGTACACCCAGGATGGCTGACTGTGGCGGGTTGATGATGGGGGTGGACAACATGGAGCCAAAGGTGCCGCCGTTGCTGATCGAGAACGTGCCGCCTGTCATTTCTTCAATGCCCAGCTTGCCGTCACGTGCTTTTACGCCGTATTCAGCAATCTTCTTTTCAATCTGGGCAAAGCTCATCTGGTCTGCATTGCGCAGGATGGGAACTACCAGGCCGCGTGGCGAGCCCACGGCAATACCAATGTCAAAGTAGCCGTGATAGATGATGTCGTTGCCGTCCACCGAGGCATTGAGCAGCGGGAATTTTTTGAGGGCATGCACAGCCGCCTTGACGAAAAAGCTCATGAAGCCAAGTTTGACGCCGTGTTCTTTCTCAAACTTCTCCTGCATGCGTTTGCGCATGTCCATCACTGGTGCCATGTTGACTTCGTTGAACGTCGTCAGGATGGCGTTGGTCGATTGCGATTGCAGCAGACGCTCGGCAATGCGGGCGCGCAGGCGGCTCATGGGGACGCGCTCTTCAGGGCGATCACCAAAATCCGAAGCCCGTGCAGGTGCTGCCACTTGTGGCAGCACTTTGGCGGGTACCAACGCTGGCATGGCGCTGGCAGCAACAGGCTTAGGAGCCGACACCGCGCCGAGAACGTCACCTTTGGTCACGCGGCCATCTTTGCCCGTGCCAGCAACAGAGCCAGCAGCCATGTTGTTGTCAGCCATCAGTTTGGCGGCGCTGGGCATGGCAACGCCTGCCATTGAGCCGCCGATGGCGGCACTAGGCGCAGCCACAGCGGCAGTAGCAGCAGCGGGGGCGGGCGCAGCTGCGGCAGGCGCAACAGCACCGGCTGTAGCCTCGGTGTCAATCCGTGCAATGACTTGTTCGGCGGCAACTGTGCCGCCGTCTGCCACCACCAGTTCAACCAGCACGCCTGCTGAAGGCGCTGGCACTTCGAGCACGACTTTGTCGGTTTCGATGTCGATCAGGATTTCATCCTGAGCAACGCTTTCGCCGACCTTCTTTTTCCATTGCAGCATGGTGGCTTCAGCCACGGATTCAGACAACTGGGGGACTTTGACTTCTACGATAGCCATTTTGATTCTTTCAACTTGTATTTACGAGGGTGTGGGGTTGGGCGTTCAGACTTATGTCGTCAGCATCATTTCGTCAAAACGAAGCCCTTGAGCTTGGCAAACGCGCCGTCAACCAGCACTTTTTGCTGTTCCTGATGCAGGTTCGAATAGCCCGCTGCTGGCGATGCAGAAGCTGCACGACCCGAATAACCCAGCTTTTGACCCTCTGTCATGTTTTCATGAATGTAGTGCTGCACAAAGAACCAGGCACCCTGGTTTTGCGGCTCGTCCTGGCACCACACAATATCCGTTGCGTTGGGGTACTTTTTCAGCTCGGCTGCAAAAGCCTTGTGCGGGAACGGATAGAGCTGCTCCACACGCAAGAGCACCACATCGTCAATGCCTTTTTCTTCGCGCTTGCGCGCCAGGTCGTAATACACCTTGCCCGAGCAGGCCACGATGCGTTTGACCTTGTCGGCTTTCACATCCTTGTTTTCAGGAATGATCGTTTGAAAGCCACCCTTGGTGAATTCGCTCAAAGGCGATGCCGCATCTTTGGCGCGCAAGAGTGACTTGGGCGTCATGATGATCAGCGGCTTGCGCAAGTTGCGCACCATCTGGCGGCGCAAGATGTGAAAGATCTGGCTGGCCGTGGTGGGCTGCACCACCTGCATATTGGTGTCGGCCGACAGTTGCATGAAGCGCTCCAGCCGTGCCGATGAGTGCTCTGGGCCCTGGCCTTCATAGCCGTGCGGCAGCATCAGGGTGATGCCGTTCACACGACCCCATTTGACTTCACCGGAGGCAATGAACTGGTCAATCACCACCTGTGCGCCATTGGCAAAGTCGCCAAACTGCGCTTCCCAGATCACCAGCGTGTTGGGGTCGTTGGACGCAAAGCCGTATTCAAACGCCAGCACGGCTTCTTCGCTCAAAATCGAGTCGATAACGACAAACGGGGCCTGGTTGTCGGTCACGTTTTGCAGCGGCACATAGGTACCGGTGTCAAACTTTTCGCGGTTCTGGTCGTGAATCACTGCGTGGCGGTGGGTAAACGTGCCGCGCCCGCAGTCTTCTCCCGACAAACGCACCGGGTAGCCACTGGCGACCAGCGAGGCGAACGCCATGTGCTCACCCATGCCCCAGTCCACCGGAATCTCGCCCCGACCCATGGCGGCGCGGTCATCGTAAACCTTTTTCACCAGGTTATGCGGCGTCACTGTCGCTGGAATCGCGGTGATTTTTTCTGCCAGGCGCTTCCACTCAGCCATCGGAATGGCGGTGTCACCTGCGTCCGTCCACTTTTTGCCCAGGTAAGGGGCCCAATCCACTGCGTATTTGCTTTTAAAGTTGGTCAGCACTGGGTCAAACGTGCTTTTACCAGCGTCCAGTGCTGCCCGGGTAGCCTTGACCATGTCATCACCCAGCGAGTCGCCCATGCCCTGGGCTTGCAGCTTGTCGGCGTACAGCTTGCGCGTGCCGGGGTGAATGGCAATCTTTTTGTACATCAGCGGCTGGGTCATGGCCGGTGTGTCCTGCTCGTTGTGGCCCAATTTGCGGAAGCAAATAATGTCGACCACCACGTCCTTGTGAAACTCCATGCGGAAGTCCAGCGCCAACTGGGTGGCTAGCACCACGGCTTCAGGGTCGTCACCATTGACGTGCAGCACGGGCGCGTCAATCATTTTGACGACGTCGGTGCAATACAGCGTGGAGCGGCTGTCGCGCGGGTCGCTGGTGGTAAAGCCGATCTGGTTGTTGATGACGATGTGTACCGTACCGCCTGTCGAATAGCCACGCGTTTCGGCCAACGCCAGCGTTTCCATCACCACGCCCTGGCCGGCAAAGGCAGCGTCGCCGTGCACCAAGACGGGCAGCACTTGCAAGCCTTTCGGGTCAGCGCGACGGTCCATGCGGGCACGGACTGAACCTTCAACCACGGGGTTGACGATTTCAAGGTGCGACGGGTTAAAGGCCAGCGTCAAATGCACCGGGCCGCCGGGCGTGGTCACGTCAGAGCTGAAACCCTGGTGGTACTTCACGTCGCCACTCGGCAGGTCTTCCGGGGCGGTGTGATCAAATTCTGCAAACAAATCTGCAGGTACCTTGCCCAGCGAGTTGACCAGCACATTCAGGCGGCCACGGTGGGCCATGCCGATGACAATTTCT
>JANNYZ010000091.1:0-56467 GCA_031410335.1 Polaromonas sp. | reverse complement strand
TCCTGGCTGAGCCGAGCAGCGCAGATGGAGGCGGAACGTCGGGCCAAACTTGTTTGAGCGCAGCGAGTTGTTTGGACCGCCGCCGGAATCGAGCAGCGCAGGTTGCCCGTAGCGAAGCGTAGGGACTCAGACTGCGGGTCGCCTTTCTTTTCCTTAGGTTTCTTTGGCGAAGCAAAGAAAAGTAAGTCGCCCGCCGGGGCGAGTCCCGGCAAACCTAGCAAGGGATAACGCTATAAATTAATGAGCTGCTCACGCATGAATTGATTGGCCAAGAGCATCAACTATTTTTGAAAAACCGAATCGACAGTTTTTATATCGCATTGCTCATTTGCTGATTCGTAGCCACACGCGTTCCCCTCGCGCCAGCATTCGATTCTGTACGTCATACATCCACGCAACGAGAACCACAAGGACAGGTATTAGCGCAAGACATACAGCCGCATGCCAAACGCTGTAGTAATAAACCGCCCTAGTGACTTCTGTGAATTGCATTGGTTGCTTCTTGGCGTGGATACCCAAGAAAAAGTGCGAACCTTCAATCTTTCCCATGAAGGGGAAGCCACCCAAATACCCAGCTACAACCAGCCACGAAAAATAGTTCACTACAAGTAAGGCCACTAGCGCATAACCCCACCGGAGATTCGTCCGATCATTCATCTGTGTGATAAGCGGCTAGTTATTGTGGAGTAACCTAATTTATGCAGCAGCCACAGCTCAAACCACCTTGGCAATACTCGCACAAACATGCGCAATATTCCCACTGTTCAAAGCAGCAACACACATCCGCCCAGCATCCGTCCCATAAACCCCAAACTCACTGCGCAACCTCTGCATCTGGTCTTTGGACAGGCCTGAATAGCTGAACATGCCAATCTGGTCGGTGATGAAGCTCATGTTTTGCTTCACACCCGCAGCTTTCAAACCATCGACCAGCTTTTGGCGCATGGCTTTGATGCGAACGCGCATTTCGGTCAGCTCGGCTTCCCACTGCGCGCGCAGCTCGGGGGTGTTCAGTACCGTGGCCACCACCGTGGCACCGTGAATTTGCGGGTTGCTGTAGTTGGTGCGAATGACCAGTTTGAGCTGGCTCAGCACACGGTCGGCTTCTTCTTTTGTGCTGCAGACGACTGACAGGGCACCTACGCGCTCGCCGTACAGGCTGAAGCTTTTGCTGAACGAGGTGGAGACGAAAAAATTCAGGCCCGCGGCTACAAACTTGGCCACCGCCGCACCGTCTTCGGCAATGCCGTAGCCAAAGCCCTGGTAGGCCATGTCTAAAAACGGCGTGATGTTGCGTGCCTTGACGACGGCAATCACCTGGTCCCACTGGGCGGGGGTGATGTCGTAACCGGTTGGGTTGTGGCAGCAGGCGTGCAGCACGGCAATCGTGCCGGGGGCGGCGGCGTTCAGGGCTGCCAGCATGCCGTCAAAGTCAATGCCGCGCTTGGCCGCGTCGTAATACGGGTGGCTAACGACCTCAAAACCGGACTGGGCGAACAGAGCTTTGTGGTTTTCCCAGCTGGGGTCAGAAATCATCACTTTGGCGTTTGGGCTGAGCTTTTTCAAAAAGTCAGCGCCGATTTTCAGGCCGCCGGTACCGCCGATGCCTTGCGCGGTGGCGACGCGGCCGCTTTTGACGGGCTCGCTCTCAGCGCCAAACACCAGTGCCTTGACGGCCGAGTCATACGCGGCAATGCCGTCAATTGGCAGGTAGCCGCGCGGCTTGGGCGACGCCATCATCAGCTTTTCAGCGGCTTGCACGCAGGCCAGCAGGGGCAGTTTGCCGTTGTCGTCGTAGTACACGCCCACGCCCAGGTTGACTTTGTTGGGGTTGGTATCTGCCGCAAAGGCTTCGTTGATGCCCAAAATCGGGTCGCGTGGGGCCATTTCGACGGTGGTGAACAAAGACATGGGACTCCTGGAAAGTTAAAAAAGACGTAAGCTTGTCGGTTGCACTTAATTTTAACGGCCTCAGATAGCCGCTTAAAGAGGTTTTCCATGCCAGAAGTACTTGAACTCATAACGCCAGAGAATGAGACGCCTGTCAAAGGCACATTCGCCAGCTTTCCCAACTCACCTTTCGAGCTGTTCCAGCCCTACCTGCCCGCTGGCGACCAGCCGCAGGCGATTGAAAAGCTGGTCGAAGGGGTGAACGATGGCGAGGTGTTTCAAACCCTGCTGGGTGTGACCGGTTCGGGCAAAACCTACACCATGGCCAACGTGATTGCACGGCTGGGTCGGCCTGCCATTGTGTTTGCGCCCAACAAGACGCTGGCCGCACAGCTGTACAGCGAGTTCCGCGAGTTTTTCCCGAAAAACGCGGTCGAATACTTCGTCAGCTATTACGACTATTACCAGCCTGAGGCCTATGTGCCGCAGCGCGATTTGTTCATTGAAAAAGACTCGGCTATCAACGAGCACATTGAGCAGATGCGCCTGTCAGCCACCAAGAGCGTGCTGGAGCGTCGCGACACCATCATCGTGGCCACTGTGAGCGCCATCTACGGCATTGGCGCACCGGAGGACTACACCCAGATGCGATTCATTGCGCGCGTGGCTGACAAGATGGGCCAGCGCGACGTGATTGCGCGGCTGATCCGCATGCAGTACCAGCGCAATGATGTGGACTTTTCACGCGGCACTTTCCGCGTGCGGGGCGATGTGATTGATGTGTTCCCGGCGGAGCATTCAGAACTCGCCTTGCGCATCGAGCTGTTTGATGACGAGATTGAATCGCTGCAACTGTTTGACCCGCTGACGGGCCGCATTCGGCAGAAAGTGCCGCGCTTTGTGGTGTACCCGAAAAGCCACTACGTCACGCCGCGTGACAAGGTGATGATGTCGATTGAAACCATCAAGCTGGAACTGGCCGAACGGATTGATTACTTTGTCAAGCAAGGCAAGCTGGTTGAAGCACAGCGGATTGAACAGCGCACCCGGTTTGACCTGGAAATGCTGAGCGAGATTGGTCACTGCAAAGGCATTGAAAACTACACCCGTCACCTGAGCGGTGCGCCACCGGGCTCGCCGCCGTCAACCCTGTGCGACTACATGCCCAAAGACTCGGTGATGTTCCTGGACGAAAGCCACGTGATGATGGGCCAATTGAGCGCCATGTATAACGGCGACCGTTCCCGTAAAACCACGCTGGTGGAGTACGGCTTCAGGCTGCCGAGTGCACTGGACAACCGGCCGCTGAAGCTGGAAGAGTTTGAAACCAAGATGCATCAGGCGATTTTTGTATCGGCCACACCCGCTGCTTATGAAAAAGAACACGCAGGCCAAGTGGTGGAGCAAGTGGTGCGGCCCACTGGGTTGGTCGACCCGCAAGTGGAGGTGCGCCCGGCCGTCAATCAGGTGGATGATGTGCTGGGTGAAATCCGCATTCGGGTGGATAAAAACGAGCGGGTACTCATCACCACGCTGACCAAACGCATGGCTGAGCAACTGACGGATTACCTGAGCGAGAACGGCGTGAAGGTGCGCTACCTGCACAGCGATGTGGACACGGTAGAGCGGGTCGAGATTTTGCGTGATTTGCGCTTGGGCGCCTTTGATGTGCTGGTCGGCATCAACTTGCTGCGCGAAGGCCTGGACATTCCCGAGGTGTCTCTGGTGGCGATTCTGGATGCTGACAAAGAAGGCTTTTTGCGGGCAGAACGAAGCCTGATTCAAACCATAGGCCGCGCCGCCCGTAACCTGAATGGCCGGGCGATTTTGTATGCCGATCGCATCACTGATTCGATGGCCAAAGCCATGAGTGAAACGGAGCGCCGCCGCAACAAACAGATCGCCCACAACCTGGAACACAACATCACGCCGATGAGCGTGGTCAAGCGCATCAAGGATTTGATTGACGGCGTGTACAGCGAAAAGTCCGGCAAAGAGGCCGACAAACTGTTGCTGCAAAAAGCGCTGGTGGAGGACATGAGCGAGAAAGACGTGTCTCGCGAGATCAAGCGGCTTGAAAAGCAGATGGTTGAGCACGCTAAAAACCTCGAATTTGAAAAAGCCGCCAAGGTGCGGGACCAGCTGCACATCCTCAAAGAACAAGCATTTGGTGCGCCTGGGTCTGACAACATCGTGCCGATATCGGTTGGACGAATCTAAACCCGATCAATATGATAGGATATAGAAACCAGTCGGTATTTATTTTTACCGACTGGTTTTATTTCGCGGCAAATATTGAACTTCTGCTATGCTTGAGCAATCTAGTCAGGATAGAACAGATAACAACAATGCCCCCGTGTGGGATCCAAGTGCACGGGGCGGCTGGAGGAGTAAACCGCTTTTGAAACATCATTTTCAAAAGTAACAAATGCTGTTTAGCGACAGCCAAGCGAACTTTAAGGAGCTTGTTATGCGCCTCACGACCAAAGGCCGATTTGCGGTCACTGCAATGATTGATTTGGGCCTGCGCCAAAACAGCGGCCCGGTAACGCTGGCGGCCATCAGCCAGCGCCAGCAGATTTCGCTGTCCTACCTCGAGCAACTCTTCGGCAAACTGCGCCGCCATGAGCTGGTTGAGTCCACCCGCGGACCTGGTGGCGGCTATACCCTGGGCCGCAAGGCGTCCGACATCACCGTGGCTGACATCATCGTATCGGTAGACGAGCCGATTGACGCTACCCAGTGCAGCGGCAAGGAAAACTGTCTGGGCGAGGGCGCGCGCTGCATGACGCATGAGCTGTGGGCATCCCTGAACAGTCGCATGGTCGAGTTTCTGGATTCTGTCAGCCTGCAAAAGCTGGTCGATGAGCAGCTGGCCAAAGGCCTGGTGGTTGAAAACTCGCCCATGGTGAAAAAGGCTATCTTTACCCAGCCAATGCCCAAGCCAACTCGCGTGAATGCACCCAACTCTGTGTTCGCACTGGGCAACGCTTTTTCAAAATCCTGATCAAGTGTTGTTATAGATTTTTGTCGCGTATTCGCTATCCAGCCCGCTAATTTATTGAGCAAGCCAAATGGAAACCCCACACTTTCCCATCTACATGGACTACAGCTCCACGAACCCGTGCGACCCACGGGTGGTGGATGCGATGATCCCGTGGTTGCGTGAGCACTTCGGTAACCCTGCTTCCCGCAGCCACGCCTGGGGCTGGGAGGCAGAAGCGGCCGTTGAAAAGGCGCGTGAGCAAGTTGCTGCACTGATTGGTGCTGACCCACGTGAAATCGTCTGGACGAGCGGTGCCACTGAGTCAAACAACCTGGCCATCAAGGGTGCAGCGCAGTTTTACAAAACCAAGGGCAAGCACATCATCACGGTCAAGACCGAGCACAAAGCTGTGCTCGACACCTTCCGCGAACTGGAGCGCCAGGGTTTTGAAGCCACTTACCTGGACGTTCAAGCCGATGGCTTGCTGGACATGGATGTGTTGAAAGCCGCGATCAGGCCAGACACGATCCTGGTCAGCGTCATGTTTGTCAACAACGAAATTGGTGTGATTCAGGACGTCGCTGCCATCGGGGCGCTGTGCCGTGAAAAAGGCATTATCTTTCACACTGACGCGGCTCAAGCCACCGGACGTGTTGACATTGACTTGGCGGCGCTACCGATTGATTTGATGAGCCTGACCTCGCACAAAACCTATGGCCCCAAAGGCATTGGTGCGCTGTATGTACGCCGCAAGCCACGTGTGCGGCTGGAAGCGCAAATGCATGGCGGTGGCCACGAGCGCGGCATGCGCTCTGGCACGCTACCCACGCACCAGTGCGTCGGCATGGGTGAGGCCTACCGTATCGCCAAGGCCGAAATGCATGAAGAAAACAAGCGCATTCGTGGATTGCAGCAGCGCATGCTCAATGGTCTGAAAGACGTTGAAGAAGTATTCTTGAATGGCCACGCCGAAAAACGCGTGCCGCACAACCTCAACATGAGTTTTAACTATGTGGAAGGTGAATCGCTCATCATGGGTATTAAGGGCCTGGCCGTGTCGAGTGGCTCGGCCTGCACGTCGGCATCGCTTGAGCCCAGTTACGTACTTCGAGCATTAGGCCGCAGCGACGAACTGGCCCACAGCAGCCTGCGCATGACCATGGGCCGCTGGACCACGGAAGAAGAAATTGACTACGCCGTCGGTACGATCAAAGAGAACGTGGCAAAGCTGCGCGAACTCTCCCCGCTGTGGGACATGTTCAAAGAAGGCATCGATTTGTCCACCATCCAGTGGGCTGCGCATTAAATTGCGATAACCGTTTAAGAGGTAAATATCATGGCATACAGTGAAAAAGTGGTAGACCACTACGAAAATCCCCGCAACGTGGGCTCCTTTGAAAAAGGCGACGACACGGTAGGCACCGGCATGGTCGGTGCCCCAGCTTGCGGCGACGTGATGAAGCTGCAAATCAAGGTCAACCCGGTGACGGGTGTGATTGAAGATGCACGTTTTAAAACTTATGGCTGCGGCTCGGCGATTGCGTCCAGCTCGCTCGTGACCGAGTGGGTCAAAGGCAAAACGCTGGACCAGGCCGCCAGCATCAAAAACAGCGAAATCGCCCAGGAGCTGGCACTGCCGCCGGTCAAAATTCACTGCTCGATTCTGGCGGAAGATGCCATCAAAGCGGCTGTGAGTGACTACAAGCAAAAGCATGGCCAAGCCCAAGCGGTTGCAGCTTGAAATCTAGTCCAGAAAATTCAAATGTCCGTAACGCTGACTGACGCTGCTGCCCGCCACGTAACCCGCTACATGACCAAGCGCGGCAAAGGCGTTGGGGTGCGCCTGGGTGTCAAAACCACAGGTTGTTCAGGCCTGGCCTACAAGCTTGAATACGCCGACGAAATCGCACCCGAAGACGTGGTGTTTGAAGACAACGGTGTGAAGGTACTGGTCGACCCGAAAAGCATGGCTTACATTGACGGCACGCAGCTTGATTTTGTGCGGGAAGGTTTGAACGAGGGCTTTAAATTCCTGAATCCCAACGAACGTGATCGTTGCGGATGTGGCGAGAGTTTCCGTGTGTGAACCTGCAATCCAATGATTTCGAACTTTTCGGTCTAACGCAAAAGTTCAAGCAAGACCGCGCAGCCATTGATGCCCGCTGGAAAGAACTCCAGCGAGAAGCGCACCCTGACAAATTTGTAGCTCAGGGCGCCAGTGCCCAACGAGTGGCTATGCAGTGGTCTGTGCGCATCAATGAGGCATACAAGCGGCTCAAAGACCCTCTGAGCCGCGCCAGCTATCTGTGCGAGCTCAACGGTGCGTCTGTTAATGCTGAAAACAATACCGCCATGCCTGCCAGCTTCTTGATGCAGCAAATCGAGTGGCGGGAAGCACTCGACGAGGCAGAAACACCTGAAAATATCGATGAAATAGCCCTTCAGACCAATGAATTCATGCGCGAGCAGCTATTAAAAATAGAGCAAGCTATGGATGGTCAAAAAAACTTTGAACTGGCAGTTGAGTACGTCAGAGCCCTGATGTTTGTTGAGCGGTTTGCCACTGAGGTGGAAGCGCGTCTCGATCAACTGCAACCTTGAATACACAAATAGTTTTTCCAAGCGACATGGCACTTCTCCAAATCTCCGAACCTGGCCAGGCGCCTAACCCGCACGAAAGGCGTGTTGCCATCGGTATCGACCTGGGCACCACGCATTCGCTGGTGGCTAGCGTCCGCAATGGCGTGTCTGAATGCCTGCCTGACGACGAGGGCCGGGTGATCTTGCCAAGCGTGGTGCGTTACCTGCCAGGCGACAAGCGCCAGATTGGCTACGCCGCTCTGGCGGCTCAGGTCGATGACCCGGCCAATACCATTTCCTCGGTCAAGCGGCTGATGGGACGGGGCATCGATGATATTGGCAGCCGCGCGCAGCTGCCTTACCAGTTGATTGACAAGCCCGGCATGGTCACGCTTCAAACCGTGGCCGGTGAAAAAAGTCCGGTCGAGATCAGTGCTGAGATTTTGGCTACGCTGCGTTTCCGGGCTGAGGACACCTTTGACGGCGATATTTACGGCGCGGTCATCACCGTTCCCGCCTACTTTGACGATGCCCAGCGCCAAGCCACCAAAGATGCGGCACAGTTGGCGGGCCTCCATGTGCTTAGGCTCATCAACGAGCCCACCGCAGCAGCTATTGCTTATGGCCTGGACAACGCAAGCCAGGGCGTGTTTGCGATTTATGACCTGGGTGGCGGCAAGTTTGATATTTCCATTTTGCGCCTGACAGAAGGCGTGTTTGAGGTCGTGTCGACGGGCGGTGATTCCGCCTTGGGTGGCGATGACTATGACCGGGCCTTGGTCGACTGGGTGTTGGCCAAAGCGGGTCTGGCGGCCGATGCCTTGAGTGCCACCGACAAGGCGGCTTTGCAGCGCGCAGCTCGGTCTTGCAAAGAGGCGCTGTCGGTCAATTCTGTTGCGATGTTCTCGGTTCAGCTGGCCAGGACGCTGGTCAACGTTGATATGCAGGCTGAAGACTTTGAAACGGCTACCGCTCACCTCACGCAGCGCACATTGGCAGCCGTGCGCAAGGCCCTCCGCGATGCCAAACTCGACAAAGCCGACATTCAGGGTGTGGTGCTGGTTGGCGGCTCTACCCGCATGCCGCAGGTGCGTAAGGCGGTGGCCAGCTTTTTTGGGCGTGAGCCCCTGGTTAATTTGAATCCCGACGAAGTCGTGGCGCTGGGTGCGGCCATCTCTGCCAATCAACTGGCGGGTAACAACGCCGGGAACGACCTGCTGCTGCTAGATGTCATTCCCCTGTCGCTGGGCATTGAAACCATGGGCGGTCTGGTCGAGCGCATCGTGCCGCGCAACCAGACGATACCCACCGCCATGGCGCAAGACTTCACGACCTACCAGGACGGCCAGACCGCACTAGCTCTGCATGTGGTGCAGGGCGAGCGTGACCTGGTTGCTGACTGCCGAAGCCTGGCCCGTTTTGAACTGCGTGGTATACCGCCCATGGTGGCTGGCGCTGCGCGTATTCGGGTCACGTTTACCGTCGATGCCGATGGCCTCTTGAGTGTCAATGCCAAAGAGCAGGTCAGTGGTGTCGAGGCGCGCATTGACGTGAAGCCGTCGTATGGCTTGTCTGACGATGAGATTGCGCGCATGCTGCAAGACAGTTTTTCAACGGCGCAGCAGGACATGGCCTCGCGTGCCTTGGCGGAAGCGCGTGTTGATGCTGACCGCATGGTTCTGGCTGTTAAAACCGCACTGGGCGCAGACGCCGATTTACTCAGCCCCAACGGGCGCGCGCAAATCGACAGTTTGATCGTCGGCTTGATCGATGCCCGTGAAAACGGCGATGCCGCGACGATTGAAGCCGCCACCCAAGCGCTGGCCAAAGGCACCGAAGCGTTCGCCGCCGAGCGCATGAACCGGGGCATTCAACAAGCCCTGGCTGGTAAAAATATTGAATCCGTCTGAACTCTCATCATGCCCATTATCAAAATTCTTCCTCACGCCGAATATTGCCCGCAGGGCGCTGAGATCACCGCGCCTGCGGGGACGTCCATTTGCGAAGCCCTGCTGGACAACAAAATCAACATCGAGCATGCCTGCGACATGAGCGCGGCCTGCACCACGTGCCATGTCATCGTGCGTGAGGGCTTCGCGTCGCTGAACGCGCCAGAGGAAGAAGAAGACGACCTGCTCGACCGCGCCTGGGGCCTCGAGCCCAACTCGCGCCTGAGCTGTCAGGCGATACTGGCCCAGGCCAACGTGACTGTTGAGATCCCGAAATACACCATCAATCACGCCAAAGAATTGCACTGAACCTGCTGACACACTCATTTAGTCATGCGTCAAATTTTTCTGGACACCGAAACCACAGGCCTGTCACCTGACAACGGCGACCGCATCATTGAGATCGGCTGCGTGGAGCTTGTGGCCCGCAAGCTGACAGGCAATAACAAACACTTCTACCTGAACCCTGAGCGCGACAGCCATGAAGATGCGCTGAAAGTCCACGGCATCAGCAACGAGTTTTTAAAAGACAAACCCCGCTTTGGCGTCATAGCTGCTGAGCTGCTCGAATATTTGAACGGCGCTGAAATCATCATTCATAACGCGCCGTTTGATGTGGGATTTTTGAACAAGGAACTCGAAATTTGTGGGCAGCCACCTATCTCGGCTCACGTGGCAAAAATCACCGACAGCCTGATGATGGCCAAAGAGCTGTATCCCGGCAAACGTAATTCGCTCGATGCGCTATGCGACAGGCTTGAGGTCGACAACTCGGGGCGAACGCTCCACGGCGCGCTGCTGGACGCGGAACTGCTGGCTGACGTGTACATCAATCTCCCGCGTGGGCAAAATAGCCTGGTGATGGACACGGGCACCACTGCTCAAAGCGGGACGGACGCGCCAGCCATAGACCTGAGCCAGTTCGTGTTGCCGCTACTGGCTGCCAATGACGATGAACTGGATGCACATGAAAAGTTGCTGCTCGACATTGACAAGGCCAGCAAAGGCAAGACCGTGTGGAGATCAGCCTCTGCCTGATAGTCAGCATATAATCTTAGACTTGCTTAAAAGCGACGGGAGATTAGCTCAGGGGTAGAGCACTGCATTCACACTGCAGGGGTCGCAAGTTCGAAACTTGCATCTCCCACCATACGGCGCACTGCCACCGGGCAGACAAAAGAACTGACGAGGCATCGTGCAGTTCTTTTTTTTGGCCTTCGCATCAATCTGGCTTGATGCCGTTGCGACTGATGAAGACTGCCCAATAGTCGCGCTCTTTTTTCAGGCTCGCGGCAAACTCTGCGGGCGTGTCAAATATCGGTATCAGTGCCAGTTCCCTCAGCCGTGCGGCAATCGGCGGTGATTTCATGACGGTGTTGATGGTTGCGCTCAGCTTGGCCACGATTTGCGGTGGCACGCCCGCAGGCCCAACGACGCTGAAGGTCGTGCGGGCGGTCATGCCATTCACGCCGGCTTTTTCAAACGAGGGCACGCTGGGCAGCAAATCTGTTTCGCGGTTGATGGCCAGGGCCACAACCTGACCAGAGCGGATAAACGGCTGGATGGATGCGAGATCAGGGTACATGAATTGCAGGCGACCGCTGAGCAAGTCCTGGTAGGCGGGTGCGACGCCCTTGTAGGGCACGTGTTCAAACTTGGCCCCGCTCAGGCTCTCGAGCATTTTGACGCCCAGATAAGGCGATGTCGCGACGCCTGCGGACCCGTAAAACGACTCACCAGGTTTCTGCTTTCCCCGCTCAATCAATTGAGCCAATGTACGGATGCCCGAGCCGGCGTGCGCCACCATCACCATCGGCGCGAAGACCCCTTGCGCGATGGGCGTAAAGTCCCTTTCAGCATCAAAAGGCAGCGAAGGGTACAGGCCTGGGCCGATGGCAATCGATGCATTGGACGTGACCATGAAGGTATACCCGTCAGCCGGCGATTTTGCCGTAGCAGCGGCGCCTATATTGCCACTGGCGCCAGCCCGGTTGTCCACGACAAATGGCTGACGCAGTTCATCTGCCAGTGCCTGCGCAATCAGCCGTCCGAAGATGTCGGTACCTCCGCCGGGCGATGACGGCACGATGATCTTGACCGGCTTGTTGGGCCAGTTGTCTTGTGCGTTGACAGGCATGACGACAGTCGTTAGCGCAAGTACTGCCAAAGTCATGAGTGACCGGATAACTTTTTTTTGCAATGTCACTTGAATCCTTTGTTGTTACTGCCGTTTGATTTTCGGATGAATTCACTCAAGTGAAATTTTGGCGCGCTTGATGACCTCGGCCTGTTTGCGTGAGTCGGTCTCAATCATTTTGGCAATTTCTGCTGGCCTGGCATTGATGGTTTCAAAACCAAAGCTGGCAAAGCGGTCGCGTATCGCCGGGTCTTGCAGGACTTTCGTGATGTCCTCGTTGACGCGACTGATGATGGCCGCTGGGGTTCCGTGCGGTGCCATCATGGCCATCCAGCCGCCAACCTCCAGACCAGGAGGGCCACCCGCTTCGGCCATGGTGGGTATGGTGTCGTAACCCGGAATTCGTTTGGGCCCGGCAACGGCGATGAACTTGAGCTTGCCAGCCTTGTACATCGCTCCGGCGGAAACCGCGCTTCCGAAAGCCCAGTCAGGCTCACCGTTGGCGACGGCGCTGTAAAGCTGGCTTGTTTCCTTGAAGGGGATGTGGCGCATCTGTGTGTTGGTTGCGCCTTCCAGCAGGGCTGCGCCGAGGTGGCCGGGACTTCCGACGTTCCATGAGCCGTAGGTCAGCTCCCCAGGTTTTGCTTTTGCCGCCGCGATCAGGTCGGTCATGTTGTTCCATTTGGAGGTGCTTGGAACGGCTACAAAAAAGAACAATTTGTATTGCACGGCCACGGGGTCAAAGTCTTTCACCACGTCATAAGGCAACTTGGGCATCAGGTGCGGCAAAGCCGTCAGTTGCAGGTTGTCTGCCTGCAAAAAAGTGTAGCCATCGGCGGGCGAGTTCTTGGCCGCCTGAAAGGCAATGACGCCGTTGCCGCCTGGCCTGTTGTCAATCAAAACAGGTTGCCCCCAGGTGCGCGACAACTGTTCACCAATGACACGCAGCACAACATCGGGGCCACTGCCTGGTGGGAAGGGGGTAATGATTTTCACGGGGCGCGAGGGAAAAGCCTGTGCAGCGGCACTGCCGGCAAATGCTGCTATTGCCAGTGCTGCTACGGTCGATTTCAGTGTGTTGAGGTACTTCATGTTTTCCTTATGCCTGGGGCTTGAAAGTTTTGACAATTGAACAGTAGTTCGGAAAAATTAGCAATCGGGCGAGCACCAAGCTGGTGTTATGTGGCCCCGTCAATTTTGGAAAAGTGTTTTTTCTAGTGAACGTTTTTGGGTTTTGTACTAGGCAAGACCGGTATCGATTTGATAAGTACACTTAGCGGGTACCGAGATTGTTCTGGAGATGCCCCGTGAAGATTTGCCGATTTGACGAAAACCGCCTGGGCCTTGTTGAAGGCGATGTTCTGCGTGACGTGACTGCGGCGCTGGAGGTATTGCCGGGCTACACCTACCCGTTGCCTCAAGTAGACCCTTTGATAGCCAACCTTGATGCCTTGGTCGCGCGTATCAAAAAGCTTGCACCGGCTGCGCCAGTATTGCCATTGACGGGCCGAAAGTGGCTTGCGCCTGTGGCCAACCCTGGCAAAATTGTGGCCGCACCCGTCAACTACAAAAAGCACCTTCAGGAGGCGCGCGATGATGCACAGATTCATCACAACAGCCAGATTGCCGAAATTCAGAAGATTGGTCTTTTCCTGAAAGCCACCAGTTCGCTGGTGGGCGCAAGCCACGGTGTTGTGCTGCAACATGCTGACCGCCGCAATGATCATGAGGCTGAATTGGTGGTGGTGATTGGCAAGGCCGGTCGCAACATCACGAGGGCCAACGCGCACCTGCATATTGCGGGTTACAGCAGCGGCCTCGACATGACCACTCGTGGTCCGGAAGAGCGCAGTTTGCGCAAATCGATTGACACCTACAGTGTGTTGGGGCCGTGGTTTGTGACGGCTGACGAAATCACGGATCCGGGCAATCTCGGCTTTTCCCTCACCGTTAATGGGGTGGTGAAACAGCAGGCCAACACGCGAGATTTGATTTTGAGTATCGGCGAGCTGATTGAGTTTGCCTCTTCTTTTTACAGCCTGTTGCCGGGTGACCTGATTTACACCGGTACCCCCGAAGGGGTGGGCCCCGTGCTGCCGGGCGATACCATCGTCACTGATTTTGAGGGCATTGGCCGCATGCATGTTGCAGTAACGTCAGCTTTAAGGGAAACACCATGACTGGAGATCGAATGATGGACGACGCACAAGAGCAAGTTGCTGCCGGGCGCAAGGTGTTCTACGAAAAGATTGGCAATGCCAACTGCACACCGCTGTGGGAAATTCTTCACAGTCTGGTCACGGTCGAGCCCAACACGCCTTGCCTGCCTTACTTGTGGAAATGGTCAACCATGTGGCCCTGGTTACAGGAAGCCGGTCAGTTGATCACTGCAAAAGAGGCCGAGCGTCGTGTGCTGGTGCTTGAGAACCCGGGTTTGCGTGGCCGGACGCGCATCACACACAGCCTTTACGCAGGCCTGCAGCTGATCCTGCCCGGCGAGGTCGCCGCAGCGCACCGGCATTCCCAGTCGGCACTGCGATTTATCATGCATGGTGACGGTGCCTACACTGCTGTAGACGGTGAAAAGGTGGTGATGCACCCGGGCGACTTTGTGATCACGCCGTCATGGACCTTTCATGACCACGGCAATGAGTCCAGCGAACCCATGGTCTGGCTTGATGGGCTTGATGTTCCCATCGTCGAGCTTCTGGATGCGCAGTTTCGTGAAGACGGTTCCAGCGACATGCAGCACATTGCCAGCGCGGCTAATGTCAATCTCGCGCGATTTGGCAACACCATGAAACCCGTGCAGTACAGGGCGCGTTCCAAAACATCGCCGCTGTTCTGGTACCCGTATGACCGCACCTTGGAAGCACTGGCCACCCTGAGCGCCCATGAAGATCCGCATCCGTGCTGGGGCCACAAATTGCAGTACACCAACCCCGTCACGGGGGAGTGGGCCATACCCACCATGGGTACCTTCATGCAGTTGTTGCCAGCCGGCTTCAAGGGCAAAGCGTACAGGTCAACAGACTCCACCGTCTACACGGTGGTCGAGGGCAACGGCACTTGCACCATCAACGGACAGGTCTTGAGCTTTGGCCCGAAGGATGTGTTCGTCTGCCCGTCCTGGATGCCCTACACATTGGCGGCAGATAACCAGGCCGTGCTGTTCAGTTACTCGGACCGCCCGGTCCAGCAAGCGCTGGACCTGTGGCGCGAGGCCTTCTAGCTAGCCTGGGAGGCTTCAACCAGCATCAGAGCACTTCGCTGGCAAAGTCAGCCAGCCTTGAACGCTCGCCGCGTGCCAGCGTGATGTGCCCGCCATGCGGCCAGCCCTTGAAGCGGTCAACAGCGTAGGTCATGCCCGATGAGCCTTCGGTCAGGTACGGCGTGTCGATTTGTGCCAGGTTACCCATGCAAATGATTTTGGTGCCAGGCCCGGCTCGGGTGATCAGCGTTTTCATCTGCTTGGGCGTCAGGTTTTGCGCTTCGTCAATGATGACGTATTTGTTCAAAAACGTCCGGCCGCGCATGAAGTTCATGCTCTTGACTTTGATGCGGGAGCGAATCAGCTCGTTGGTCGCCGCGCGGCCCCATTCGCCTGAGCCGTTTTCGGTTTTGCCAAGTACTTCCAGGTTGTCGTCAAGCGCGCCCATCCACGGGCCCATCTTTTCTTCTTCGGTGCCCGGCAGAAAACCGATGTCTTCACCAACTGACACCGTGGCACGGGTCATGATGATCTCGGTATAACGGCGGTCGTCCAGCACCTGCGTCAGGCCACTGGCCAGTGCCATCAGCGTCTTGCCGCTGCCTGCCGTACCGGCCAGCGTGACAAAGTCCACTTCCGGATCCATCAGCAGGTTCATGGCAAAGTTTTGCTCGCGGTTGCGGGTGGTCACACCCCACACGGCGTTTTTCAGGTGGTTGAAATCTTTGAGGGTTTTCAATACCGCTGTTTTGGCGCGAATCTCAGTTACGCGTGCATACAGCGGTGGTTCGCCTGGCGCTTCAAAAAACACGAACTGGTTGATCAGCAAACTGGTCACAATCGGCCCGGTGATGCGGTAAAAGTTGTAACTGCCTTGCTGCCAGCTTTCTATGGTTTTGCTTTGCCGCGTCCAGAAATCATTTGGCAATGCCAGCACGCCTGAATACAGCAGGTCGCCGTCTTCCAGTGTTTTGTCGTTCTGGTAATCGTCAGTGGCCAGGCCCAGCGCACGGGCCTTGACGCGCATGTTGATGTCTTTGGACACCAACACCACTTCGCGTGGGGCGTATTCTTTGCGCAGCGCCTCCACAACACCCAGAATCTGGTTGTCTGCCTTGCCTTGCGGCAGGCTGGTGGGTAGCGAGTAGTCCAGAGGTTTGGTTTGAAACAGCAGGCTGCCCTTGGCTTCGCGGTGACCAGTTGTGTCCAGCTTCAGACCTTTGGTGATCTCGGCACCCTGCGCGCCTGCCAGCGCATCCAGTGAGCGGCTGGTTTGGCGGGCGTTGCGGGCGACTTCGGTCATGCCCTTTTTGTGACCGTCCAGCTCTTCCAGAACGATCATCGGCAGGAAGATGTCGTGTTCTTCAAACCTGAACAGACACATCGGGTCGTGCATCAGCACATTGGTGTCAAGTACAAACAGCTTGGTGGGCCCAGTGTGCTTTGGCTTTTTAACGGGTTTTGACTGGGCAGGCGCGTTGGAACGTATACCAGCGTGTTCATCGGAATGCTTGTCAATGTTCTGGACGCTATCTTTTTTATAGCCGACCGTGCTTGGTCGCATTGGATTCGAAGCCTTTTTTGTATCTAAAAAAGCCTCTGGATGGGCATCTTTAGGCACCGCCGCCGGTTTTGCGCTGGTTTTCAGCGCTTTGGAACTTTGGCGCTCGGGTGCGTCCAGACCATCCAGGGAGATCAGCGCTGCGCGCTTGGCGGGGGGTGGGGGCAAGGGCATGTGCTGTGAGCTCTTTAAGTTGCATTAAAAAACAAAAAAGCCGCCCAATTTAGGTGGCGGCTTTCGCGGGGGGGAGTGATGGCGTGATCAACAAGATGCATTCATTATGCACAAATCCTGTGAAGCACCGAAAACGCTTCAGGCGGTTTTTTTCAGTGCTTTGACAGCCTTCAAAACCTCATCCACATGGCCTACTACTTTCAGGCCACGCCACTCTTGGGCCAGGGTGCCGTCAGCCGCAATCAAAAAGGTGCTGCGCTCAATACCTTTGACTTTCTTGCCGTACATGATCTTGTTCTTGACCACACCAAACATGTGACACATTTTTTCTTCCGTGTCGGCAATCAGCTCAAAAGGCAGTTCGAGCTTGGTTTTGAAGTCATCATGCGACTTCATGTTGTCACGGGAAACGCCAAACACCGTGGCACCGGCTTTGACAAAGCTTTTGTAGTGGTCACGAAACTGCATGGCTTCAGTGGTACAGCCGGGCGTGTTGTCTTTTGGGTAAAAGTACAAAACAACGACTTTTCCAACATGCGATGTATTGGAAACCTTCACGCCACCGGTGGCGTTCGCTTCAAATTCGGGGAGGAGCTTATTGACGACGACTGCCATACTGGTGGGACCCTGGGAGTAGTGATTGTGATGGACCTCAAGGCAAACGGGGCTGCCCCTGTTTGCACAACCCTAGATTTTACCCTGAAAGCCAGTACCGATCAGTCGCTCTTTTCGAGCAGCAACGCTGCAATCACCAGACGCCCTTCACCTGCCAAGACGTTATACGTGCGGCAGGCGGCCAGTGTGTCCATGGTTTCTATGCCAATGCGGCTTTGCATGAGCGCGCGCATGAACGCTGGGGGCGCAAACCTGAGCCGTGTGCCGCTGCCAAAAATGACCAGTTCAGGTTTGGTTTCAGCCAACCGCGCGAAGTGGTTTTCGGTCAGGTCTTCGAAGCGGGTGCAGTCCCAGTCGAACTTTTCACCGCGTGAGCCAATCACGATGCTCCGCTCGATTTTTTCAGCCACACCGTTGCTGCCCAAACCCACCCAGCCGGGCCCGTAGCCCAGAATGGATTGAACATCTAATCTGTCAGGTTGAAGCTTCATGGATGGCAAGTTTATGGCAGGTGCTGCAAAGCAGCATTTGTGTGGTCAAATTATAGGTTCCGTTTTAAGGAATTCTCCAATGAAACCCATCACCAAATCTGCCAAGCTGGCCAACGTGCTTTACGACATTCGTGGGCCCATCATGGACGCGGCACGCCAGATGGAAGACGAAGGCCAGAAGATCATCAAGCTGAACCTCGGCAATCTGGCGGTGTTCGGTTTTGATGCGCCTGAAGAGATCCAGCAAGACATGATTCGCAATCTGCCCAACTCGGCGGGTTACTCGGACAGCAAAGGTATCTTTGCGGCGCGTAAGGCCGTGATGCACGAGACGCAAAAGCAGGGCGTCAAGGGCGTCACGCTGGATGATATTTACCTGGGCAATGGCGCGAGCGAACTCATCACCATGGCCACCAACGCGCTGCTCGACAACGGTGACGAGCTGCTGCTGCCTATGCCCGACTACCCACTCTGGACAGCCGCCACCAGCCTGTCGGGTGGTACCCCCGTGCATTACCTGTGCGACGAGTCCAACGGCTGGATGCCAAACCTGGCGGACATCCGCGCCAAAATCACGCCGCGTACCAAGGCGATTGTGGTCATCAACCCGAACAACCCGACAGGCGTGCTTTACTCTGATGAACTGTTGATGGGCATCGTGGCGATTGCACGCGAACATGGTCTTGTTATCCTGGCTGACGAGGTGTACGACAAGGTGCTCTATGAGGATGCTAAGCACACAGCCATTGCGTGTTTGTCAACCGACGTGCTGACGCTGACCTTCAACTCACTGAGCAAGAGCTACCGCAGCTGCGGTTACCGCGCGGGCTGGATGGTGGTGTCCGGCGACAAGCGGGCAGCGGTTGACTATATCGAAGGCCTGAACATGCTCAGCAACATGAAGCTGTGCTCGAACGTGCCTGGTCAGTGGGCCATTCAAACCGCACTCGGCGGGTACCAGAGCATCAACGATTTGACCTGTGAGGGGGGCAGGCTACGCCGCCAGCGCGACTTGGCCTATGAGCTGATCACCGCCATCCCTGGCGTGACGTGCGTCAAGCCCGTGGCGGCGTTGTACATGTTTCCTAAGCTGGATCCGGTGATGTATCCGATCAAGGACGACCGTCAGTTTTTTCTGGAACTGTTGCGTGAGACGCGCGTGATGCTGGTGCAGGGCACAGGCTTTAACTGGCCTGACCCGGACCATTTCCGCATCGTGTTTTTACCGCACGAAGACGACTTGCGCGAAGCGATTGGTCGCATCGCCAAGTTTCTGGAGTCTTATCGCAACCGCGCTGGTAAACCTCCCGTGAAACCAAACGCTATTAAATTAGTAGCTGCTCGCGCATGATTTTATTGGGCTAGAGCCCTATTTAGTAGTTGAAAAGCATATGAAATCGATTCAAGTAGGCCTTTTGGGCATTGGTACTGTCGGCAGCGGTGTGTTTAATGTCTTGCAGCGTAATCAGAGTGAAATTATTCGCCGTGCGGGGCGCGGCATTGAAATTGCCATGGTGGCAGATCTGGATACGGTGAGAGCGCAAACCGCTGTAGGGCCGGGCGTCAAGGTGGTCAGCGACGCACGCGCCGTGATTGCCAACCCCGACATTGACATCGTCATCGAACTGATTGGCGGTTACGGTATTGCCAGACAACTCGTGTTGGAGGCAATTGAAGCGGGCAAGCATGTGGTCACGGCCAACAAGGCGCTGCTCGCGGTCCACGGCACCGAGATATTTGCTGCAGCCAGCCGCAAGGGCGTGATGGTCGCGTTTGAGGCGGCTGTCGCGGGTGGCATTCCCATCATCAAGTCATTGCGCGAGGGCCTGTCTGCCAACCGCATTCAATGGATTGCCGGCATCATCAACGGCACGACCAATTTCATTCTGAGTGAAATGCGTGATAAAGGCCTGGACTTTGACGTGGTGCTCAAACAGGCCCAGGCTCTGGGCTATGCTGAAGCAGATCCGACGTTTGATATTGAAGGTGTCGATGCCGCGCACAAAGCTGCTCTTATGTCCGCTATGGCGTTTGGCGTGCCGGTGCAATTTGACAAAGCCTACGTAGAAGGCATCACCCGACTGGGCGCGCAAGACATCAAGTACGCCGAGCAACTGGGCTACCGGATCAAGTTGCTGGGCATCACCAAAAAGACCGACAAAGGCATTGAGCTGCGCGTTCACCCCACGCTGGTACCCAACAAGCGCCTGATTGCCAATGTCGAAGGCGCGATGAACGCCGTCATGGTGCATGGCGATGCGGTGGGCACCACGCTGTACTACGGCAAAGGCGCAGGCAGCGAGCCCACCGCCAGCGCCGTGATTGCTGACCTGATCGACATCGCCCGCCTGCACACGGCAGACCCGGCACAGCGCGTGCCGCACCTGGCCTTTCAGCCAGACGCCATGAGCAACACACCTGTGCTGGCCATGGGTGACGTCGTGACCAGCTATTACCTCAGGCTGAAGGTGGCCGACGAGGCCGGCGTGCTGGCCAATGTCACCAGCATTCTGGCCAGGGCCGGCATCAGCATCGACGCTGTGCTGCAGCGTGAGGCCGATGAAGTTGGCGGCGAGGGCGCAACCCAGACTGACCTCATCATCTTGACCCATGATTGTGTGGAAGCGAAGATGAACGAGGCGCTCGTGCAGATGCAGGCACTGAAAACAGTATTGGTGCCGATTGTGCGAATTCGCAAGGAAGAGCTGGCTTGATGCATTACCTCTCGACCCGTGGCGACAAAACCCCACGCAAATTCTGCGACATCCTGCTTGAAGGCCTGGCACCTGACGGTGGTTTGTACCTGCCCGACCATTACCCGCAAGTCACGCCTTCCAAGCTCGACGCTTGGCGCCATCTGCCCTATGCCGAGTTGGCTTTTGAAGTGCTGTCTTTGTACATCGATGACATCCCAGCGGCTGACCTGAAAGCGATTAGCTGCAAAACCTACACGCAAGACGTGTTTGGCACAGCCGCCATCGTGCCGCTGCGCCCGCTTGAAAAAGGTTTGTATCTGGAGGCCTTGTCCAACGGCCCGACGCTGGCCTTCAAGGACATGGCCATGCAGTTGCTGGGCAATTTGTTTGAGTATGAACTGGCACGGCGTGGTGAGGAGCTGAATATTCTGGGTGCGACCAGCGGTGATACGGGTAGCGCGGCTGAATATGCCATGCGTGGCAAGCGCGGTGTGCGGGTGTTCATGACCTCACCGCAAGGCCGGATGAGTCCGTTTCAGCAGGCGCAAATGTTCAGCTTGCAAGACGCGAATATTTACAACATCGCTGTCGAGGGCGTGTTTGATGATTGCCAGGACATTGTCAAAGCCGTGTCGAACGACCTGGATTTCAAGCGGCAGTACAAAATCGGCACAGTCAATTCCATCAACTGGGCGCGGCTGATGGCGCAAGTTGTTTATTATTTCGCGGGCTACTTTCAAGCAACCAAATCAAGCGTTGAAAGAGTTTCGTTTACCGTCCCTTCCGGCAACTTTGGCAATGTTTGTGCGGGCCACGTTGCCCGCATGATGGGATTGCCGATTGATTCTCTGGTCGTGGCCACCAACGAGAATGATGTGCTGGACGAGTTTTTCCGCACGGGTGTGTACCGCGTACGGGCCAGCCATGACACCCACGAAACTTCCAGTCCGTCGATGGACATTTCCAAAGCATCGAACTTTGAGCGTTTTGTATTTGACATGCTCGGCCGCGACGCTGCGCAAACCAAGGCACTTTTTCATGACCAGCTCAACGCAAAAGGCAGATTCGATTTAAGTGCCAGCGAGGCCTTCAAGGCTGCCTGCAAAACCTATGGGTTTTTGAGCGGAAAAAGCACCCACACCGACCGCCTGGCCACCATTCAAAGCGTGTACGCGCAGTTCAATGACATCATCGACACCCATACCGCTGACGGCGTCAAAGTTGGACGCGAGCACATGAAGGTGGACGTCCCCATGATCGTGATGGAAACGGCGCTGCCGATTAAATTTGCTGAGACGATTGAAGAGGCGCTCGGCAGACTGCCGCCACGCCCTGCGAAATTTGAAGGCATTGAAGCTCTCCCAAAGCGCGTCAAGCTGATGCCGGCCGATGCCTCGCTGATCAAGACTTACATCTCTGATAGTGTGAAGGGCGCCAAGCCATGAATGTGGTCGGATTCGCCGGATACTCCGGTTCGGGCAAAACCACGCTGGTTGAACAACTGATTCCCGTGATGAAAAGGCGCGGTCTGCGTGTGTCGGTCGTCAAGCATGCGCACCACAGTTTTGATATTGACCGTCCCGGCAAAGACACTTTCCGTCACCGCGAGGCGGGTGCGTTTGAGGTGGTGGTTGCCTCCAGTAACCGTTTTGCACTGATGCGCGAATTTGAAAAGCCATCCGTGATGACGGTGCATCAACTGATAGCCGAGCTTTATGACGGCGTAGACTGGGTGTTGGTAGAAGGTTTCAAGGACAGTGACTTGCTGAAGATAGAAGTCTGGCGCGCACCGTCGGCCGACTACCCCGGCAAACCAGCCCGCTATATTGATGACGATTTTGTTGTGGCGATTGCCACTGATTCACCTGAGCAGTTGCCCCAGGCGACTCAGCGTCCCGTTCTCAACCTCAATGATGCAGAAGCGGTGGTTGACTATTTGCTAGGTGCGCAGGATCGCTTTACTTACGCTTTTAATTGATGTCGCCCAGCACGCCCCGCCAGCCCCTGAAGCCGCTTGATGCGGCGCTCGTCGAGCTGCTCGGCCATGCTTTGCCAATCGGACAGACCGACACGGTTTCAACCTTTGATGCCGATGGCCGGGTGCTGGCGCAAGACGTTGTTTCCGCGCTGGATGTGCCTGCGCACGACAACAGTTCCATGGACGGTTATGCAATTCGCAGCGCCGACTGGCTGAATGCAACAACCATGCTGCAAGTCAATCAGCGTATTGCAGCTGGTAGCAGCGGCAGTACGCTGGCACCCCTGTCTGCGGCACGCATCTTCACAGGTGCACCGATTCCCGATGGCGCTGATGCTGTGGTCATGCAGGAAGACTGCACCACGCCAACACCTGACAGTGTCTGTATTGCCGTGCAGCCCAAAGTTGGGCAATGGATCAGGCGGCGCGGTGAAGACGTGACAGCAGGTCGTACCGTGCTATCCAAAGGGGAGCTGCTAGCGCCTGAATCCATTGGCCTGGCAGCCAGTATTGGTTATTCAGCGCTGTGTGTGGCAGCGCCCGTGCGGGTTGCCTTGTTTTCAACCGGCGATGAGTTGGTGATGCCCGGCGATGTGGCGCCCCAAGACATGAAGCCCGGCGCGATTTACAACTCCAACCGGTTCTTTTTGCGCGCCTTGTTGCAGCGCCTGGGCTGCGTGGTCACAGACATGGGCATCGTGCCTGACAAATTTGAAGCAACAAAAGCCGCATTGGCAAGTGCATCTGGCGCGCATGACCTGGTGCTGACCAGTGGCGGCGTATCTGTCGGTGAAGAAGACCACATCAAACCTGCTGTCCAGTCACTCGGCCAGCTTAATCTGTGGCAAATCGCCATCAAGCCCGGCAAACCATTTGCCTACGGCAAAATTCAAAATGCACACTTTATCGGCTTGCCCGGTAATCCTGTATCCAGCTTTGTGACCTTCCTGCTACTGGTCAGACCATTCATTCGCAAGCTCCAGGGAGCGACACAGCTTGCTCCTGAATCAATAGCTGCTCGCGCAGATTTTGATTGGCCTAAAGCCGATAAACGCAGGGAATTTCTGCGCGCTAGGCGCAATTCGGCGGGGGGGCTGGACTTGTTTGACAACCAAAGCTCGGGTGTGCTGACCTCAGCTGTCTGGTCCGATGGCCTGGTGGACAACCCTGCTGGCCGAACCATTGCGAATGGGGATACGGTTCAGTTCATCCCGTTTGCATCCCTGATGTCCTGAGAGTCCAACATGCTGGTGACCATCAAATACTTTGCCTCCATACGTGAAGCTATCGGGCGCGCCAGCGAACAGCGTGAAACTGCAGCCACCACCCTGGCTGGGTTGCGTGACGAACTGCTGGCAGCTGGCCCTGCCTATGCCTGCCTCAGTCGGGGCAGGGCAGTGCGCATGGCGCTGGGTCAAACCATGAGCGATGAAAGTGCCTTGCTGGCGCCCGGCTGCGAAGTTGCATTCTTTCCTCCAGTCACGGGCGGCTGATATGACGGGTCGTGTGTCCATCCAGGCAGAAGACTTTAATTTGGCCCTTGAGGTTGAAAAGCTCAGAAAAGACGACAAGCGCGTTGGCGCCATCTGTACCTTCACGGGCACAGTGCGGGACCGCAATGATGGTCAGAGCGTCAGCAGCATGGAGCTTGAACACTACCCCGGCATGACAGAAAAAGCCATTGAGGCGATGATTGACGAAGCTATCAAACGCTTTGATATTTTTGCCGCACGTGTGGTGCACCGGGTGGGGTTGCTTTCTCCGCTCGATCAGGTCGTGATGGTGGCCGTCACATCCGCACACCGGGGTGAGAGCTTCAAGGCCTGCGAGTTTTTGATGGATTACCTGAAAACCCAGGCACCGTTCTGGAAGAAAGAACAAACCCCTGAAGGTGCGCGCTGGGTGGATGCACGGGCAACAGACGATGCGGCACTGGCCAAGTGGGGCATTGACGTTTCGAACGCCTAGGCAAACATCACGTTTGAGTTGGGGGCACGAAAGCGGCTCGTGCCCGGTCTTCCAGGCCCTGCGTCAGCTCCATCAGTAAAAGCATCAGCTGCGTTTGCTGTTCTTGAGACAAGGGCGCCATGAGTCTTTCATAAGCCCGGTCTGCAGGTTGGGCGGCTAGTTGCAAGAGTGTCTTGCCTTCAGGGGAGAGCATGACAGCCATGTTGCGTTTGCTTTTAAGGGCCGCCGTGCGATGTACCAAACCGCGTCCCTCCAGTCCGCGCAGCACACGCAGTACCGTCACCTTGTCAAAGCCCAAAGCGCGCGCCAGACTGGATTGGTCCAGCCCTGGCGCACTGGCCAGAACTGTCAGTACGCCAAACTGGGCGGGTGTCAGGCCCACGCTGCTGCACTCGTCCTCAAACACGGCCGCAGAGATCTGGTGCGCACGTCGCAACAAAAAGCCAGGACGTGCATACAGCCGAGCGAGATCCTTGGAAGCGTGTGTCATGGGCTCATTCATATCAAATTCCAGTCATGTCCCATTGTCTTCCATGGCGGCAAGGGTTTGAGCCTGTTTTCCAGCCAGTCCAGCAGCATACGTATTCTGGGCAGTTCAATCCGGCTGGCAGGGACCAGCGCCTTGAGCCAAATGTCGGACATCCTGAAACCCTCCATGATTTCCACCAGCTCGCCCTTTTGCAGAGCCGTCTCTGCCAGGTAATCTGTCAGCACGGCGATACCGCTGCCAGCCACCGCGGCCTTGAAGATGGCCGCTCCGTCGTTGGTCCGCAATTTGGGCTGCACATCAATGCCGATCAATCCCTGGGCACTTTCAAACTCCCAGCGCGCGCCAGAAGTGATGAACACCAGGCAGTCGTGGCTTGCCAGATCGGCAGGGTGCTGGGGTGTACCCCGGCGCGCCAGATAAGCGGGTGACGTACACAAACGCCGCCTGAGTGGGCACAGCGGTATGTCCTGCACACCGCCATACAGCTCTGGCCGGGCACCGATCGCAATGTCAAAACCTTCTTCAATCGGGTTGACTGAACGGTCTGCCAGCACAATGTCCATGCTGATCATGGGTTGGCCCTGCAAAAATTGCGTCAGCAGGTCCGACAGGTACAGGACGCCCAGTGTGGTCGGCACCTTGATGCGGATGTGGCCCTCCAGTTCACCGCTGGCACGGGCCATGCCGGCCAACGCGTCATCGACCTGCCGGACGGCGTCTTTGACGGTACGCAGGTAGCGCTCACCAACGTCAGTCAGCGTTAGCTTGCGCGTGGTACGTGCAAACAGGGGTGCACGAATACGCCACTCCAGCTGGTCAATGCGCTTGGAGATGACCGATGGCACCAGCCCTAGCTGACGGGCCGCGCCCGAGAAGCTACCTGCATCTGCCGTGGCGACAAAAGCTTTCAAATTTGCCAAAGTGTCCATCAACTCCGTCCGTGATTCATCGCGATTTGGAAAAGGTGTAGCTTAAAAATAGACTATTGTGTCTTACTTTGGATTAACTAACATACCAAGATTGGCAAAGCCAGAACTTTCGCCCGCGTCAGAGACGGAGACAAACATGCAAGTCGCAAAACAATATATCAACGGTCAGTGGCTCAGTCACGTCAGCGGTCACGAACGCCTCGGCCAGGCCATCAACCCCGCAACCGGCGAACTTGCAGCCCAGTATTGCGACGGCACAATTCATGAGGCTGAAGCAGCAGTAACGGCGGCGGTGCGGGCTTTTGAACAAACCACCTGGAAACACTCGCCGCGTTTGCGTGCAGAAGTTTTGCTGGATTTCGCCGCCAGGCTGGACGCCCGCAAGGACGAGATCGCCGACTGGCTGGTCACCCTGAACGGCAAACTGCGGCGTGAGGCGTTGGGTGAAATTGGTGCTGGCATTTCTGAGCTGCGTTACTACGCTGGACTGGCGCGTAACCTCTTTGGCCGCGTGCTGGAGGTCGAGCCGGGTTGCTATTCATCGCTGGACCGTGAAGCAGCGGGTGCCTGCGCCATCATCCTGCCCTGGAACGCCCCTGTCACCTTGCTGGTCAGGTCACTCGCGCCTGCACTGGCGGCAGGATGCACGGTGGTGATCAAGCCCGCCTGTCAAACAGCGGTGGTCAGCAACATGGTGCTGGAGTGCATGACCGCTGACACCCGCGTACCGCCCGGCGTCGTCAATTCTGTGACTGAGTCGGGTGCTGATGTGTCGCGCTATCTATGCGGATCGCCCGATATTGATGTCATCAGCTTTACCGGCTCATCGGCCGTCGGCAAACTGATTGCACAAAACACCGCCACCACACTCAAGCGTCTGTCGCTGGAGTTGGGCGGCAAGGCACCAGCTGTGGTGTTTGCCGATGCTGAAATGGACAAGACGGTTGCTGGCATGGTGGCCGGCGGTATGGTGATGGCCGGTCAGCAGTGCACGGCCATCACGCGTGTGCTGGTTCAAGACACGGCTTACGATAAATTTGCGCTCCGGCTTGCAGCCGCGCTCAAGGCTGTCAAGGTGGGTCCAGGCAACGATCCGGCATCGCAAATGGGCTGCCTGATTGACATGCGCAACCGCGACCGCATCAACGCCCTGCTTGACACAGCCGCGGCCACACAGCGCGTGCTGCTGCGTGGCACTATCCCCGGTGGCGCGCTGGCTAAAGGTGCTTTCATTGAGCCCAGTCTGATCGAGGTCGATGACCTGCAGTCAGACTTCATCCAGAAAGAACTGTTTGGCCCCCTGCTGGTGCTGGAGCGCTTTGCTACTGAAGAAGAAGCGGTCATGCGGTCAAACGCCACGCGCTTTGGACTGGCCGCCAGCGTCTGGAGCACCGACATGAAGAAGGCGCGGCGCGTTGCCGCACGCTTGCGTTCTGGTACGGTCTGGTCTAACAGCCACAACCGTCTGTTTGCTGAAGCTGAAACCGGAGGC
This sequence comes from Polaromonas sp., assembly GCA_031410335.1. Lineage (GTDB taxonomy): Bacteria > Pseudomonadota > Gammaproteobacteria > Burkholderiales > Burkholderiaceae_C > Polaromonas. The sequence continues at coordinate 29,320 of JANNYZ010000091.1, read as the reverse complement.
TTCAGGGACAGCGGTTATGGTCGGCTTCATGGTGCAGAAGGCCTGAACGATTTCTTGCAGACCAAGCACTTCTACTTTGAGACCAACACATGAGTCAGCCTGAACAACGCAGCGGGGCGCATTACTTTCTTGAAGGGTTGACCGAGCTTGGCATCGAGCACGTCTTTTCGAATCTTGGCACCGACCATGTGTCGATCATTGAAGAACTGGCGCGCTGGGACGCAGAAGGCAAGCCGCACCCCCAGATGGTGCTGGTACCGCATGAAAATGTGGCCATTCACATGGCCGCTGGTTTTGCAGCTGTCACGGGCCGCGGTCAGGCGGTGATGGTGCATGTCGACGCAGGCACGGCCAACGCGGCAATGGGCATGCACAACATGTTCCGCGGTCGCCTGCCCGTGATGCTGATTGCAGGCAAAGCACCCTACACATTGCGTGGCGAGCTGCCCGGCTCGCGTGATAACTACGTGCACTTTGTGCAAGACCCGTTTGACATGGCCAGCGTGGTCAGGCCGTACGTGAAATGGGACTATTCGCTGCCTAGCGGTGTGATTGCCAAAGAGGTTTTGCGGCGTGGCCACTCCGTCATGCAGAGCGATCCGCATGGCCCGGTCTACCTGACGCTGCCGCGTGAAATGCTGGCCGAAAAGATCCACAGCGACACCGTGCAGTCCTTCAGCAGCGAGCGGTATGGTGCCGTGCTGGCTGGCGGCATTGATGACGAGCGCGCGCAGGCCATAGCCGCGCAGCTGATGGCAGCCGATAACCCCATGGCCGTGACCTCTTACCTGGGCCGCAAGGCTGAGGCAGTAGCTGCCCTGGAAGACCTGGCGTTGCTGTGCGGCATTCGCGTGTTCGAGTTCAGCCCGAGTCACCTGAACATCGCTAGGTCATCTCCATGCTTTGGCGGTTTTGAACCCGGAAAAGGTTTGGCCCATGCCGATGTCGGGCTCTTGCTGGATGTGGACGTGCCCTGGTTGCCCAAGTTTGCGCAGGCCAGCGACCAGACCCGATGGATACACGTCGACGTCGATCCGATCAAGAAAGATTTCCCGATGTGGGGCTTTGCCACCGACATGCGGGTGCAGGCCGACTGCGCCACCGTGCTTCGGCAGGTGGCAAACATCGTGCACGTCAAAGCAGACGATGCCTTTCACAAAAAAGTTGCAGCGCGCATGGACGATTGGTTTGCCGCCTCAACCGAACGCAAGGCGTCTGTCGCAGCGGCTGCGCAAGACCACGGCAAGCCGGGTGCCATCACCGCCGCCTGGCTTTGCGCTGCACTGGGTGCGGCCATATCACCCGACGACATCGTCATCAACGAAGCCATACGCAATACCTTCGCGGTGCTGAACCAGATACCGCGCTCTAAACCGCTCACCCTGTTTTGCGGCGCGGGCGGCGGCCTGGGCTACAGCGGTGGCATGGCACTGGGGGCAAAGCTGGCCAATCCCAAAGTACGCGTCGTGCAAATTGTGGGCGATGGTGGCTTTCATTTTTCAACGCCAACGTCGGTCTACGCAACGGCACAGCGTTACCAGTTACCCATTTTCACAGTGGTGCTCGATAACGGTGGTTGGCAAGCTGTGAAGGAAGCCGTGCTGCGCGTGTATCCAGACGGTGCGGCAGCCACAGCCGACCAATTTCAGGCGCGCTTGCAAAGTCAGGACAGACAGTTTGAAAAAGTGGCCGAGGCCTTTGGTGCTCACGGTGAATGTGTAAGCGACCCCACTGACGTCGAAGCCGCCATTGCACGTTGTCTGGCGGCCGTGGACGCTGGTCAGGCAGCGGTGCTGAATGTACAGATTGGGTTGCAATAGGATTTTTTGAAGTTGAGTTTTTTCTTTTCCCTTTTTATCAACCATAAAGCCAGGAGACAAACATGCTGAAAAAACACAAGCCCCGCCTTGTCCATTTGCTGATGACTGCTTTGGCCTGTCTGCCACTTGCAGGCATGGCAGCCGACTACCCCACCAAGCCCGTCACCATTGTGGTGGGCTACTCAGCGGGCGGTGGTGTGGACGCCATGGCGCGTATCCTGGCTGAAAAGCTGCCATCGGTGATTGGCCAGCCCGTGATTGTTGAAAACCGTCCCAGCGTGGGCGCCATTGTTGGCAGTACCTACGTAGCGAAAGCCAAGCCTGACGGCTACACGCTGATGATGGGCGCGCCAGGGCCGATGATCTTCAACCATGCGGTCTACACCAAGCTGCCTTACACCCCGCAAGACTTCACGCCGATTTCATTTGTGAGCGACTCGCCTCTGGTGCTGCTCGTCAACATCAACAACCCGGCCAAAACAGTGCAGGAGTTGGTCAATCAGTCCAAACAAAACCCCGACAAGGCCAACTACGGTTCCAGCTCAGCCTCGTTTCAATTGATCACCGAGTTGCTGAACAAAAAAACCGGTGCGAAGTTCACGCATATTCCCTACAAGGGTGCCAACGATTCGGTGACCGCCGTCATGGCTGGCGATGTAACGATGACGCTGGCCGATGCGGGCCCGGCCTTCATTGGTTTGCAAAGCGGACGCGTCAAGGCGCTGGCAGTCACGTCAAGCGCGCGCATGAAGGACTACCCCAACATTCCGACATTGAGCGAGCTTGGCATTGACCTGAAGGTGTCGCTCTGGATTGGCCTGCTGGCACCTGGTGGCACGCCCGCCGATATCGTCAAGCTGTTGCAAGACGCTGTTGCCAAAGTGGTCGCCATGCCAGACGTGCAGAAAAAAATCAGCGGCATGTCCGTTATTCCGATGAGCAACACGTCTGATGAGTTTGCCAAAATCATCGCTTCAGAGATTCCAATCTGGAAGCAACTGGCGATAGACAACAACATCAAAGCCAACTAGTCCCCGCTTAATTTCCTTTATCCATCACTTCAACAGAGAAACGACCCATGCACCCGAAATCAAAAGACTACCAGCGCATTGCCACCGAGGAGGCTTTCGCGCCGCCCGAGCTTTTGGAGATTTACCGAAAAATCATCGGGAAAGGCAATGTAGACCCAGGCTTTAACGGCCTGATGGGGTTCTACATGACCAGCCCCAGCGAGCGAGCCCAGCACATCATGCGCTGCCTGACCGACATGGACGACTTGCGCATCCAGCACATGGACGAATGCGGCATTGATCGTCAGGTACTGGCCATGACCTCCCCAGGCGTGCAGGTGATGGATAAGGAAACAGCGGTCGCCTTTGCCATCACGGGCAATGACTTTCTGGCCGATGCCGTGAAGCGCCATCCCACACGTTACACCGGCATGATTTCAGTTGCACCTCAAGACCCTGCTGCAGCCGCCAAAGAGATTGAACGCGGCGTGACAAAACTGGGCATGAATGCGGTTGTGATCAACTCGCATACACAGGGCGAATATTTGTCAGACCAGAAGTTCTGGGATATCTTTGCTGCCGCTGAAGCCCACGACGCGCCGATTTATCTGCACCCCAATTCGCTGCCCAAAAACATGATTGAGCCGTTTCAGGAGGCGGGTCTCGACGGTGCGATTTACGGCTTTGGTGTCGAGACCGGCCTGCATGCGATGCGCATCATCACGTCCGGTGCGTTTGACCGCTTTCCGAAGCTGAAGATGATCATTGGCCACATGGGCGAGGCATTGCCATATTGGATGTACCGCTTGAACTACATGCACCGCGCCACCGTGGCCTCCAAGCGTTACGAAAGCATGAAGCCCATCAAGAAGACGCCCGGTGAGTACCTGAAGGAAAACTTCTACATTACCAACAGCGGTGTCGCGTGGGAACCCGCCATCAAGTTTGCACAACAGGTGCTAGGTGTTGACCGGGTGCTGTACGCCATGGATTACCCTTACCAGCATCAGCTGGATGAAGTCATTGCACTGGATAACATGAACATGAGTGCTGAGGATAAAAAGAAATTTTTCCAGACCAATGCAGAAACAGTTTTTAAAATCAAGTGAGCGTTGGTAAACCAACTTTTTGAACTGTTTGGCAGCTTGACGGTCTATCGGTTGGCGCTGCCCTTTTTTTATGACGAGACAGGAGACACCATGAAGCACACAAAAATCCGCGCTTTTGCGACCAGCGCCTTGCTGGCGGTCAGCGTACTTGCCCAAGCCCAGACCTGGCCTGGCCAAACCATCAAAATCATTGTGCCGTTCACCCCCGGCACGGGCATGGACACCATCGCCCGCACCGTGTCGCCCAAGCTTAGCGAGCGGCTGGGTCAGCCGGTGGTGGTGCAAAACACGCCCGGTGCCAGCGGCAACATTGGCGCCGACAACGTTGCCAAGGCGACGCCTGATGGCTACACGCTGCTGATGGGTGCCAACACCATGCTGATGGCGTCGCAGCTGTACAAAAACGTGCCGTTCAACCCAGTCAATGACTTCTCACCGGTATCGATGGCTGCTTACGGCACGCTGATGCTGGTGGCCAACCCCAAAACGGGCTACAAGTCCATGCAGGATCTGGTGGCTGCAGCCAAGGCCAAGCCGGGCTCCATCAACTACGGCTCGCCCGGTATCGGTACACCCCACCACATGGCCATGGAACTGTTTAAAACCAGAACCCAGCTGTTCATGTTGCACGTGCCTTACCGCGGCACGGCAGGCTATGTGCAAGATCTTTTGTCGGGCGAAATCAATGTCGGCTTCTTGCCGGTTCACGTGGCTCAGGGCTTTGTCAGCTCTGGCAAGCTGACCGCTCTGGCGGTGGGTGGCAATGCGCGCCACCCTGTCGCGCCCAATGTGGCTACTTTTGCAGAGCTGGGCGTGAAAGACGTCAACGTGGACATGTGGTACGCCTTCTTTGCGCCCAACAAGACACCAGCCCCCGTTGTTAACCGCCTGAACAGCGAGATTGCCGCCATCATGAGCCTGCCTGAGACACGGGCCATTCTTTCCCGGGCCGGGTTAGACGCTGCATCCTCGTCAACCAGCGAACTGAACACGACGGTCAAAAGCGATTACGAGCGTTGGGGTTCCGTCATCAAGCGCAACGGCATCACGGCTGATTGAAGACACTATCGTTGTGATTTGATTGTGTGTATGCTAACGGTATTGAAAAATGCCGGAGCGTATCTTGGACAACAGAAAACGATTGAACATCGCCATTATTGGTGGCGGTATTGCAGGCCTGGCCCTGGCGCTTAACCTCAAGCGCCGGGGTTTGACCTGTCATGTGTATGAGTCCGTTCCAGAGGTCAAGGAACTCGGTGTCGGCATTACCCTGTTACCGCACGGCATGCGTGAGCTGGCGGCGCTCGGTGTACAGGCCAAGCTCGAAGCGGCAGGGATTGAAAACCTCGAGAGCGTGTTTTTTAACCGCCACGGCCAGTACATTTACAGCGAGCCACGCGGCAGGCACGCGGGCTACCCGGTACCAGAAGTCGGCATTCACCGCGGCAAATTACACCGCATTTTGTTTGACGAGGCGCTGGCCGAGGTGGGCCCTCAGCACATCCACACAGGTCACCGCTGCACGGGTGTTGAGCAAGACGCGAATGGCGCTACTGTGCATTTCGCAGACCCGATATCGGGTGCGACGTTGCCCTCGGTGCAAGCCGATGTGGTGGTGGCTTGCGACGGCATCAACTCTGCCATTCGCAAGCAGTTTTACCCGGACGAAAAAATGGCGTTTTCAGGCATCAACACCTGGCGCGGTGTGACCAAACACAAGCCCATTCTGACGGGTAAAAGCTATGTGCGGGTTGGCTCCATTGAAACCGGCAAGATGGTGATTTACCCGATTGTTGACAACATTGACGCTGATGGCAACCAGCTCATCAACTGGATGGCCGAAATCCAGAGTGAAGCCACCACAATGAATGACTGGAACCAGTCTGGCAAAGCGGCAGACTTTCTGGACATCTTCAAGGACTGGAAGTTTGACTGGCTCGACGTCCCCGCCTTGATTGCCAATGCCGAGCAAATTCTCGAATACCCGATGGTCGACAAAGACCCGGTGCCGCAGTGGACGTTTGGTCGCATCACTTTCATGGGCGACGCGGCTCACCCGATGTACCCCCGCGGCTCCAACGGTTCAGCCCAGGCGCTGATTGACGCACGCACGCTGGCCGACCAGCTGGTGCAGCATGGTGACCCATTGGCCGCACTCAAAAATTATGAGACGCTGCGATTGGAGACCACGGCCACGATTGTCAGAACCAACCGTTCCACCCCGCCTGACTTCATCATCATGAAGGCCGACGAACTGAGCGGTGGCAAGCCGTTCAGGCACATCGATGACCTGATCAGCCAGGCCGAGCTGAAAGCTATTTCAGACAACTATGCCAAGGTGGCCGGTTTCTCCCGTGAGGCTGTAGGCCCGGCGCTCAGTACTGCCTGAAAATCTGATTTACAGCGATGGGCTTGATGTGGCGCAAGCCCGTGACGAGGCCCCGCCTTGAAAATCCGTGAATCTGCCCGAGTTAACCAGTAATTCGATTTTTCACGCGAGGACATTTTCATGCGCCAAGACAAACTCACCACGAAATTTCAGGAGGCCTTAAGCGACGCGCAGTCGCTGGCCCTGGCCAATGACAACGGCTACATCGAGCCCGTGCACTTGCTGGCTGCCATGATCAAGCAGGACGATGGCCCGCGCGCCATGCTCGAAAAGGCAGGCGTCAACGTCGCAGGCCTTGAAATAGCGGCGCAAGCAGCCATAAAAAAGCTGGCGCAGGTACAGGGTCAAGACCAGATATCGGTCTCGTCTGACTTGGCCAAGCTGCTACAGGCCACCGAAAAAGAAGCCATCAAGCGCAACGACCAGTTCATCGCAGGCGAGCTGTATCTTCTGGCCGTGGCCGACAGCAAAGCCGACGTGGGCAAAATCGCCAAAGAAAATGGTTTGACCCGCAAGTCGCTGGAGGCGGCCATCAACGCTGTGCGCGGCGGACAGGCGGTGGACAGCGCCGACGCGGAAGGCCAGCGCGAAGCCCTGAAAAAATACTGCATGGATTTGACCGAGCGCGCCCGCCTGGGCAAGCTCGACCCCGTGATTGGCCGCGACGACGAAATCCGCCGCGCCATTCAGGTGTTGCAACGTCGTACCAAAAACAACCCGGTATTGATTGGTGAACCCGGTGTCGGTAAAACTGCAATTGTCGAAGGCTTGGCCCAGCGCATCGTGGCGGGCGAGGTACCCGATTCGCTCAAAAACAAGCGTGTCTTGTCACTTGACATGGCGGCGCTGCTGGCTGGTGCCAAGTTCAGGGGCGAGTTTGAAGAACGCCTGAAAACCGTGCTGAAAGAACTGGCCCAGGACGAAGGCCAGACCATCGTATTTATCGACGAGCTGCACACCATGGTGGGCGCAGGCAAGGCCGAAGGTGCCATGGACGCAGGCAACATGCTTAAGCCTGCTTTGGCGCGTGGCGAGTTGCATTGCGTGGGCGCCACCACTCTGGACGAATACCGCAAGTACATTGAGAAAGACGCTGCGTTGGAGCGCCGTTTTCAAAAGATTCTGGTCGGCGAACCTACGGTGGAAGCGACGATTGCCATTTTGCGCGGACTGAAAGAAAAGTACGAGCTTCACCACGGTGTGCAGATCACCGACCCGGCCATCGTGGCAGCGGCAGAGTTGTCACACCGCTACATCACCGACCGCTTTTTGCCCGACAAGGCGATTGACCTGATAGACGAAGCCGCCAGCAAAATCAGCATTGAGCGCGACAGCAAGCCCGAGGTGATGGACAAACTCGACCGCCGGCTGATTCAGTTGCAGATCGAGCGCGAAGCCGTGCGCCGTGAGAAAGACGAAGCCTCGCAAAAGCGATTCGGTTTGATTGAAGACGAAATCACCAAACTGCAAAAAGAAATCTCTGACCTCGACGAAATCTGGCAGGCCGAAAAAGCCCAGGCACTTGGCAGCAAAGACGTGATGGAAGAGATTGACCGCATCAGATTCCAGATTGAAGAACAAACCCGCAAGGGTGACTTCAACAAGGTAGCCGAGCTGCAATACGGCAAGCTGCCTGACCTGGAAAAGCGCCTGAAAGCTGCGCAGGCCAGCGAAGCTGCTCCGAACGCCAACGCCACGCCCAAGCTGCTGCGCACCCAAGTCGGCGCTGAAGAAATCGCTGAAGTCGTTGCACGCTCCACCGGCATCCCGGTCAGCAAACTCATGCAAGGCGAGCGGGACAAGCTCTTGCTGATGGAGGGCAAACTGCATGACCGTGTCGTGGGGCAAAACGAAGCGATTGGCGCTGTGGCCAATGCCATTCGCCGGTCACGATCGGGCTTGTCTGATCCGAATCGCCCAACGGGTTCGTTCCTCTTCCTGGGCCCTACGGGTGTCGGCAAAACCGAACTCTGCAAAGCCCTCGCAGGCTTTTTGTTCGACAGCGAAGAGCATCTGATTCGGGTGGACATGAGCGAGTTCATGGAAAAGCACAGCGTCGCCCGGCTGATTGGTGCGCCACCGGGCTACGTGGGCTACGAGGAGGGCGGTTATCTGACCGAAGCCGTGCGCCGCAAACCGTACAGCGTGCTGCTGCTCGACGAGGTTGAAAAGGCCCACCCCGATGTTTTCAATGTGCTGCTGCAGGTGCTGGACGACGGCCGCCTGACCGATGGCCAGGGCCGCACGGTGGACTTCAAAAACACGGTGATTGTGATGACCAGCAACATCGGCTCACCCATCATTCAGTCCATGGTCGGCAAGCCGTATGACGAGATCAAGGACGCGGTGACGGACGAGCTGAAAAACTACTTCCGCCCTGAGTTTTTAAACCGGATTGACGAGACGGTGGTCTTCCACGCGCTCGATGCGAAAAACATCGAGTCCATTGCCCGCATCCAGCTCAAAGTGCTCATGGCGCGGCTTGAGAAAATGGAACTCACGATGCAGGTGTCAGAAGCGGCGATTGCCGAACTGGCCAAGGTTGGCTTTGACCCGGTGTTTGGCGCGCGGCCATTGAAACGCGCCATTCAGCAGCGGATTGAAAACCCGCTGAGCAAGCTGCTGCTGGAAGGAAAATTCCCGCCCAAGAGCGTCATCCCGGTCGATGTGGATCCGATCCACGACCCGGGGGTGTTCAGTTTTGGCAAGGCGGGCAAGGCTGAAGCGTAAACTCGGGCGCTCCTGATTCAGGAGCTGATCGCGCATATGTCTATTGGTCTGGAGGCCTTTTTGATACCTGAAAATGGCTGAAAATAACCTTTTCAGGGTTTGATTTGCCTGGATTTTTCCAGTTTCTTCAAATCAAAGCCTCTCTTTTCCAGCCGCCCCAGCAGCCCGTCATACGCCTTGGCGCTGACTTCTGGCGTTCTGGACAGGATCCACAGGTACTCGCGTTTGGGCTCACTTACCGCGACCAGCTGGTAGTCGGTGTCGATGTCGATCACCCAGTAGTTGCCCCATACAAACGGCAGAAACGACAGCCAGGCCGGTGCAAAGCGCACTTCGAGCTTGGGCGAGGTGGCTTCGCCAATTTGCCGGGCTTGCCCGACGGCGTCGATGACTTTTCCGTCTTCCTGCGTACAGCGGTTAAACACGCGCACCGTGCCGTCTGGCTGGCCGCTGTACTCGGCCACGGTGTTACTGATGCACTTGCGCTGAAAGAAGTTGGGGTATTTGGCAATCTCATACCAGTTGCCCATGTAGCGCGGCAGGTTCAGGCTGGGGATAGGGATCAGCGCCTCTTGAGCCCACGCACCAAATACTGATACAACGACCACCAGTCCAAGAATCACTTTTTTCATCATGCCAAACCTGCGTAAATCGTTTGCACGTCGTCGTTGGCATCGATGGCGGCTAAAAAAGCCTCCACCTCGTTCATGTCCGCAACGCTCAATGTCGCTGGGTCTATCGGGTTTTTGGCCTTGTAGCCCAGCTTGGCCGACAGCACGGTAAAGCCCTGTGCGGGCAGTGCGCGGCTGACCAGGTCCAGGTCGGTGGGGTCGGTTAAAAACAGGGTGTGGCCTTCTTCTTCGCCGGGCTCAAAGTCTTGCGCGCCAGCTTCAATGGCGGCGGTCTCAGCATCTGCGCCGGGTGCCGTGGGTTCGGCTTCAATCATGCCGACATGGTCAAAGTCCCAGGACACCGAGCCAGACGTGCCGAGTTGCCCTTTGCGAAACAGCACCCGTACTTCAGACGCGGTTCGGTTGTGGTTGTCGGTCAGGCACTCCACCATCAGCGGTACGCGGTGCGGTGCAAAGCCTTCGTAAATGACATGTTCAAAATGCACGGCTTCCGTACCTGTGCCCGAGCCTTTTTTAATCGCCCGGTCCAGCGTGTCCTTGGGCATGCTGACCTTGCGGGCCTGCTCGACCAGCAGCCGCAGCCTGGCGTTGCCGGCAGGGTCAGCCCCGCCGCGCGCTGCCACCATGATCTCTTTGGCCAGTTTGCCAAACACTCGGCCCCGTGCGTTGGCGGCCAGTTCTTTGCCTTTGGCTTTCCATTGTGCGCCCATGTGTGGATTCCTTATGCTATGTTTTTAGGAGCTGCTTGCGCATGTGTTTATTGGTCTGAAGGCATATTTGATGCCCTAAAACGGGTATTTTCGGGTGTTTCCGGGTGTTTTGGGGCGGTTTTGACTCAAAACCTCTCAAAACTCGTTAAACCCGCCGTTGCGCGAAATAAAACCATTCCTGGCCGACTTCACCGCGCGGATTGGGGAAGACCACAAAGCCGTCGCCTTGCGCTTTGACTTCCTCACCGCTGTGCCGCACGCCAATCACGTCGCCTGCTTTGACCGCGTCAAAGCTGCGCCATTCGTGGGTAAACGTGTCGCCTGTGTGTTCTTTGTCGGTCACGTCAATCAGCCGCAAAATTTCAGGTATGGCGATCGGGGAGGCGGGCTTGGCGTTCGTGATGCCGAGCAAGCCCAGCGTCTGCAAAATGGCATGCCTGGCCACGCCAACGCCTGCCGGGTCATCGTGCTGGCCACATTCCAGCGTGACCGCATAGCCGCCGCGCGCGCGCATGTATTCGGTCGTGCCGACGCCGTAGTTGGGGTTGGTCACCAGCGTTTGTGAGCGGGCGTTGATGTTGTCCAGTGCTTTGGCGGCCCGCCGCTGCACGCCGCGTGCATACGTGTCCAGCCAGCCCTCGACAATGCGCGGCGCACCGGTGTGCAGGGCGAGTTGCATTTCCTCAGCAGCCAGTGCGAAGGGCTCTAGCGTGCCCGTGTTGTTTTGCGGGCCAATCATCACAAACGGTGCGCCGCCCGTGTGAAAGGAGTGCAGGTCCAGCAGCACGTCATGCGCGTCGAGCAGCGGCGTCAGGACATTGGCAATGCGGTCTTCAAAGTCCTGCGGAATGGCGCTGGGCGCCATGTTGCGGTTCAGGTTGCGGTCGCCAAAGCGCCGCTTGAGCTGATAGGCCAGCGGGTTGGTGATGGGGACAAACGTGACCGAGCCGCGGTCAACGCTCAGTGCACCGCTGTCAAAGTCCTGCAGCAGTTGCATGATGGCCGTCGTACCGCAAATCTCGTTGCCATGCACAGCGCCCAGCACCAGCAGCGCCGGGCCGGGGGCCAGGCCGTGCAAAGTATGTGTTCTCAGGTGGGTGGGGATACTGGTTTCAGACGTCATGCTTGGTTTATACCGCAGCTTGGCCGCCTGCTTTGCGCTGGCCGCCTTGATACGCCAGTCCACTTACACTTTCAAAAATGATCAGCACCCGTCAACTGTCTTACCGCTACCCCAATGGACCCGCCATTTCGTTTAACGATCTGGACGTTTCCCAGGGCGGCGTGCTGCTGCTCAGCGGCGCATCAGGCTCTGGGAAATCGACCTGGTTGGCCCTGGCCGCCGGCGTGCTGAAGGCAACAGGTGGCGAGATAACGGTGGCCGGGATCGCCTTGAGCCAGCTCGACGCCGCCCGAGGCGACGCCTGGCGCGCTGAAACGATAGGCTTTTTGCCTCAGAAGCTGCATTTGAGTGCAGCGCTGACGGTTGCTGACAACTTGCACCTGGCGCAATGGGCGGCGGGCCAAAAGGCAGATGGACAGGCCGTGCGGCAAGCGCTGGCGGCGTTAGGCGTGGATGACCTGCAGCACCGAAAGCCGTCACAGCTGTCGGGAGGGCAGGCGCAGCGTGTTGCGCTGGCGCGGGCTACGCTGCTGCAGCCGAAGGTCATGCTGGCAGACGAGCCAACGGCCAGCCTGGACGACGAGGCCTGCACCGGCGCCCTGAACCTGCTGTGCGCAACCGCTGAACGTTTGAAGGCTACTTTGGTCATTGCCACCCATGATGCGCGGGTTCAAAAGCATCTGGAAGCCGATTCCAGGCCATTTTTGGCCTTCAAATTGGCCTCAAAGCCAATGAATACATGCGCGAGCAGCTCCTGAATGTATAGCGTTTCATTGTCATGCAAGGTTTCATGAAAACCATTTCCCTGTCCTGGCACTATCTGTGGTCAAGGCCGCTTGCTGCCAGTCTCAACCTTCTGTTGCTCACGCTGGGGCTTGCCTCCATCACGTTTGTGTTGCTGGCCAGCCAGCAGATCACCAGAGCCTTTGAACGTGATCTGGCCGGCATTGACGTTGTCGTGGGTGCCAAGGGCAGCCCGATGCAGCTGATTTTGGCCGGCGTTTTTCACCTGGATGTACCTACCGGCAATGTGCCGCTGGCAGTGATCAAGGCGCTTGAAAAAAATCCTCAGGTTGCCAAAGTGATTCCTATCAGCCTTGGGGACAGCTTTCGCGGCTTTCGCATCGTCGGCACGTCGCTCGACTACATCAAGCATTACGACGCCAAGCTTGCCAGCGGAGCGTTGTGGGCCAAACCCATGCAGGCCGTGATCGGCAGCCAGGTAGCGCGGCAAACCGGTTTGAAGGTGGGCGATAGCTTTGCGGGTAGCCACGGCCTGGGTGGTGGGGGCGAAAGCCATGGGCAATTGCCGTACACAGTGGTGGGCGTGCTGTCAGTAAGCGGCTCGGTGCTTGATCGTCTTGTATTGACGGCAACAGAATCGGTCTGGACTGTGCATGAAACCGATACCGCGCTGGATGCCGGGGATCGGACAATTCTGGAAGAAGAACGTGAGCTGACACTGGCGCTGATTCAATACAAAACGCCGCTAGCGGCGGTGACGTTTCCGCGCTTTGTCAACACCACCACCGAGATGCAGGCCGCCGCGCCTGCGCTTGAGATCACCCGCTTGCTGGGCATGATTGGCGTGGGGACGGATGTGTTTGAAGCTCTGGCTGGCGTGTTGCTGCTCACGGCTGGCCTGAGCGTCTTTATTGCCCTTTGGAGCGCGGTGCGCGAGCGTCGGGCTGACCTGGCCCTGCTGCGCATGCTGGGGGCGCCGCCGCGCAAAATCGCCGGCTTATTGCTTTTTGAGGCGCTGTGGCTGGCGCTTCTGGCTTGTGTGCTGGGCCTGTTGGCGGGGCAGGGCGTGTTGTCTGCTGCTGCGTGGACGCTACAGGCTGAAAAATCTGTTTTGATCAGCTCGTTTGCTTGGCCGGTTGAATTGATGTTTGTCCCTGCGCTGGCTGTGGGTGTGGCGCTGGCTGCCAGTGCGCTGCCAGCCTGGGGGGCGTATCGTGTCAGTGTGTTTGAACTTCTTCAGTCTCGATAAATCCATATAAACTCAAATGAAAAAATGCCTGCTCAGCGCGATCTTGCTTGCCACAGCGTTTTCGGCCAATGCTGCACCGCACGCCGACAAGGAACTCAAGGAAGACATCAGTCGCCACCGCGCCATGGCTGCCGCCCATGAAGGTGCTGCCAAATGCCTCGAATCAGGCAAAAAAGCAGAGGTGTGCGAGAAAGAACTCCTTGCCGCATGCAAAGGCCTTGCCGTAGGCAAATACTGCGGCATGAAGCATGCGCATTGAGCCAGGCGGACGTTTGGCGCAAAATCTACCAACTTATTCGTTTTCAGGAGCGCTTCATGACAACACGTTTTAAGACATGGGCCACGGCTGCAGGTGCGGCTCTTTGCATGACCGCTGCAAGCCTGACAGTTACTGCGCAGACGCTCTCGTCGCCCATCGCTGCGGTGTCTGCCGGTCAGGGGGCTGGTGTCCATGGAGCAGGGAGCCCGTTTGCGCCACTGGAGGCTCGCAGTGACGTGGTGGCATGGTCAGTGCTGACCGATGTCAAAACCAAAACCGAAAAAAACCGAATCCTGCCTGTGTTCAACGCCAGCCAGACGGCGCTGAACCAGAAAACACAACGCATTCAGGGGTTCATGATGCCGCTGGAACCCGGCGAAAAACAGCGCCATTTCCTGCTGTCGTCCGTTCCCCTGACTTGCTCGTTTTGCACCGCGGGTGGACCTGAAAGCATGGTCGAAGTGCGCACCAAAACCCCCGTCAAATACGGTATGGAGCCGGTGGTGGTGGAGGGCAGGTTTTTGGTGCTCAACGACGATTCGTACGGTCTTTACTACCGCATGACAGATGCAACGCCAATAAAATAACGAGTCATGAGCAGCCTGCCGCGAACATCTGAGAGCCAAAGCCGCCATCGGCTGTGGTTGCGGTTGGTGATGTCGACTCTGGCTTTCGCGCTTTTGCTGTCCCAATCATTGGGCCAGTTGCATGGCATCAAGCATGGTGGGCTGGCAAACACCCTGCTTGCGACGACCGAACAGGCTGCCCATCAACCGCATCATGACCTTGGCTTTTTAGAGCAGCTCTTTTCGTCACACAGCACTAGCGCAGATTGCCGACTGTATGACCAGCTAAGTGATGGTCATGCCTTACCTGCTGTAGCGTCGATGCTGTTGCCCGTTGTGTTGCCATCCCTGCGGGTGGCGATTTTTCAGGGCGAGGCACTCGCCCGATGGGCCGCGTTGTTTGATGCGCGCGGCCCACCTTTGACTTTTTGAATCTCCCCCTCTTGCGTTGTGCTGGCCTTTGGAGGCTGGCGCGTCGCTTTTTCCCGATTCAAAAAGTCAATTCATGTCTCATTCATTTTCAAAAACAGCCGTTCGGCTGGCTGTGCTGTCGTTTATTGCAGCACAGCACACGAGTCTGCTGGCGCAATTATCCAGTCCTGCCCCAAGCGCTGCGCTCAAAGAAATCACCATCACCGGCAATCCGCTCGGTGCTACAGATCTGGTAGCGCCTTCTGCACAATATTCAGGCGAGGGGCTGTTGTTGCGGTCCAAAACCACGATCGGTGAAACACTCGATGGCACGCCCGGCGTCAGCAGTACCTACTTTGGCCCGAATGCCAGCCGCCCCATCATTCGCGGGCAAGACGGTGACCGCATCCGCATTCTGAATAATGGCGGTGCATTGCAGGATGCGTCCAATCTGAGCTACGACCATTCGGTCGCAGCAGACCCGCTGAGCATCGAACGCATCGAAGTGCTGCGTGGGCCAGGCGCGTTGCAGTATGGCGGCAGCGCCGTGGGCGGTGTGGTCAATGTCATTGACAACCGTATTCCACGCGAAGCGCTGTTTGATGAAAAGGGCGGCGTTGGTGGCAAAATTGACCTGGGCATTGCCACGGGCAACAAAGAAAAAAGCGCGGGGGTCTTGCTGGAGGTAGGCAACAACCGTTACGCCATCCATATGGATGTGATGAATCGGGACACGAAAGATGTCTACGTCCCGATCAATATCGTTTGCAACCGGACCGCGGGTACATACACAGCCAAGAGTATTTGTAACTCGGCCAGCAAGATTAGCAGCACGGCAGTCGGTGGTTCCATTTTCTTTGACCACGGCTACCTGGGCGCGTCAGTCAGCGGTTACCGCAGCAACTACGGCACGGTGGCCGAGCCCAACGTCAACATTGGCATGAAGTCTGACCGCTTCGCCCTGGAAGGTGAAGTCAGGAACTTGGGTGGCCTGATTCAGAGCGTCAAAGGCCAATACAGCAAGACCGATTACACCCACACAGAATTTACAAACACAGTGCCTGGTACCGTGTTTAAAAATAGAGGCAGCGATTTGCGACTGGAAGCTCGGCACGCCAAGCTTGGTAATTTAGATGGCCTGGTGGGTTTACAGATGGACGACAGCCGGTTTTCGGCCGACGGCGACGAAGCTTTTGCGCCCTACAGCCGGACGCAACAAAACGCTCTGTTTGCCTATGAGGAGTACAAAACCTCCTGGGGCAAGCTGACCTTTGGCGGACGAACCGAATCTGTCAGGGTTGAGTCGCTCGGCAGCCCTAATCCAGCCCTGGCCAAGTTTGTGCCGGGCGGGCGTAATTTCAGGCCATCAAGCTATGCGCTGGGAAGCTTGTGGACTTTAACGCCGCAGTGGCAATTGACAGGCAACGTGGCCTACACCGAACGTGCACCGAAAGACTACGAGCTGTTTGCCAACGGCCCCCACGTGGCAACCCGTGGCTATGAAGTGGGTGACAACACATTGACCAAGGAAAAAGCAACTCAGTTTGATGTTGGTGTGGCCTGGAAGGCTGCTTTCAATACCTTCGCATTCAACGCTTACCGAACCAACTTTAAAAACTACATCGGCTTGGTACAGTCAGCAGGCGTCAGGCGTAACCAGTCAGACGGTGAAGTCAACCCGGTAGACGACCCAGGAAATCCGGGCTTCTCGCAGGCAACGGGGGCAACTTTCAGCCCGCTGAATGAATTTCGTTACCTGCAAACGCGCGCCAGATTCACAGGCTTTGAAACCAGTGGAAATATTCGTTTGACGGATGGTGCTTCGCCGATTGATTTGGCCTTGCGCGCTGATGTGGTGAAGGCATCCAACCTGAACACCGGTCAGCCCTTGTCGCGCATACCGCCCATGCGCCTGGGCGCGACTTTGAAATACGCCAACGGCCCGTTTGGCGCCAATCTGGGCTTTGACTTTTCAGCAGCGCAAAAGCCAGTACCCACAGGCGACCAGGCAACGGCCGCCAACACCCGCTGGAACGCCGGTGCGTCTTACCGCATGAAAACTGGCCCAGCCAGTTTGCTGTGGTACGCGCGGCTGGACAACATCACCAACAAATTGGCTTACAGCTCAACGTCGGTACTGACGACGACTGCCTTCCCCAACGCGCCGCCCTTGCCGGGGCGTAGCTTGAAGCTGGGTTTGCAGGCGAGCTTTTGACAGACGCTTCACGAACGTCTAACTGACCGCAGGGCCGCTTGCCCAAGGCTAAGATGTTTTTTTTAAGTTCACAACACACTCAGCCATGCCGCTTCTCCAGTCGCTCCAATCCCTGCCAGTGTCAGTGCAAACCATTGGCCTGCTGGCCCTGTCCAATGTGTTCATGACGTTTGCCTGGTACGGGCATCTTAAAAACCTGGCCACATCACCTTGGTACATTGCGGCTCTGGTCAGCTGGGGCATTGCCCTGTTTGAATATTTGCTGCAAGTGCCGGGCAACCGGATTGGCTTTACCCAGTTCAATGTGGGGCAACTCAAGATCATGCAGGAAGTGATCACGCTTTGCGTATTCGTTCCCTTCGCGGTTTTTTACCTGAACGAGCCGCTGAAGCTGGATTATTTATGGGCTGTTCTGTGCATGGTCGGGGCGGTGTATTTCATTTTTCGTTCCGCCTGACTTTTCTGCAAAGCCCTGGCGGTTAAACTTCGCGCAGTCATAAATATGTCATAAAAATGACATATTTCAATACTTAACGAGGAGTCCGTATGTTGTTTGGCAAGCTGCTGCCGCGCGAAGGCAATTTTTTTGAGATGTTCAACCAGCATGCCACTTATATTGTCGAGGCTGCCAATGCGTTCTCGAATATGGTTGCCAATTACAGCGATCTTGAAAAACGCGAAGCCTACAACCGGGAGGTGGACAACGCTGAGCGCTCTGCCGACCGCATCACCCATGAAGTGAACCGCACCCTGCATAAAACCTTCATCACGCCGATTGACCGGGAGCAGATCCACAAGCTGATCAACACCATGGACGATGTGGCTGATCTCATCCAGGACTCGGCTGAAACCATGGCGCTGTATGACGTGCGCAAGATGAATGACGACATGATCCGGCTGACGGAACTGAGCGTGAAATGCTGTCTGCGCCTTAAGCATGCCGTGTCGTTGCTGGCCAATGTCAGCCAGCCCGCTACTGCCGAGGCTGCGCTGAAAACCTGCGAAGAGATTGACAAACTCGAATCAGACGCCGACCGCGTGATGCGCTCGGCCATGAGCCGTTTGTTCCGCGAAGAACCCGATGTGCGCGAAGTCATCAAACTCAAAGCGGTCTATGAGCTGCTGGAGACGATCACAGACAAGTGCGAGGATGTGGCCAATCTGATCGAGGGCGTTGTCCTCGAAAACTCCTGATCACGGGTTAGTCGCTTTATGCAAACTGCACAAACTGCGCTGTGGGTGGTGGCCATGCTCGTCCTGCTGGCCATCGCTTTTGACTTCATGAACGGCTTTCATGATGCCGCCAACTCCATCGCTACGGTTGTATCTACCGGCGTGTTAAAGCCTGGCCAGGCGGTGTTGTTTGCCGCCTTTTTTAACTTCATCGCTATTTTTATCTTTCACCTCAGCGTGGCAGCAACGGTTGGCAAAGGCATAGTGCAGCCCGGCATTGTGGACACCCATGTTGTCTTTGGCGCACTGGTCGGTGCCATCACCTGGAACCTGGTCACCTGGTACTACGGCATTCCAAGCAGTTCATCGCATGCTTTGATTGGCGGCATTGTGGGGGCGGTGATTGCCAAGGCGGGTGCAACCGCGTTGATTTCTAGTGGCGTGATGCGCACTGTGGCGTTTATTTTTGTGTCGCCTCTGCTGGGCTTTTTGTTGGGCTCACTGATGATGGTGGGCGTTGCCTGGGTCTGCAGGCGTGCCACGCCATCCAAAGTTGACCGGTGGTTTCGCCGTTTGCAGTTGGTGTCGGCGGGCGCATACAGCCTGGGCCACGGAGGTAACGATGCACAAAAAACCATCGGCATTATCTGGATGCTGCTGATTGCCACCGGTTACGTTGCCAGCGGGGACAAAGCCCCACCCACCTGGACGATTGTGAGCTGTTACATGGCCATTGCAGCGGGCACGATGTTTGGCGGCTGGCGGATTGTGAAAACCATGGGCCAGAAAATCACGAAGCTCAAACCTGTCGGTGGTTTTTGTGCAGAGACAGGCGGCGCTCTGACGCTGTTTTTGGCCACCGGTCTGGGTATTCCTGTGTCAACCACACACACCATCACCGGTGCAATTGTGGGCGTGGGTTCCACCCAGCGCGCATCAGCCGTGCGCTGGGGCGTGGCGGGCAATATTGTTTGGGCCTGGATTTTTACCATTCCCGCGTCGGCGTTCGTCGCAGCCGTCGCTTACTGGATCAGCTGGCAAATTTTCTAAGCTTGTCATCCCGGACCCGATTCGGGATCCATGACTCCGCATCCGGGTTTATTGGCTTATTTTTTTCGCTTCTTCGATCTGGTATTCAAAGTAGCGCTGAAAGCTGAAGGCAATACTGCTCATCAATGCGGTAGCGCCCATCAGCACTGAAAAAACCACGGCGCCAATCACCAGCCAATTGGTTTGCCCGGCGGGTTCGTCAGGATGCTGCGGATTGTGCGCTGCGTTCCACTTTTCCGGTGACGACAGTCCATAGTAAATTGCCGTGATGGCGGTGGCGGCCAGCGTAAAACCAAGCAACGGCACTAGCAACCAGGCGAGTTGATCATCTTGCCCCAATGTGCGTACGCGGTACACGCCGTACCAGCCGATGCTGGATACCAAGGGATGAAGCCAAGCCAACTTGTCTTTGAACCCGAAAAGATAAAAACGGTGCAGGCCAAGTTGCCCAAAGATGAAGGCCAGCCAGGTGGCGAGGGTTTTATTTTTAGTGGATGCGATCATGCCGCGATTATCAGCGCGGCATGTCGACAGGCGGTTGGGTGTCGCCTAATCCCAGTGTTTTCTGCATGATGACAATGTCGCGCCAAGCACCAAACTTCCAGCCGCAAGCGTCAATTTTGCCAACCTGCTCAAAGCCCAGCGCCAGATGCACGCCGACAGATGCCGCATTGGCCGAGTCGCCCACAATGGCCATCATTTTGCGAATCCCCACCGCCTCACAACGCGCCATCAACTCGGCCAGCAGGGCGCGGCCAAGGCCTTTGCTATGCTGATCCGGAGCGAGGTAAATCGAGTCTTCAACCGAATATCGGTAGGCGGGTCGTGGTTTGAACCAGTTGCCGTAGGCAAAGCCGACGACTTGGCTGCCATCGACTGCTACCAAATACGGCAGGCCTTTACCCAGCACGTCAGCGCGCCGCATCGTCATGTCTTGCACGCTTGGGGCTTCGGTTTCAAAGGTGCCGGTACTGTTCAAAACGTGGTGCGCGTAGATGGCGGCGATGGCTGGAATCTCGGCGTCTGTGCTGGGGCGAATGATGGGCATGGTACTAAGTCTCGTGAGTTGGGTTGGGCAGGCTATAATCATAGGCTTTGCAGCAGTTCGCTGACCGGGTGGTCATGTCGAGTGTCTCAACCGCTGCAAGAACTTTCTGGGCATGCCTAACATTTTGTGTGGTGTGCCCTCCACCCTTTGGGAATACATCATGGTCGTCATCCGGCTTGCACGCGGCGGTTCTAAGCACCGTCCATTTTTTAACATCGTTGTGGCGGACAAGCGCGTTCGCCGCGATGGTCGCTTTATCGAGCGCATCGGGTTTTACAACCCGATTGCCAAAGGTGGCGAAGAAGGCTTGCGCATCATGCAAGACCGCCTGACCCATTGGGTTGGTGTTGGCGCACAAGCGTCCCCAACTGTTGAGCGCCTGATCAAACAAGGCGCAACAGCCGCCGCCAAGGCTGCTTAACCTCAAAAAATGGCGCTCAACTTAAAACCGTCTGTACTACCAGACGATGCAATTGAAGTTGGGCGCGTTTTAGATGCGTGGGGTGTTAAGGGTTGGCTCAAAATCCTGCCCCACAGCACTGAGCCCGAGGCTTTGTTCTCAGCTAAATCCTGGTTTTTGCAGGCGCCTGATGCGAAGTTTCGACCGGGTTTCAATGCTTTCGCGGGCACTGTCACCATCACGGTTGATGAAGCAAAAACCCATTCTGATTCAGTCGTTGCCAAAATCGATGGACTGGACGACCGCAACGAGGCAGAAGCTTTGCGTGGTTGCCGTATTTTTTTGCCGCGCAGTGCCTTTCCGTCCGCTTCCAAAGACGAGTATTACTGGGTTGACCTGATTGGCCTGAACGTTGTGAATCGGGAAGGTATCGCTTTGGGCTGCGTGCGTGATTTGATGGCCACTGGGCCCAACTCAGTGCTTTGCGTTGAATACCAAGCCATACAAGAAGGCGGCAGCAGCAAAGCTGACGAGAGGATGATTCCGTTTGTATCGGCTTATGTTGATTCGGTTGACATTGCTGGCAAACTGATCACGGTTGACTGGCAACCGGATTACTGAGCTGCTTTGCATGGACATGCAAAATGTCGTTTTATGCGTTTTGATGTTGTCACCCTTTTTCCGGAACTCTTTGCGCCGTTTTTGACCAGCGGCGTGACTCGGCGTGCCTATGAATCGGGTTTGGTCAACGTCAAGCTCTGGAATCCGCGCGACTTTGCTAATGGCAACTACAAGCGAGTCGATGACAGGCCATTTGGCGGCGGGCCGGGCATGGTGATGCTGGCTGAGCCGCTGGCGTTGTGTCTGGCGGCAATTCGTGCTGACCGGACTTCTGGTAGTGACCCAGTCGTGCTTTTCTCGCCCACTGGCGAAGCACTGGTTCACGCGGCTGTTGAGGGCTGGTCTTCAAGCGAAGGGGCTGTGCTGATCTGCGGCCGTTACGAAGGCATTGACCAGCGTTTTATCGACACCTACGTCACGCACCAAATCAGCTTGGGCGACTTTGTGTTGTCAGGTGGTGAGATTGCCGCCATGGCGCTGCTCGATGCTGTGGCGCGCCTTCAACCTGGAGTGCTCAATGACGAGGGCAGCCACCAGTTGGACAGCTTTAACCCGGCGCTGGATGGTTTACTCGACTGTCCACACTACACCCGGCCTGAAGACTGGCAGGGCCAAGCCGTGCCTGATGTACTGATATCGGGCAACCACGCCCATATCGAGCGGTGGCGGCGTGAGCAACGGCTGGGTTTGACGCAGCAACAGAGGCCTGAGCTGGTTCAAAAAGCGCGAATGGCAGGCCAATTGACCGCCAAAGACGAGGTTTTTTTGGCAACTGTGGCTGAAAAATCAGTGCCCAAGCCATAAATTGCTATAATCAAAGGCTTTTCGGTCCTCTGGCGGCCACTGCAACTGGAGTTATTGCAACCCAGATTTGCGGTCTTTAGCGTAGCGCGTGAATGAACGAAAAAGTAAATTGGAACTGTCATGAATCTGATTCAAATCCTTGAGCAAGAAGAAATTGCTCGCCTGAACAAAACCATCCCTGTTTACGCTCCCGGCGACACCGTTATTGTCAGCGTCAACGTGGTTGAAGGCACCCGCAAGCGTATGCAGGCTTTTGAAGGCGTTGTGATTGCCAAGCGCAATCGCGGCCTCAACTCCAGCTTCATTGTTCGCAAAATTTCGAACGGCGAAGGCGTCGAGCGTACCTTTCAGGTCTACAGTCCACTGATCGCCAAGATCGAAGTCAAGCGCCGTGGTGATGTGCGTCGCGCCAAACTGTACTACCTGCGTAGCCGTAGCGGCAAGTCAGCGCGTATCAAAGAAAAACTGGGCGCTAAAGCCGCCTGAGCGAGCGGCTTGACAGCCCCTCGCGTTTTAAAGAGGCCACTCTGTTGAGTGGCTTTTTTTATGCGGATTCATCATGCAATTTACGAAGCCCTTACCCAAATTTGACCCGCGCAGCATCCCTGTGCAGGGCGTCGATGACCATCTTCAAGGTGTTGCGACAGATCGCCTCAAACCGGACGCACTGCGCCAGCGGTTTGCGACCCCCCCCGTCTGGACGCCAGAGCACAGTGTCGAAAAAAAGTTTGAAGACCGTGAACCCTCTTTGGCCGCCGTGCTGCTGCCGCTGGTCATGCGCGATGAACTGATGCTGTTGCTCACGCAGCGAACCACCAATTTGTCGACCCATTCGGGCCAAATCGCTTTGCCGGGTGGGCGTACTGACAACACAGATACAGATGCGACAGACACCGCCCTGCGGGAAGCGACAGAGGAAATCGGTTTGCCGCGCAGCCACACAGAGATACTGGGCACATTGCCTGTTTACGTGACGGGCACGGCCTACATCATTACGCCGGTGGTGGCACTGGTTACCCCCGGCTTTGTGCTGCAGCCCAACCCTGCTGAGGTGGCCGACGTGTTTGAAGTGCCGCTGGCGTATTTGATGAACCCTGCCAACCACCGCCGACATGCGGTTGAGTTTGATGGCGTGACGCGTGAGTGGTTGTCAATGCCGTATCTTGATGCTGCCGTCAGGCAAGATGACGGCCGATTGAAAGAGCGCTTTATTTGGGGCGCTACAGCAGGCATGCTGCGCAATTTGTATCGATTTTTATCAGCCTGACAGTTATCATTTGGCATGAGTTTCTTTTCGGTTTTATTCGCTCTGCTGATTGAACAAGCCCGTCCAATGGCTCGGGGCAACTGGATTCATGCGACTTTCCGAGCGTGGGCACGCTGGACCAGCCGTAACCTGGATGCGGGCAAACCGCAACACGGCTGGATCGCCTGGTCGGTAGCCGTCATGCTGCCCAGCCTGGCGACATTACTGATTCACTGGGCGCTTTGGTACGTGACGCCGCTGCTGGCATTTGCGTGGAGCGTGGGTATCTTGTACGTTACGCTCGGCTTTCGTCAATTCAGCCATTACTTTACGGACATACGTGACGCGCTTGACGATGGTGACGAAAATGCCGCCCGCGAACTGTTGGCCGAGTGGCGACAGGTCGATGCCAGTGAACTCCCGCGCAGTGAAATTGTCCGTCATGTGATTGAATATTCGGTGCTGGCTGCGCACCGCCATGTGTTCGGCGTGCTGGGCTGGTTTTCAGTGCTGGCGGCGCTGGGCTTGGGGCCCGCGGGGGCGGTGCTGTACCGCGTGAGCGAATTTGTGACTCGCTACTGGCGTTACAAGAGCAAGTCGCTGCAAGCCGGTGAGAGCGCCAGCCCGGCTTTGCAAATGGCTGCCAGCATAGCTTGGGGTGTGATTGACTACGTGCCGGCTCGCGTGACGTCGTTGGGGTTCGCGGTGGTTGGCAGTTTTGAAGATGCAATTGACGCCTGGCGCAACTATGCGCAGCGGTTTTCGAGCGGGCAACAGATCAATGAACGGAATGACCACATAGAACTCACGCTGGAAAACCACAACGACGGAATTATTCTGGCGGCTACTTCAGGAGCCGTCAATGTGCGTTTGGGTGGGGCCGCGCTGCAAACCAGGTTTGATCCCAGCGCCTCTGCGGGCTTTTTGGCAGCCAACGTCAGCACGCTTGATACGGCAACGCAGGCCACGCCAGGCCGTGAACCCGAAGTCGCCCATCTGCGCAGCATTGTTGGGCTGGTGTGGCGTTCTGTTGTGTTGTGGATGGTGCTGCTGGCGTTGCTGACGCTGGCCAGATTGCTGGGTTAGCCAGGCTTTTCAATAACGCGTCTGAGACAGTTCTGCAAATAATTCGCTATATAAACGATAGCGGTTTGCGCTTATATTTGCGGGGCCAGCGCCCGAATTAATTTCTGAAATCACGCCGCAACCTGGTTCATGCAAGTGCGTGCAGTTGTAGAACTTGCAATTTTGAGCGTGAGCCTTGAAGTCAGGCATCAACTGGGCTAGTTGCATGGGTTCAATGTGATGCAGGCCAAACTCCTGGAAACCTGGTGAGTCAATCAACGCCGTGTTTCGAGCGGCGTCTATCCAATACAAGGTCGTGCTGGTGGTGGTGTGTTTGCCGGAGTTGAGCGCCTGGGAAATTTCTGCTGTCAATACCTTGGCCGCAGGGATGAGCAGATTGGTCAAACTGCTTTTACCCGAGCCTGATGGTCCCAGCACCAGTGTTTTTTTACCTTTCAGCAAAGCCATCAACCGATCGGTCTGAGCGGCGTCAACAGCAGTCTCCAGCTTGGGCTTGATCGCCAGGGGTAGCATCTGGTAGCCCATCGAGCCGTAAGGCAAGAGTCTGGTCCAAGCTCTGCCGAAAGGCTCCGCCAGATCACTTTTATTTAGTGCAATGATGGGCGTGATGCCTGCGGCTTCAGCCGCGATCAGCGCGCGCGTCAACTGACTCTCGGAAAATTCCGGTTCTGCTGCGATCAGGATCAGTATTTGGTCCAGATTGGCTGCAAACGACTTGGTGCGCAGCTCATCCTGCCGATAGAACACATTGCTGCGTTCTTCAATTTTTTCAATTGTGCCTTCGTCTTCACTGGGCAGCCATCGCACCCTGTCGCCTACCAGCGCCTGACCTTTTTTACCGCGTGGATGGCAAATGATGCGTTGGCCATCGACAGTTTCAACGAGCACATGTCGGCCAAAACCCGCCACTACCAGACCCTGCTGCGTGCCCGCCAGGGTGCTCTGAGTTGAGTGCGTTTTCTTGCTCAAACAATCAATCTCACTGGCTTAGCAAGGCGTCAACTTTTGACGCGCAAAAAAAGTCACTGACCGATATGCCATTCACATCATGGGTGTTGAAGCGCACGGTGCATTTGCTGTAGCTCACGGCCAGGTCAGGGTGGTGATCTTCCGCGTTGGCTATGAAAGCCAGTGCGTTTACAAACCCGATTGTCTCGTGGTAATTTCTGAACGTGTAGGTTCTCTCCAGCGCGCCATCTATCAATCGCCACCGCAGTGCGTGTTCGCCATTGAGCTTGGTCAGTTGCGTCACGATGTCAGTGGCGCTCAGGGCTTTGCGGTTGTTGTGTATGGGGTTGGTCATGCTCTTGCTCCAGCGGTATTCATTCGGGCCAAGCGCTCTGACGCAGGCGGGTGCGAATAATAAAACTTCACAAACATAGGATCGGGTGTCAGTGTGCTGGCGTTGTCCTGGTACAGCTTGAGCAACGCGCTTTGCAAATCCCTGGCTTGCGTCTGGGCCACGGCATAAGCATCGGCTTCAAACTCATGCTTGCGGGAGAACTGCGCAAACACTGGCGATACAAAAAAGCTGAAAAGAGGCACAACCAGCATGAACAGCAGTAGTGCCAAGGCATCGTTTGAGCCATTCAGGCTGGGTTGCACGCCAAGCCCTGTATAAAACCAGACTTGCGACGACAACCAGCCCAGCAGCGCAAAACCGACCAAACTCATCGCAAACATGCCGACGATACGTTTGATGATGTGCTTGTGCTTGAAGTGTCCCAGCTCATGTGCCAGCACTGCATCCACCTCTGCCGGGTTGAGCTGCTTAAGCAGTGTGTCGTAAAACACCACCCGCTTTGCCGCACCAAAGCCGGTGAAGTATGCATTGGCGTGAGCTGACCGCTTGCTTCCGTCCATCACAAACAAACCCTTTGCCGCAAAGCCGCAACGCTGCATCAGCGCCGTTACCCGCGTCTTTAAAGTTTCGTCATCCAGCGGTTTGAACTTGTTAAAAAGCGGCGCGATCACGGTAGGGTAGAGCACCAGCACCAGCAAATTAAACCCCATCCAAGTACCCCACGCCCATAGCCACCACAAGCTGCCCGCGCTGCTCATGAGCCACAGGATTAACGCCACGACAGGCAAGCCAATCACGGCACCCACCAGCACACCCTTGACCGTATCAGCGAGCCACAGCTTGAAAGTCATTTTGTTAAAGCCAAAGCGCTCTTCAATGCTAAACGTGCTGTATAGCGTGAAAGGCAAGTCCAGCACTCCGCTGATGATGCCGAACGCCGCCAGCAGCGCCAATTGCGGCACCAGGTCACCGTAGCTGGCCAGAGCAGCAGCCTTGATGAACTGGTTGAGCGCGTCAATCCCCCCCATTAGCGTCCAGCCAAGCAGCACGGCTGCACCAAAGGCCATCTCCAGCAAACCAAACCGAGCCTTGGTAACGGTGTAGTCGGCTGCTTTCTGATGTGATTCGAGCGAGATGGTGTGCGCAAATGCGGCCGGTACGATCCCCCGGTTTTGTGCCACATGACGAATCTGCCGGGTTGCTAAATAGAACCTGACGACTAGGCCCAACACCAGCATGCTAGCGAACACCAGAGTAAACAAGAAAGAATAATTCAACATGGCTGGCAGTTTAGGTCATCGGCGAGAATCACAAGATGACTGAAACTGAAACCCTATTGAGAAAATCCGACCAGAACCTCGTTTGGCTTGACTGCGAAATGACGGGGCTGGACCCCGAAAAAGAACGCCTGATCGAGATCGCCATCATCGTCACCGGCCCCCAGCTCACTCCCCGAATTGAAGGCCCGGTTCTGGCTATTCACCAGTCTGACGAAGTTTTAGATCAGATGGATAAGTGGAACAAAGGCACGCACGGCAGAAGCGGCTTGATCGACAAGGTCAAGGCCAGCAGCATCACGGACGCGGATGCCGAAGCGCAAATCCTCGCATTCATCGCCCAATATGTGCCCAAAGGCGTGTCCCCCCTGTGCGGCAACACCATCAGCCAGGATCGGCGTTTCCTGGTCAAGTACATGCCCAAGCTGGAGGCCTATCTGCACTACCGTAACATCGACGTCAGCACTTTTAAAGAACTGGCCAAACGGTGGCGCCCCGAGGTGTACAACTCTTTTAAAAAGCAGCAAAAACACACAGCGCTGGCTGATGTACATGAGTCGATTGACGAGCTGGAGCATTACAGAGAGTATTTTTTAAAGTGATGGGCGCACATCCTGTCGCATTCACGCTCAAAAAATGGCGCCTAGTACAAACCCCTAATCTGTGCTATAGTCATGGGCTTGGATCAGCACACGGGTGCAGGTCCTTTGTACATCTACCTCACACTTGTTGACTCTTTTGATTGAGTCACCGTCTCGGGCAAAGTTTTTGACCTGATTCGCATATTCGTTTGATGGTTGATGTTTTATTAACCATGAACGAAACGGCCTGCAACAGCGGGCCGTGCAAGTTCTGCTGCGTTCTGTAAAAACAGACACGCAGCTGATTAGTGAGAAAAACATGACTGACTCTTTTGAGGCTCGCGGCGATTCTTTTGCCGAAGCAAACTTTGACGCTGAAAATTCCGGCGCTGCTGACTTTTCCAATACACCTGACTTTACTGAAGCCCCTGGCGTGCTGGAAACATCTCTGGACGCCATCGTGGCAGAGCCAAACGGCTTTGTAAAACTCGGCTTGGCGAAAGAACTGCTGCAAGCTGTTGCAGATATGGGCTTTACCCAGCCGACCGCTGTGCAAATGGCGACCATCCCCAAAGCCATGCAGGCATTGGACGATGAAAATGCAGACAAAAAAGCAAAATTCACCGACCTGTTGGTGTCCAGCCAGACCGGCAGCGGCAAAACCGCTGCGTTTTTGCTGCCCGTGCTGCACACACTGCTGAAACAGCAAGAGCAGGCCGAGCGTGATGAGCGCGCCGAGTTCGAGCGCTTGAGCGCCGAGGCCATTGCCCGCGGCGAAGCCCCCGCCAAAAAGCCAAAGCGTAAAGACCCGACCAACATGCGCAACTTCAAAGCCGCCACACCTGGTGCGCTCATTTTGTGCCCAACCCGCGAGCTGGCCCAACAGGTTTGTGCCGATGCGATTGACCTGGTACGCCATTGCCGTGGCTTGCGTATTGCCAACGTTGTGGGCGGTATTCCTTACCAGTTGCAAATTGCCAAGTTGCAAAACGCCAACTTGGTGGTGGCAACGCCGGGCCGCTTGCTTGACTTGCAGCGCAGCATGCAAATCAAACTTGACCAGGTTCAATTCCTGGTGGTTGACGAGGCTGACCGCATGCTTGACCTCGGCTTTGCCGATGACCTGACCGAAGTTAACCAGCTCACCATCGAGCGCAAGCAAACCATGATGTTCAGCGCCACGTTTGCGCCGCGCATTATGCAACTGGCCACCCGCGTGATGCGCCAGCCGCAGCGCGTTGAGATTGACTCACCGCATGAAAAACATGCGTCAATTACCCAGTCACTGCATTGGGCTGACAACATGACGCACAAGCGCAAACTGCTCGACCATTTGCTGCGCGACACGACCATTAACCAGGCGATTGTGTTTGCCTGCACGCAGGTTGAATGCGACGGCTTGGCCAATGATTTGGTGCAAGACGGCTTTAGTGCTGTGGCGTTGCACGGCGCGCTGGGCCAAGGCTTGCGCAACCGCCGTTTGATGGCTTTCCGTGATGGCCGTGTACAGGTGCTGGTGGCAACTGATGTGGCCGCACGTGGCCTCGATGTGCCGACAATTACCC
This sequence comes from Polaromonas sp., assembly GCA_031410335.1. Taxonomy (GTDB): domain Bacteria; phylum Pseudomonadota; class Gammaproteobacteria; order Burkholderiales; family Burkholderiaceae_C; genus Polaromonas. The sequence continues at coordinate 199 of JANNYZ010000091.1, read as the reverse complement.
ACGTCATCAACTACGGCTTGCCGATGAAGGCTGAAGACTACGTTCACCGCATTGGTCGTACCGGCCGTGCGGGTCGCGAAGGCAATGCCATCACGATTGCCGAGTTTCGTGACCGCCGCAAGATTCAGGACATTGAGCACTATTCACAGCAAAACCTCAAAGCCAGCGTGATTGCTGGGCTTGAGCCACAGCAGCGCTT